>SXSK01000416.1 GCA_005793375.1 Verrucomicrobiales bacterium | reverse complement strand
CCGTTTGTTGCTCGTGCTCGGGTAGCGTAATAGGCTCGGACATGCCGGCAGTTAAATAAAGTCAGCGCCTTTTGTCCAGTTTTATACCGCCTTTTGTTTCACCTGCCTCCTTAAAGTCGAAATCTTGAAACTGCCCTGTCCACCGAACAAGGCTCTGCCGGACTTTAGGATCGCGACTGGATTGTGCCGCTTGGAGAACCTCCAGATGAAGCCCAGCGGGGAGGGATCCGTCCAGGAATTGATCGAGAGTGTCGCGGAGCATTTGGAGCGATTGAGGTGTCAGGGTTGTGGAAGAACCTGGCTCGGCGCTTAGGCGAGCCCCTATTTGACGCCAAGCCGCTTGGCGCGCTGCGAGGTTGGCCTGGGGATCTTGGGCGAGAGCATTCAGGAGTTGAACCCCTTCGTCCCCCTCCAGTTGATCCAAATGCGGCACCGCGCTGGCGCGAAGCACGGGATCGGGAGATGTCATGGCGAGACGCACGACCTCCGATGCAGCCGCTGACTTGAGAGCGACGAGAGCGGGCACAATCGCTCGTCGCACTTCGGGAAAGGTTGGGGGACGAAGGAACTTCTCATACAGGGGTGTTGAGGCCTCCTTGGTCTTGAGGGCGACGGCGGTTTGGACGACGGCGAGTTGAACCGGAAGGGATTCACCACCGGGCAGGATGATGCCGGCTTCAGAAGGTAAACTGGGATCCATTAGTTCTCCAGCCACACGGAGGAAAGCCCGTTGCGCGGGGGCGGGGTTGCGTCGGAGTGTGATGGCCTCATCGTAAGAAACCGAGCGGCCAAGATCGGCTGGGAACGAAGGAATCTCCGCGGCCCGTCCCAGATTGCGGCCGGCCTGAACTTCCGCTGCCCGGGCGAGCAGGGGATTACTTGTGGCGCTTGGAGGCACCGCATTCGTCACGCGCTCTTTCCGAATCGTAACGAGTGGTCTCCACAAGCCATTGACGCGATCCAATGGGCTGGGGTGTTCCCATTCGGCAAGTGCGCGCAAGGCCAAAACGCGCGAGGCATCTGGGACATCACGTCGGGCTGCAAATCCAGCCAACATTTGGGCATGTTGTTGGGTGCCCAGTCGAAAGCAGGCGTCGATAACCCGCGAATGTAAGTTGGTGGGGCAATCGATCTTGGTGATATAGGAAGCCAATGCCGGAATGCCAGCTACGATCGGGATATCGTGGATGGCGCGGGCGGACGCTATGACGACCTCCGGGTTGGGATCGGTCAGGAAGCTGATCCACTGGGTGCCGATGCTTCCCACGCGCCCCATGGGCTGTTCGGCTCCGGGCCAGCCTGGGCCATTTAAGGAACGTTCTGCGATGCGACGAAGCGCGATGAGCGCCGCCCGTCGAACCGGAGGATTGGTATCGGCAGCAGCCTGGAGTAGCTCTTTTTCCTGGAACTCAGCCAAACCGAAGCCCGCGTGCAGGATACGCGCGGCTGCGTGTTCGAGAAACCGGTCATCCGAGGCGTCGGCGAGCAACCATTGCGCGCGTTTCAGAGGAGAGGGGACCACTGTTTGGGTGGATAGTGTGGACAACAAAACCTTGGCCCAAGGTTCGGCTCGGTTGTTCAGCAGTTCAGAAAGGGGACGCGACCATGCCCTAGGTGGTCGTGCCTTGGGAGAACGCACCCCGGAGAAACTCGCAATCAAACGCACCTGATAATCCGGGTCGGAAAGCAACCGTTGAACTTGAGAAGCAACGTTGGTGCATCCGGCTTCATGTAATGTGACGGCGGCTTCGGCGGCAAGTCGCCGATTTGGATCCCCCAGTAGGTGTAGCAGTCGCGCCATGGCGAGATCCCAATCCGAGGAAGCTTCCAGATGGGTCCGAGCGAGTTGTTGTAGAGCCCAAAGAGCATGGAGGCGTTGGAAGCGACTGGAACTTAAGTGAGCGGTTTCGGCTAGCCTAGGCAATGAATCCGGACCTCGGTTTGCCAGTTCCCACTGCGCTTCCAAGCGGACCCGGCGATCAGGATGGTTCAGCATCTCCAGCAGTTCGGGGGTTCCCTGCCTGGACATCACGCCTGCTGTCAATAAGTGGGCTGTTTGGCTCCAAAAATTCTTCATTTCCTGGCTGGTTGAAGCACTTGGGCTGACTCGGTAGATGCGCCCCTTTTGAGGCCGTCCCCACCCGGCGACCCAATCCAGGACATACACTGCGCCATCGGGCCCAAACTCAACATCCGTTGGCCAACAGTTCCAAAGCCACTTCTCTTTCTGGCCCAGGGTGAAACTGGCCCCCACAGGTTGTACCGTAAAGGCCACGACTCCCCCGGGGAAATCGCAGTGGAGAAACGTATTCGCGAACCGAGACCCAAATTGGGAACCCGGGACATAAGCCAAGCCGCTGGGTCCCTGACTGACGGTGCCGGCCAATGGAAGGATGCCGTCCTGACCGCCGCGCCATAGCTGTTCCTGCACCCAAGGTCCGAACCCTTCCATGTGCTGGTAGCTCGTGCGCCACCCATAGTCCGCCCCTTCGACCAAATGCAGCAGCCGACATGGATCCGCTCCCGCAGTATCATTGTCCACGGTCCAAAGATTTCCGAGATCGTCAAAGGCCAGTTCCTGCGGATTGCGCAGTCCGTGGCAGAAGAGTTCCAAATGGCGCCCGTCCGGTTCGCAACGAAGCACTCCGCCACAATCGGGAAGTTGGATAACGATGCCTTCCCGGTTGGTAAGGCTCAGCCCGCGATCGCCAATGCTCACATAAATACGTCCGTCCGGTCCGCGAATCAGCCCATGGAGATCATGGCCTGAGACACCGATGTGAACGCCGAATCCGGTGGCGAGCGTTTCCCTGGAGGGGTTGCCTTGCGGTAGGGTCGGGACCGAAGGCGATTGGGCGGCTGGTCCCTCTGAGGGCACGCCGGCCGTTCGATGACGACTCAGGTTTGGGATGTTGGCGAACCAGACATTCGTACCTTGAGCCAAGACACCCGCGGCCGTCCCATCCACCATCGAGTTGTAGCCATCGGCAAAAACCTCGCTGTGATCCGCTCGGTGATCTCCATCCCGATCTTCAATGAGCCGGATTTGTTCCGAGTCGCGCGTGAGCACGTTGAGGTTGGTGGCGTATTCACGGGACAAAAACGCAGCGCGATCGCCAACATTTCGAAAAGCCATGTCCGCCAAAAGCCAATTGGTCTTTTGGGTGATATCAAAAATGCTATTCGCCCAGCGATAGGACTCAGCCACGTACCATTGAAGGGTAGGCGGCGTTTCCTGGCGACTTGTGCCGCTCACCAGATTGAAACTGAAGGCGACTCCGTTGGCGAGTTGAAGATCCGCCGCCCACACGTCGAGTTTCCATTCTGAACTCAACTGCAGTTTCTTGGCGTCTTGCGTCGCCGCCGGAAAGTCAGCAGCCCCATGAGCCGAAGGCGCGGCCGCACGCGTTGTGTTTTGAGTCCAGAGGTGTCCCAAGATTCCGATCAGCAACGATCCCACGAGCGCGTGCTTTTGAAGCGACATCACCCGTGGACGTTAAGGAGTTCGCCGCCGCGATCAAGAGGCTCGTGGTTCGTATGGCCATTTTGGAAGGCCGGGAATTCATGGAATGCAATTTGCCGGATGACGTTCCAATAAGTTGACAGAAGGATCGAATTATGGAGATGCTTACATGTAGCCCCGCTAGTCGTTCAGATAATCGATGGAACGGTATCTTTCCATCGGCCCATACGGAATCGTGGGTCGTGACAGGACTTTCCGCGTCGAGTGACGTCCTTAGGTTTGGAGAGATGCTTGGCGACCAGTCGGGAACTTGATGATCTTGTGAACATCAAACGGCATGGCAGTAAAGTACGCATCAATTAATAAACTTGTGAAAACAATATCACAATTACCCGTCATTGCTCTGGCAGCACTGGCTCTTTGGGGGACAACCCCCACACACGCCGCGGATCCGGTGATTACAGATCCGTTGGCGACAACCATCGGTGTTTTCACTGGCGGCGACAAAGGTGAAGGCTTGGACCTGGACGGCACATTCATCTATGCGATCTCCACCGGTGCTGACCCCGATCTAAACATTAAGATTCGCGATGCAACCTTCATGGGGCAGCAGACCGGGGACGAAGTGCCTGGCGCCACGCTTGAAGCCGGTAATCGGATCAAGAACTGGTACAACGTCGATTACGGCGACACCCAAGCGGACGACGATTTGGAGGCCGCCACGAGCAGCATTCGCTGGAGCCAGGCAGGCGCTGCCATCCCGGCAATCACCCTAACGCTCGAGAACTTGGAGCCAGGCGTTCAGTACAAGTTCCAGATGACGTTCGGCGAAGAGTGCTGCAACCGTGGTTTTGACATCTTTTTCGACGACGTCCTGATTCTGAAAGACTTCAATCCCGGCGTCGTGCACGAGGGGATTTCGGAGGGAACCAAAGAAGCGTTGGTGACCCATCTTTACACCCCCAAGACCAAGACTATCGTCCTTAAGTTCGATGGCACCGAGGCGAGCAGCGATTACAGCGATCACAACGCTATCCTCAATGCCGTCACCGTCGAAAAATTGGGTGTCGCTGTGGACACCGACAAAGACGGCATGCCGGACTCTTACGAGACTCAGAATGGGTTCAATCCGAATGACGCCTCCGATGCCGCGAAAGACTTCGATAGCGACGGCGTGAGCAACTTGGATGAATTCAAGGCGGGCACCGATCCGAAGGATGTTACCAAACCAACGGTCGTCTCGGCGACGGCAACCGGCAGCTTCAACACGGTGATCATTAACTTCTCGGAGGAAGTGGACCCGGCCACCGCGACCGCGCTGGCGAACTACACGTTTACGCCAAGCCTCACGGTGAGCGCGGCGACCTACAAAAAGAAGGCGGTCACGCTGACCACCTCGGCTCAGACGTCGGGTGCGACCAAGTACACGGTTGCCGTGAAGGGCGTGAAGGATGGTTCGAAGAACGAAGTTCCCGCTGGCAGTTCAGCGGTGTTCTATTCCTACCTGTTGACCAAGAATGGCGTGCTTAAATTCTCCTACTGGGGCGGCATCGGAGGCAATGCGGTTCAAGGCCTCCTCGATGATCCTCGATACCCAGCCACCCCCGATGAGATTCATCCCGTTTACCAGATCAACAGTCGCGACGCGTTCCCGACGGACTCTCACGAAAAATACGGTGCTACCATGGAAGGCTTCGTGACGCCTGCCGAGTCTGGAAGCTATCGTTTCTTCCTCCGCTCGGATGACAACGGCTTGCTGCAAGTGAGCACGGACGATAAGGAAGCTAACCTGGAGCAAGTTGCTGAGCAGACCGCCTGCTGCAATGGCTTCACTGAGCCTGATTCTCCGTTCACCAGCGAGCCCCGGGCGCTTGTCGCTGGTCGCAAATACTTCATCCGAGTATTCTACAAGGAAGGTGGCGGCGGTGACTGGTGCGAAGTGGCGTGGCGTAAGGAAGGTGACACGACCCCCGCCGGTTCTCTCCGGCCGATTCCGAGCAAGTTCCTTTCGGCAGCTGTCGATCTGCCAGCTCCTCCCGAGGGCGCGTGGGTGACTCAATCTCCCGGACCCAACGCCAAAGGTGTCAGCCCCGTCGCAACGGTTCGATTGGCGCACCGAGACGGAAATACGCCTTGGACGGCTCAGAATGTCACCATGAAGTTTGATGGTGTCGCCGTCACGCCGACCTTCACCAAAGACGGCAGCGTTTTGACAGTGGACTATGATCCAAACACGTTGTTGGGTAGCAAGTCGGTGCACACGATCTCGTTGAGCTATCCAGACGCTGGTGGAAATTCGGCCACCACGGAGTACTCGTTCACGGTACTGACCTACAATGGTTCAACGGCCGACAAGGTCGCGGGATATCCGGCATTACTCCAGGGTAGCTCTGTATACACGGCCGATGCGGGTGGTGCCACTGGCAAGGCAGGCGACAAAGCCATCGACCTGACCCTCAAAGGTGGCCCAGTCGCTACCTATGACAAGAAATTCCTCGCAGCCGCTAATGATGCGACATCTAAGGATGAACTCAGTGTATCCTTCTGGCAGAAGAATCTGAATACGGCGGATAGCTCGGCGTTCACACTCAATTCGCCCTCCGCTGGCAACAGCCGTGGGTTCCATGCGCACGTGCCTTGGAGCAACCAGAATGTTTACTTCGACACCGTAGGCTGCTGCGAT
>SXSK01000415.1 GCA_005793375.1 Verrucomicrobiales bacterium | reverse complement strand
CTCGGCAGCTGCGCGGGAGCTGTAGTGGATTTCGATCTGGATATGAACGAGGTTTTGATCATAGGTCCGGAGCGTGTGCTCCAGACCACCCCGGGCGTCTACTTCGGCGAAGCCCCCCGCGCAGCGGCTTCGTTCAATCGCTGATTCGTTTGGGCGACTGCTGGCGGGAAGTTGGCAGATGACGGGCGGGAAAACGGTGACGCCAGTCTTCAGTCACCCTCGCGCACGACGAATCGCGTGGCGCACGGTCACTCGCGACCTCAAGATTGGCGCGATGGCGAAACCCGTGGTGATTCACGTGAGATTTCCTCAACAATTGCCTGCGGCCATGGACGAGGAGCAGGTGATTCAGGCCTGCTTGCGCGGTCTGGCCACGGCAGTTCAGAAATTAGGCGCGGCCAGCAGCACGGATCTGTCCATTTACGTCTATCCCGATCTGGGCAGCATCGCTTCGCTCACCGGCAAACGCGGCGACGGCCATGCCGTGGTTGAGGCCCGCGTGCTACACGTTGTCCGCTACGACCCGGGCCCGGGTGGCGGGTTTGAGAAACTCCTGGTTCACGAGGGAACGCACGTGCTCGCACATGAAGCGTGGGGAACGGTTGGGACGCCACTGTTTGGGGAGGGACTTGCGGTCTGGGCCGCGGGTGTCTACGGCGGTGTTTCGCTGGACAATTGGAAACGGAGGATACGTCAACCGGTCCCCGCGGTTAAGGACCTTCTGGGGAAATTGTTTCGGCAGATGCCCGAAAACCAGTCGTATCCGCTGTCCGGCATTCTCCTCGATGTTGCTGTTGAAAAACTCGGCATCAGGAACGTGCGGCAGCATCTTTACGGCGCGACGGCCTCGACGTGGGAGGCGGCATGCAAGCAAACGGGTACGACAGCGCAAGAGTTGGAGTCAGAATTTAGAGCGGCGCTGGCAAAGTGACGATGGGGGAAGCTCATCGAGGCCGGTTCGTGTGGCATTTCGCATGACCAGGAAGCTGTGGCATCTGGCATCGCACAGTTCACATAGGTCGTAACTTACGCCCCCATGGTCAGATTTAGTTCAGGTCCGACCCCATGGTCGACACTCGGACCCAATTCCGGGTGCATCTCCGAGTTGCGGCGCCGCTCCACCGCTTTTGGGGAATTGCAGGGACAACCGATCTCCAAAATTCCCACAACTCGGAGATGCGCCCCCAATTCCCTCCGAGGGATAATTGAAGTGAAATCTTCCGAGCCCATCCCTACGATGAAGTGCGTGAGCCAAACCATTCGCACGACCTGCACAATGGATTGCCCCGACTCCTGCGCGCTAGAAGTAGTTGTGCAAGCCGGCCGCATCGAACGTATCCAGGCAGCACCGGAGGAAGCTAGCACTCATCCGAACACACAGGGGTTCATCTGCGACAAGGTCGGGAAGTTCGCCCGCCGGGTTTACCATGAGACGCGCATCCTGTACCCGCAGCGCCGCGTCGGGCCAAAGGGGGAGGCACGCTTTGAACGGATCAGTTGGGACGCAGCGATCGCGGCAATCGCCGATTCGTGGCGGAAGACGATCGCGCACTCTGGCGCGGAGGCGATCTTGCCATATCATTACGATGGCTCCAATGGCCTGCTCAGCCACGACTTCTTGGATGCCTACCTCTTTGCCAAGCTGGGGACTTCCAGACTTGCCCGAACCTTGTGTGCAGCCCCGGCGGGCGCGGTGGCCATGGGAATGTATGGCAAGTTGCCAGGCGTGGCTTTCCAAGATTTTCCGGAAGCGAAGGCGATCCTTGTGTGGGGCGCCAATCCACGGTACTCGAACATCCACCTCGTCCCCTACCTGCGGCAGGCTCGCAAGAACGGTGCGTTTGTTGCGATGATTGATCCGATTCGCAACTTCAGTGCGTCCGAGGTCGATCTGCACTTACAGGTTTATCCAGGAGCAGATCTGCCGGTGGCGCTCGCGTTGATCCGGTGTTGGGAAGAGGAAGGCCGACTCGATCAAGTGTTCCTCAGCAGGCACGCGGACGGACTGGAGCGCTTGCTGACCGAGGCTCGTTCGTGGCCGATGGAGCGCGCCGCGGCTGAGGCACGGGTGCCCGCCACCGAGTTGGAAAAGTTGGCTCGCATTTACGCGGAGGCTTCCCCTGCATTGATCCGCGTCGGGTGGGGCATTGAAAGGAACCGCAATGGAGGCCAGGCGCTGGCAGCAGTCATGGCGATGCCAGCCCTGCTGGGCAAATTCGGTGTGCGCGGGGGGGGGGCTACACCCTTTCAAACAGTGGCGCGGCCAAGCTGGACCAGGCAAAACTGTTCGGCCCCGATTCACCCCCGGCTCGCTGGGCCACTCGCGAGCTGAACATGAGCCAACTGGGCCGGTTACTGACCGAGGACCTTGGGCCGCCGGTGAAATCTCTGTTCATTTACGACTGCAATCCAGTGGCCACCGCGCCCGATCAGAACTCAGTCCTGCGCGGGTTGGCTCGCGAAGACTTGTTCACCGTGGTGCACGAGCAGGTGATGACCGACACGGCTCGGTATGCAGATATTCTTCTGCCAGCCGTGACGTTTCTGGAGCAGCACGAGATCAAGCGGTCATACGGCAGCTACATTATCGGAGGAGTACAACCGGTGATCAAACCGTGCGGCGAGGCGCGTCCGAACGAATGGGTGTTCGCACAACTGGGCAGGGCGATGGGCTTCACCGATGAACCATTTGGTTGGGACACGGCGACGAGCATGCGCCGCGTGGCCGGAGCCCTCAGTCTGGGCGGCCAACCCTGTGACCCAGACCTGGTGCTGAACGGCGGGCTACAGGGATATGCCTTCCCCGGTGGAAGAGTCGGGGAGCCAGGCCCGGTGCAGTTTGTGGATGTCTGGCCGCTCACACCCGATGGCAAGGTCCACCTCTCCCCCAGCGTTCTGGGCCCGGCGCCATTCCGCTACCATCCGGTCCGTTCGGAAGCCTATCCCTTAGCGCTGGTCAGCGCCTCGAACAACAAAATGATCTCCAGCACGCTGGGCGAGTTCAATTATCCCGAACTCTGGCTCACACTGAACCCGGCCGATGCGAGCGAGCGGGGAATCACTGACGGGCAGGAAGTGAGGGTGTTCAACCAGCTGGGTGAGGTGCGCTGCCGCGTCCGGATCAGCGACACCATGCGGGACGGGGTCTGCGGACTGCCTAAGGGCGCCTGGCGGGCTTCCTCGCGCAACCAGCAGACCGCGACTGCGCTATGTCCCCAGGACGTGAACGAGGTGGCGGGCGGCGCTTGTTACAATGACGCACGCGTGCAGGTGGAGCGAGTCTGAGTCCAGTCGGGCCGCCAACGTCGGAAAATTGTCCGTGAATGGTGGGGGACAAAATGAGTGAATACCTCGGGCACCTGGGTTAACCTGACGGCATGCCAAGTTTTGACATTGTCTCGAAGGTGAGCTCCATGGAGCTTGAAAATGCCATCAGCCAGGCACAGAAAGAATTGACGAACCGATTTGATTTCAAAGGAACCGGCGCGGAAATCGTCCTCGACAAGAATGAGATCAAACTCAAGGCCCCCGATGCCTACAAAATGAAATCCCTCATGGAACTAGTCATCGGCAAACTCGCCAAACGCGGGATTAGCCTCAAAAATGTAGACCAAGGTGAGGCAGACCTCTCCCCCTTGGGCCACGCCCGACAGGTCATCAAGATCAAACAAGGCATCGAAGGCGCAAAAGCCAAGGAGATTTCTCAGTTCATCCGCCAGATTGGGATCAAAGTCACCTCTGCCATCCAGGGCGACGAACTCCGTGTGACCGGTAAAAACCGCGATGACCTCCAAGCCGTCATCGCCGCCGTGCGGGATCATGACTTCGACGTCGCGGTCAGTTTCGTCAACTTCCGTGATTGATCTGCGAAAACCGCTTGCCCGCGCCCGCGCTTTCCGGCAGTTAAACACACGCATTCACCTGTGCCATGAAAAAGTCGTCCAAATCCTCTAAAGCATCCGCGAAGAATAATTTCCCAAAACTGCACAACGCCATGTGGCCCGGCCTCGTCGGCAAAGGTGGCCCCGGTGCGGATCCAGCCATCGATCTCGACACCATGTTGGACCTAACGGCCAAGGCGGAGGTCAACGGCGTCAAATTCGATGGTGTCGACATCTTTTTGTACGAACCCCATGTTAATATTGACATTACGGATGACGGCATTCAGGCGTTGGCAGACAAGGTCGTCGCCAAAGGGTTTGTCGTCGGGTCCGTTGTCGCACCCGTTTGGTTCGACGGTTCTGCCATGGGCAATGACTCCCAGCGAGCGAACTGGTTAAGTGCCGTTCGCAAAGCCTGTCGGATCGCCAAGAAGTTGCGCGACTTAGGCGTGCGTCCAAACGGAGTGGTGCGCATCGATTCAGCAGCCTCGACATCCGATTGGTTGAAAGACCCCCTCGCCAATACCAAACGAATTGCCCAGACCTTCCGCGAAGCGGCAGATGTGGCCGATGATCATGGCGAAAAACTGGCAGCTGAAGGGGAAATATGCTGGGGTGGGATGCATACTTGGCGTGCCATGGTGGACACACTCGAGGAGACCGGCCGACCCACAACTGTTGGCTTCCAAGCCGATATGGCCCATACCCTTCTCTACACACTGGGCTACAACGGTGGCCCAGAAGATCGCCTGGTGCCTGCCAAATTCAAATGGGAACCCAAGGCTCTAGATGCCGCTATCGCCAAGCTGACCGCTGTTCTGCGCGACTGGACTTTCGATTTCCACGTCGCCCAAAACGATGCCACTGTCAAAGGCTCGGGTTCCCACGACAAGACCGGCCGACATTGCGTCGTCAACGATCCCAACGGCAAACTGGACATCTCCAAACACGCCCGCCACTGGCTTCGGAACGAGGATGGAACTCTGACCAGGAAATTCCGCCACATCTGCTGGGATGGCTGCATGTTCCCCAACGAAGTCATGATGAAGCCAGAAACCTGGAATAACATTTTGGCTTCCATGATCGCCGTGCGTGACCAGCATGGCTGGCGCGAATAGTCTAGGACGTTTTCAAACCACCCACGCCGCCGAACGTTCGGCGGCGTTTTTTTGTATTTTGCCGGGGTAGCATGGTGGCTTTCTAAGAAGTCGCGGGAGGGCAAATCGGTACAAGTCTTGGTAAGACTACAACAATCAAGGGTTGGTCGATACCACAACTTCTAGAGCAGTTTGCCAGCAAATGATAGGCCCTATGCCTCTTCCTGGAAGCCCTCGGCGGTTGCATAGTAGCCGCTATGTTCAGACGGTCGTCTCTCCCAGGGCGAGAGGCCTGTCTGTGCGGCTCGACCTCACACCCGACGGACACTGCAATTTTAATTGCGCTTACTGCGAAGTTCACCGGAATCAGATAGAATCGGACCGTGTTCCAGATATTCCGCTGATGATGGCCGAATTAGAGGCCGTTCTAGACACGATTGCCAACGGCAGGGCTCGAGAGTTGCCCGGTTGCGCCAACGCGCCCGATGGCTATTTACACTTGGGACATGTGGCCTTGAGCGGAGCTGGAGAACCCACGCTCTGCGCTTGTTTTGCCGACATCGTCGAATCCCTGCTCCACCTGCGTGCCCGAACCCGGCATGGGTTTTTCCGCATCGCGGTAGTGACCAATGGCAGCCGGATTTATGCGCCAGAAATACGTCCGAGCCTCAAACTGCTGACTCCGCAAGACGAAATTTGGGCAAAGCTGGATGCCGGCACGGAAGCTTGGTTTCGATTAGTCAATGACGGTGACATCACGTTGGAAGAGGTTATGGCGCAGCTGAAGGCATGCGGAAGAGACCATTCGCTGACCATCCAAAGCCTGTTCCCTACCCTTCCGCGTTTTCCTGGTGGCCCACCTCTGGAAGAGATTCAGGCCTACGTGGGTCGTTTGATCGAATTAACCACCGCAGGAGTCGACATCCCAGCAGTACAGATATATTCGACCAGCCGACCGTCGGCGCGTCCAGGTTGCGGGCATGCGCCTTTGGCGACCTTGTCGACCATCGCCCGCGAAGTTCGGACCAAAACCGGACTCAACGCCCAAGTGTATTAGTTCAGAAGTCTCAAGTGAATCCTCTCGGTATCCCTGCCCAAGAATCCGTTTCGTTTCCTCTGGATCACCTGAAATCAATGGTACGCTCAGGATTGAAATTCATCCGGTGGCATCCGACGCTGAGCGGGTGAAGCGTCTTGGATTGAACCGTCAATGGTATCGTGGGGAGACGATTGAGATTTCCTCGATCATCGAACAACTAAGAAAGCACGCCCGCAACTATGGGTGGACTGAGTACTCGGCACCTATCGGCGTCGATCTCAGCCTGCCATTCTTCACTCGAATCCAACCTGGAAACCTGAACCGAAGAAGACTTTATCTTTCAGCGGGTATCCACGGAGATGAACCCGCTGGTCCGCTCGCCGTGCTGACACTCCTGCGCGAAAATCAATGGCCCTCCGATGCGGATCTGTGGCTATGCCCTTGCCTTAATCCCACTGGATTCCCCTTAAACTCGCGGGCGAATGCCCAGGGCATCGACCTCAACCGCGACTATCTCGACCGACGTTCTACAGAGGTTCAGGCTCACTTGCGCTGGCTAGAAACCCAGCCTGAATTTGAACGTACCATTTGCCTCCATGAAGATTGGCAAGCCGACGGATTCTATTGTTACGAATTAAACCCCTCAGGTTTCCCATCCTTGGCTGATAAAATCATCCACGCTGTCTCTCACGTCTGTCCCATTGAACAAGCTTCGGTTATCGACGGACGGGAATCTGAAGCACCCGGTATTATACGACCCATTGTCGATCCAGCCACACGACTGCAATGGCCGGAGGCCTTCTTCCTGTTGAACCACAAGACCCAGATGAGTTACACACTGGAGGCCCCGTCTGATTATCCGCTCACGACCCGGGTCGCCGCCCTCGTCGAAGGCGCGAAAGCCGCTTTGAAGGCGACAGCTAACTGATTGTGGCGTCCTTCGAGACTGTGTTGGAGGGATTCATTGAAGCCGTGTCGAAGCGCGGCCCGCCTTCAGATTCCTTCCCAAATTCTCATCTGTCATCCAGTGGGGCAACCATGCTTCGTGAAATACGATCCCGAAAAAGACCGAGCAAAAAAAAGCGGCGTCCCGAAGTTCAGGACGCCGTTAAAGATGCAGGGAATCAATTAGGCCTTGCTGCCGAGAATCGCTTCCTTCGCGGCCTTGGCCACGCGGAATTTGACGACTTTCTTGGCTGGGATCTTGATTTCCGCGCCCGTTGCCGGGTTGCGGCCCATACGAGCCTTGCGGTTAACCAAGACCAATTTACCAACCCCAGGGAAGGTAAATGTGTTCTTGGCATTCTTATAAGCGAGTTCAGCGAGAGACTCGAGAACCGCGACCGCTTGCTTCTTGGAGATCTCCGCCTTCTCAGCAAGGGAGGCAGCGATCTGGGATTTCGTGAGGGCTTTAGCCATAGTTAGTGGTAGTTACGTTGTTACTTTAACTGATACGAATAACGAGAAACGCGCCGGCATTTAAGCAACCGACTTTCATGCGGCAAGGGGAAAAACCGTTTTTTTTCCCAAAAATCCTCATTTTTGCTCCTAAAGTCGCGTTCTTCATACTCACGAACGCACTTTAGGGGCGCTCTTCGCCCGATCCATACCTGTTGTAAAGGTCCAATTCATGTCAATTATGAGGATGGAATCAACTGTCCTTCAGGCTAAAGAAACTCTGTCTGGAGCAGATATTTTCCAAGAACCTTTCCCGCTTGATCCGATGTACATTCATCCGAACTGGCACCATGGACGTGGTTCTTTCAAGGTTGCGCCACTTGTACAGAAGAGCCTTTCAGCGCATCGTCACGCTCGTGACGATACCGCCGCCAGACTCTCATTTTTTTCGCGCGGCAGTTGGCTGGATGGAATTGAAGCTCCCGATGGAGTCCCTCAAAGAACTCGCTCAGATAAGTCCGGCGTTTCGCTGCCACATCGAAACACTCGAGATCGAATGGCAAGTACTCGCCGCATTGTTAGACTGGGATACCGCGTTCCGGATCGCTGAAAAAACCATTACGCTCCATTCCACATCAATAACCGGCTGGATTCATTGCGCCTACGCCGCGCGCCGTAAATCCGATGGAGGACTTTCCCGGGCCTTCGCTGTGCTCCTGCCAGCAGCCCTGAAGTTTCCAGATGAGGGGCTGATTCGATACAATCTCGCTTGTTACACCGCCCAACTCGGTGAACTTGAGGCTGCCTGGCGATGGTTCGAAGAAGCGCTGCATCGCGATCCAGATCCAAGCGGCACTCATTCTTACAAGGCCATGGCCCTAAAGGATGAGGATCTGAAATCTCTGTGGGATAAGATCCGGTCTCTAAAGTAATCTCTGCCCAAAGCGCGAACCAACAGGGCATGTATTCGCCAGAGAAGCCGAACCAGAACCATTTCGCTCCGCCATTCTGAGGTCCTCGCCTGTGGACTCAATGCCACTGGTTCAGGAAATGATGTCGCGCACCACGCGACCATGGATATCCGTGAGACGGAAATCACGGCCAGCGTAACGATACGTCAATTTTTCGTGATCCAACCCCATCAAATGAAGGATGGTCGCGTGCAAGTCATGCACGTGCACAGGATTTTCGGCGGCATGCATGCCAAATTCATCCGAGGTCCCATACGTCATGCCGCCTCGGACACCACCACCCGCCACTAGCATGGAAAATGCGGTGTGATGGTGGTCTCGCCCTGGCTTCTGGTCCTTCGCATCCTGCGAATATGGGGTTCTACCAAACTCCCCACCCCACAAAACCAGTGTGTCGTCCAGCAACCCTCGGGCCTTCAGATCCGCAATCAGTGCTGCACTCGGCCGATCCGCATCTGCGCACAGTTTTTTGTGCCCTTCGTTGTGGTTCGAATGGGTGTCCCAGGGCTGGTTGTTCTCGCTCACATAATAAACCGTTACGAAACGAACACCCGCCTCGATCAACCGTCGCGCCAGCAGGCAGGAACGAGCGAACGTGCTATTCCCATATGCCTCATGCACCGCGGGGCTCTCGCGCTCGATATCGAAGACATCCATCGCCTCGCGTTGCATTCGGAATGCGGTTTCCATCGCCGCAATCTGACCTTCCAACTGGGAATCGGCTCCGCGCTCTTGCAGATGAAGTTCATTCAATGCTCCGAGCAAATCCAATTGTTGGCGCTGTTCCCGTTCATTGAACCGGGGGTTACGAATGTTTGCGAGCAACCTGTCCACACGCATATCCGATGTGATCACACTCGCGGCTTGATACTCCGCCGGCAAAAAACTGTTCGACCAGAGCGCCGGCCCCACCACAATCTTGGGTGTCGGTCGCAGAACGACATATCCTGGCAGATTCCGATTCTCCGTTCCCAAGCCGTAGAGCATCCAGGACCCTAGCGACGGCCGCACCGGCTGCATGTGACCGCAATGCATCATCAACAGCGCCGGTTCATGATTCGGCACATCGGTATGCATCGATCGGATGATGCAGCAATCGTCTATCACTCGACTCAAGTGCGGCAAGGTCTCGCTCACCTCAACCCCGCTCACGCCGCTCGGCTGAAATCGGAATGGGGACGGACGAAACCCTGACCCTTCGCTCTTCTTGAACAAGTCGCCCGTTGGTTGCTTCCCGGCATGAGAGTCGAGCGCCGGTTTGGGATCAAAAGTGTCCACATGCGAGGGCCCCCCATTCATGAACAAGAAGATCCCCCGCTTAGCCCGTGGCGCGAAGACAGGGCTCGGCGCGGTGCCGAAACCGACATTGGAACCCTTCAACCCTGCCCCGTCCCCTGCCCGGGCCATTTCCTGCCCCAACAGTCCACCCAACCCGACCATCCCAATGCCACCCGCCATTCGCGACAGCCAATCGCGGCGCGTTATGCCTCGAGGCCATCCCGGACTGGCGAATAGATCATCGCTGAGCATTCGGTTACTCTAACGCGTTCCGTTCGACAGGACAATCGAACAATTGCCCGTCTCGATCCGATTTCCTGCGGCCGTCCCGGACAGGATACATCCCGTCATTACGACGCAGAGTACGCCCTGTTGGACAGCGATCCCCACACTTGCTACGGTCCGCTTCCATCGGGTCATGAACTCTCAGGAACTAGTCTACGCGGAGCTCTCCTCCTTATGTTTGTCGTTGGGAATTTCAACCTTTCGACGACATATCTTCCTTTGCGCTGACCAGACAAAACCCAAGTGCTGTGAACGTGACCTCAGCCTCGCTTCTTGGGATTATCTCAAGAAACGCCTGAAGGAATTGGGAATGATCGGCCCAGGAGCCGTGGTGGGTCGCACTAAAGCCAATTGCCTACAAATCTGCGTCAAAGGCCCGGTCGCTGTCGTGTATCCCGAAGGTGTCTGGTACCATTCTTGTACTCCAGAAGTGCTTGAGAAAATCATTCAAGAGCATCTCATTGGTGGGCGTCCCGTTGCTCAGTTTCGTTTCGCTCAACACAGTTTGCAGTCCAATCCTACCGGTTCATGACTCCCCCAGGTATACCATCGGGTCAATTGGATCTGTTCCAGCAGACGGCTTCTACGGCCCATATCACATCATCCTCGGTGGATGATTTCCCGACTCACCCTTCACCAGAAGCACACGCACCCCCTATCGGAAACCATGGCGTCGTACCAGATTCCAGCTCACGCTTACAGGCTCTTCAATTCGGAGAGCACGTGGTTCAAGTCCGTTTCGAACGTCACCTCAGGGCTCGACGTTATCGCCTCACTTGGCTTGGAGACGGAACCGCGCGATGTACCATCCCGCGTCAGGGTTCGATGATCGAAGCACGACGATTCGTGGAACGGTGCCGGCCATGGCTTGAAAAGCGCCTCCAAAGGGCGGAGAGCGCCGTCCCACGAAACATCCCTTGGCAGCTCGGGACGTTAGTCTGGTTTCGAGGAGAACCTACCCCGTTGCTGGGTGACACCGAAAGGAACGAACTCCGGCTGAAGGAATTCACTTTCAGAGCTGTGGGGGCAGATCGCCCGAAGAATTGGAGAACCCATGTAGAATCCATGCTGCGGCGGTTAGCCCAAGCGGAGTTGCCACCTCGGGTTTTAGAATTGTCCGAACACCATGGGTTCCGAATCCGACGCATTAGTGTCCGTAACCAGCGATCCCGGTGGGGATCCTGCTCGCAGCGTGGAACCATTTCCTTGAACTGGCGTCTCATTCAAGTACCGCCCTTCGTCCGCGATTACATTATCCTGCACGAACTCGCCCACCTGCGACACATGAACCATTCGGAGGATTTCTGGAATGAGGTCTCCTCATTGTGCCCTGAATTCGAATCCGCAGAGCGTTGGATCAAAGTCCACGGTCGGCAATTGATTTAGCGGGGCTTTAGCGCTTCGGCCAGTTCCCTTACAAATCCACCAACTTTGGCAACCAACTCTGGCGAACGCCCAAACTCCGCAATGCGGTTCACCACCGCACTACCCACGACAATGGCTTCGGCGCTTTCGGCAACTTGGCGAGCTTGATCGGCATTGGAAATGCCGAACCCAACAGCAATTGGAATAGGCGTATGCCTGCGGATCACGTCGGTCATGGCCCCAATGGACCGGCTCACCGTCTGTTGCATACCCGTAACGCCTTCGCGAGATACGTAATAGACGAAGCCCGTAGCGCGACGCACAATCTTTGCGACGCGATCTTCCGGAGTCGTCGGCGCCACCAACCAGATGGCACAGAGCTCCGCTGCCTTCATCAGCCCTTCGTAGCCATCCGCTTCCTCGGGGGGTAAATCCAAGACCAGCAAGCCATCCACACCGGCCTTAGCCGCGGCTTGGATAAACTCGGCCACACCGACTCGGTGGAGCAGGTTAAAATAGATATACAAAACGATGGGGATCTGAGATTCGCGCCGAATGGCGGCAATCGTGTCCAATACCCGGGGTGGTGTCGTGCCCGACTCTAATCCACGCTGCGCAGCCAATTGGTTCACAATGCCGTCTGCTAGCGGATCACTGAAAGGCACACCCAGTTCCAAGACATCCACGCCCACCCGATCAAACTCCAACGCCAGACGGTGAGTCGCTTCCAAGTTGGGGTCGCCGGCACCAATGTAAATGACGAGACCTTTGCGACCCTCAGCACGTAGGGTGGAAAAACGTTGTTCAATTCGATTCACGACGGGCGCAGTCTCCGCACAGGTGAGTCCAGTTTTCAAGCAGCAGGGTTAACAACCCGCAGACCCGATTCAGATTGTCGAGAAACGCGCTGGTGGCGAGCCACTCTCTAGTCTGCACCATTCGATTGGGAATACGCGGCACTTCAAATGTTTGGCCATTAACTCGCCGAATTGCTGGACGCCGGCGCGCTCAGCTATCCCCACCGAATACTGAATGTGGCCTCCCAGGTACTTCTGACGGAACTGCTTGTCAAAACGAGAAACCGAATCAACGATATGCGGAAGCGCCTGCAAACCGGCGTCTCGAGCTTGTAGCAGGTGCCGCATTAATGCCGGCGTCCTGGCTGGCCTTCGAATCACCCAGGCGGCATAGACGAACGGTAGCCTCACCTGTTGGTGCCATGCGTCGCCCAAATCCCAAAACTCATAAGCTCCTGCTGACGAGCGAAATTCAATCGCAGGGTCACCAATCAATAGCACCGCATCACAATCCGGCACTTGACGATAGGTTTCCAGCGGGCGCAACTCCGGTGCCCATCCACGCTCTGCCATCAACACCCTGAGCAGATTGACACTCGTGCAACTCGCCGTGTCGACATGGATTACTCGCAGTTGATCCAGGGGCTTTCGATGAGCCAGCACCACACTGTAAACCGGTCCATGCGACACGATTCCCACCTGGTCGAGCACCACACTCCCTTCTTGTAGCAATACTTCGGTAATGCTGACCAATGCCGCATCCAATTGCCCTTGCTTCAACTCCTCAGCCAAGACCGAGGGCGGCGCAAATCGAACGCTTTGCTCAAGCCCCCAGGTAAGTGGAACCGCATTCAAGTAGGGGACAGAGCCAATCCGCAGGTTCGAAGGAGGCGTCATCCAGCCAAAACTCGCTCAGAAAATGCGGCTCGCCAATGGCAAGTTTATCAGATCAGGGACAGGGCAGTTTCAAGATTTCGACTTTAAGGAGGCAGGTGAAACAAAAGGCGGTATAAAACTGGACAAAAGGCGCTGACTTTATTTAACTGCCGGCATGTCCGAGCCTATTACGCTACCCGAGCACGAGCAACAAACGG
>SXSK01000414.1 GCA_005793375.1 Verrucomicrobiales bacterium | reverse complement strand
GACCTTCTGCTGGTTCCCACCCGAAAGGTTTCCGGCACGTTGCTCCTGACTTGGCACCTTGATTTTCAATTGATCCACATACTGGCCAAACGCTTCGCGCTCGCTACGGAGTTGCACGAGACCGCGACGGGAAAGCCAAGTGAGGTTTGGCAGACCAAAATTTTCGCGGACTGAATGTTTGAGCACGAGTCCTTGGAGTTTGCGATCTTCGGTCAACAGGCCGATCCCAGCTGCGATGGCGTCTCTAGGAGACCGGATGGCGAGGAGCTTGCCATCGAGGCGGATTTCTCCGGCGTCACGGCGATCCGCGCCAAAGATGAGCCTCACCGTTTCCGTTCGGCCTGCGCCGACAAGCCCAGTCAGCGCGAGAATTTCGCCTCGATGCACGGTGAATGAGACGTCGCATACTGCGCGGCCGCGGCGGAGGCCGGAGACTTCGAGGCGTGGCGCGCCGATGTTGGCGGTACGTACAGGAAATTCGCTTTTCAGCTCGCGACCGACCATCCGTTCGATCACTGCGTTGCGAGTGATCTGAGCGATGGGTCGTTCCTCCACATTCCTGCCGTCGCGCAGGATGGTCACGCGATCGGCGATAGTGAAGACCTCGTCAAGGCGATGGCTGATGTAGATGATGCCGATTCCCTGACGCTTGAGATCGCGGATGATTTCAAACAAGCGAGTCACCTCATGCGAGGTCAGCGCGGCACTGGGTTCATCCATGACGAAGATGCGTGCATCAAATACAAGCGCCTTTGCGATTTCGACGAGTTGCTGGTGAGCGGTTGTCAGCAGTCGACAAGGGACATCGAGGTCGATTTCCACACCGAGTCGCGTGAAGATTGCCGTTGCTCGTTCGCGCTCTTGTTTTTTCGAAAGAAATCCAGCGCGGGTCACTTCCTGACCGAGGAAGATGTTCTCCACAGCAGTGAGGGCGGGGACCAGATTGAACTCCTGGTAGATCACCGCCACACCCGCCTTGCGCGAATCCAATGGAGAACCAAAGGGCGTTAGTCGCCCTTCGATGGCGATGCTTCCTTCATTTGGGCAAAACGCGCCGCCGAGCACTTTCATGAGGGTGCTCTTGCCCGCCCCATTCTCACCGAGCAATGCCAGGACTTCGCCCGCCCGCAACGTGAGATCCACCCCGAGCAAGGCCTGAACGCCGGGAAAAGACTTCCCGATATCGCGCATCTCGAGGAGCGGCGCGGTGTCGCTCATACACCCATCGCCGCCTCAAGTGCTTTTCTCATCACTGCGGCATCCGGGTCGATGCCGGTCCAGTATTGGATGCCAACGATCCCTTGATTGACGAGCATGCCGAGCCCGTCGATTGCCAGGCATCCACGGGCAGCGCTCTCATTGAGGAATCGCGTGCGAACTGGACTAAAGACCACGTCGGCAGTAACCATGCCCTGCTTCAGCGAGTTTATATCCAGATCGAGTCTCGACTCTGGAGAGTAGAGGCCAATCGAGGTGCCGTTGATGACGACATCCGTACCTGCCGGCACCGCGTAGTTTTCGGGCCACACAACCAGATTGGCATCGACCTCGAGTTTGTCGCGAAGAAGGCCGACGAGTTCGGCGCCACGGGACTCCGAGCGATTCACAAGGGTGATTCGCTGGGTACCTGCGAGTCCGAGTTCGACAGCGATTGCGCGTGCGGCACCGCCCGCGCCGAACAGCACGACCGATTTCCCTTTTGGATCGATGGCTGTCCGAAGCGATTTCAGGAAGCCTTTGCCGTCGGTATTCTCACCGACGAACTTGCCGTCACGGCGGACCACACAATTCACCGCACCCATGACTTCAGCGGATTCTCCCAAGCCGTCGAGATGCTGAATGACCGTGACCTTGTGAGGCAGGCTACAGTTGAATCCGCGGAAGCCCATCGCCTTTGCGCCGCGCACGGCCGCGCCGATGTCGGCGGGAGCGACCTCCATGTTCACATAACGCCAGTGCAGTCCATGGTGCACGAAGGCGGCTTCAATCATGGCTACCGTGGGATTGCCCGCGGCACCCTGGGACATGGAGCCGACGAGTTCGTGGAGGAAATTGGCTGGTGTACTCATGAGTCAGTCGATGAGTCAGTCGATGAGTGGGGGGTTATTTAAGTTCAGGATCCTTCTGTGCGTCCACCTTGCGGTAGAGGCTGGTGGGAATCAGCATCTGTGCGGGCAGTGTCTCTCCCTTGGAGTGACGAATGATCGCGTCGACGATTTGGACGCCCATTTTGTCCGGAAACTGAATGGGGTCAGCGTAGATCTTCCCATCTTTGATTGCCTGCTTGCCCTCGGGTTGACCATCAAAACCGACGATCAATACGTGTGTTTTGCCGGCTTTTTCCAGGGCGGCACGAGCACCGAGTGCGGCGGGATCGTTGATCGCGAAAATACCGCGCAAGTCGGAGTGCGCTTGCAACGAATCTTCGGCTGCCTTGTAGCCCATGTCCTTGGCGCCGCCGCTCTCGAGTTCAGAGACGATTTCGATCTTGGCGCGTCCTCCGGCGTTGTGGGCGTCGATGACCTCTCGGAAACCTTTGACCCGCAGGAGGCAAGATTCGGCCTGTTTGAAATGGAGAACGGCAATTTTTCCTCCGGCTTCTCCCAGGGCTTCAATCATAGCGCGCCCGGCTTCCTTGCCTCCGCCATAGTTGTCGGTGGCAATCTGGGTCACGATTTTCACGCCGGGTTCGTTGCACGGAATGTCCACGGTGAAGACAGGGATGCCGGCGGCATTCGCCTCCTGAATCACGGGGATGATCGACTTGGAATCGCAGGGACTGAGGACGATCGCGCTGACTTTTTTGACGATGAAATCCTTGATCTGATTCCCCTGTTTGGCGACGTCTTTGTCGCCACTGACGATGATGGAGTCGTACCCCCGCTTCCTGCCTTCGGCAGTAATGTTGTCGCCGATGACCTTAAAGAATGGGTTGTCGAGTGTGAGCAAGGACACACCGATGGTGCCCTGCGATTTGGGTGCACCAGGCTGTGAGACTGCGGAGTTCGCTGGCTTGTCGCCGCACCCTGCTAGGAGCGCCAGGGTGCACGAGATGAGGGCGAAGAAACGATAGTTCATAATTGGATAGTTGAGATGAGATGGGGATCCGTTTCGTTCAATTCAGCGGCTGCATTGCTCCCCTATGAGGAAGCGTCACCGACGGGACCAGTTCAGCTTTGGAGTTTTTGCACCCACTCAACCACCGAGTTGGCCATGGAAGAGGCGTGGGCGTCGGAGAACACATGGTCGGCCTCGGGGAGTTCGATCAGCTGCTTTGGTTCGGCGGCCACCGAATAAAGGTCCTGCGAGTCCTGGGGTGGAACCACATCGTCGGTCAGTCCGTGAAGGAATAACCAGGGCACACGTACCTTTTTCGCGGCTTCCTGCACGCTGCCGATGCGAGCCATATCGTCCATGTACGCCTGGGATAGGGGGCATTCTGGCTTATCCCACATGCAGCCTGTGCCGGGCGGGACGGAACTGAATTCGCGTTGTGCGAATGCGTGGGTGTGAGCCATGCCTGCCAGGGAAACCAGAAAGCGGATTCGGGTATCCGTGCTGGCTCTCAGAACGCCAACAGCCGCGCCCATGCTGTGGCCTGTGTAACCCACCCGCCAACCGGGCAACGCGTCCAGGATGGAACCTAAGTCGCCGACTTCTTTGGTGATGGTGGATTCGGCAAAAGAGCCGCCCGAATTACCGTTTCCGGAGAATGAAAAACGGAGTGCGTGAATCCCATTTCGTGCGAGTTGGTTCGCCAGTTCGACCAGCAACGGTCGATCCTTGTTGCCAGTGACGCCGTGCCCCAGCACGACCAACGTCTCTTGGTTCGGTGCACCGGGATGGTAGGAAAAGTCCAGCCGTTCGCCCTTTTGATTGACGATCTCGGAGGGAGGGATTCGATTCATGGTGATTCAAGTAACCGTGCTTCGCCTGACCTTGGCAAGCCGCAATTGCGGTTGTAATAGTGTTGCCCCACAACAAGGTGAAAAGCTACTGTAGGTTTTGTGCCAGAACTGCAAATTTTGAGGAATAAGGTCATTCGTCATTCTGCACTTATCCTGATTGGAAGTGCCCTCCTTTTGACCGCCTGTTCGCGGCCTAGTTCTACCAGCCTCTCGCCGTCAAGTGACCGTTCGCTGGTCCTGGCGCTGGCAGTGCTTGGTGAAAACGACGACGGAACACCCAAGACGATGCCTGGGCGCTTGGCAATCCTCACCCGTCGGGATGGTCAATGGACCCATCGCACGCTGGAGGATACGAACAACAATGTGTTCCACAAGGCGATGGCCTATGAATCGGAAGGATTACTGACCGTGGGCGGCAGCAAGGCCCTCGTTAAATTGTGGCGCACTAATGGGACACGCGAGCTCCTTTGGGAAGCCGATTTTGGGGGGCAGTTTAGCCGGATGCGCGACGCTGAAGTGGGAAATATCTATGGGGATGGGAAGGCGGCCATCGCCATCGCCACTCACGATCAGGGAGTTGTGGCGGTGTTGCGCCGCGATTCAGCGGCCCGATTCAAGGTTGAGGAACTGGATCGCCAACCAGAAACCGTCGTGCATGAGATCGAGTTGGGGGACATGGACGGGGATGGGGTAATGGAGGTATATGCGACGCCAACCGCTCCGAACCGGGTGGATGGAACATCGCAACCGGGAAAGGTTGTGCGTTATGTTCCGGCACGAGGCCAAGGTAGGACCGTTGTTGCTGATCTCGGTGATCGGCACGCGAAAGAAATTCTGGTCACCGATCTGGATGGCGACGGTCGGGATGAATTGTATGTCTCGGTGGAAGCGGTTTCTGGGGGACGAGTCGAGATTCGGCGCTATTTGGCAACTACGGACCCTCGCGGAGGCGAGTTGGTCGTCACGATGGATGACACCCTGTGTCGTTTCCTAACGGTCGGCGATGTGGATGGCGATGGGAAAAAGGAAATCGTGGCGGCCGCGAACAAGAGTGGGCTCTGGCTGCTGCGCTCGTACCGCAACGGGCCTTGGGACAAAGAGTTGATCGATTCAGGATCCAGCGGCTTTGAACATGCCTCGATCCTCCTCGACCTGGATGGGGACAAGCGTGACGAGCTTTATGTGGCCAGTGACGATCAAAAAGAAGTGCGGCGCTACGACAGGACCACCAAAGGGTGGGGTCATGAGGTGTTGCTGAAGTATGACGATAAGCTGAGCCGATTAACTTGGAACATCAGCGCCGTTCCGACGGCACTTCTACCTGCATCCGGCGTGGCGATCACGGATTCCGCAACCGCCGCTACCGTCACAAAGCTTGCCCCTGTGACACCGAAGGAGACACCGCCCCCTGTCGTCGCCAAAGAAACCAAAGAACCTGAAAAACCCAGCGAACCTCGAGGTCTGCGTCTGAACTCAGGCGGCGCGGAGCCAGGATATGTGATCTACGCACCGCTCCTCTCCGACACGACCTATTTGATCGATGCCCAGGGTATCGTGGTTCACACTTGGAAGAGCGATTACTCTCCGTCTGGGACGATTTACCTGATGGACAACGGCAATTTGCTGCGCGGCGCCAGGGAACCCAAGATTGAGTTCTTCAAGGGAGGCGGACAGGGCGGTCGAATCCAGGAGTTTTCGTGGGACGGAAAACTTCTTTGGGATTGGAAATACGCCACGACCAATCATTTGTTGCATCACGACATTGAACCGCTGCCGAACGGAAACATTCTGGCCATCGCGTGGGAGAGTCGGAGTGCAAAAGAAGCCAATCGAGCGGGGAGGCGTCCAGACCTGACACCGCAGGTTGGGATTTGGCCTGACCACATCATCGAGATTGAACCGCGACGACCCAACGATGCCCGAATCGTGTGGCAGTGGCACATGTGGGATCATCTCATACAGAATCACGATGCGGAGAAGGCGAATTATGGCAAGCCATCCGAACATCCTGAGTTGATCGATATCAATGGCGACGGTGAGCCTCCCAAGGTTGACGCGGCGGAACTAGCACGTCTCAAGGCATTGGGGTACGTTCCCGCCGGCACGAAGCAAAGCGACATCGGCTCCGATCTTTTGCACATCAACGCAGTCGCGTACAATGCTGAACTCGACCAGATCGCCCTCAGCACTCCGAGGTATAATGAAATCTGGATTATTGACCATAGCACCACGACGGCTGAAGCTGCTGGACATTCGGGTGGGCGCTGGAAGAAGGGTGGGGATCTCTTGTATCGCTGGGGAAACCCGCGGGCATATTCGAGGGGAGGCAAAGAGGACCAGACCCTCTTTGGTCAGCACGATATTCGATGGATTGAAAAAGGCTTTCCAGGCGCCGGGCACCTCATGGTTTTCAACAACAACGCGAAGGCCTCGACCGGAGTGTATTCTGCGGTCTTGGAGTGGGCACCGCCGATACAACGTGACGGTTCTTATGTGGTTCCCGAGAAAGGCCCCTTTGGTCCCGTGGAACCGGTTTGGAAATACGAAGCGCCCGACAAAAAGTCGTTCCATAGCGGGTTCATCTCGGGTGCACGGCGCTTGCCTGGAGGCAACACCCTGATCTGTTCTGGCGCTGATGGCCGAATTTTTGAGGTGACAACGAAAGGCGAGATTGTGTGGGAATTTTGGGATCCGTACTCCGGGCAGGTACGAGCCGCAGATGGCGGACAGCCACAGCCTGTGGGCAAGAACACGTATGCCGTATTCCGCGCGGCTAAGATTCCGCCTCAGCACCCGGCACTGAGCGGCCGCACTCTACGCCCAATCGATCCCCAGCCCAGACCTGCCACGGAGGCAGTTGGCAAATAATGTCCGCCAAGAATACGCTGAACCTACCGCACATTAGTCGCCGATCAGATCTTCACGCCGAGGACACCCTTGAAGGCGAAACCGAGCACGAGCGAGAGGATGAGAAACGGTATGAGCCAATTCATTGGTTTCCCCAGGATTAGGATGTCGAGCTCTGGGTAACGGATTTCGATGGACTCGATGACCGACTGTACCGGGATCGGTGCTTCGCCGGGATTCAGCAAACAGGAAAGCCAGCTTTCGCCCGTGCGAATCGTCGATACGCCCTCCAATCGGCCGCCCACAGCTACTTGTTTCGCGATCGAATCCTTGCCGTCGCTGACAATCAAATCGAACCGCCCGTCCCGGACCCCGCGAACCCGCCAGCAGATTTCTTTCAAATCTGGCACGTGAACTCCTGGCGTTTCGACCTGGAGATTCTCTGGCGCTCGAAGTGTCAGCGAAGATTCCGCAGCCATTGCCGAGGCGGCTCGCAATTTCACTTTCACGAGGGCCGATTCACCGGTGCGCAAGGGGCGAAACCCATAATGAAGATTCAGTTGAATGAGGATGATGACCGTAGGCACCATGAGAATTAACATGGGAACGATCGAATGGCGGAGGTATTTAAACGTCCACGCCAGGACCTGGAATTGAATCCCAAAGAACACTCGGAGGTCGTCTTTGAATAGCCGCAGCCCGATTAATTCCGCGCTGAGTCGGTCGCGCGTCCTTTCAATGGCGGTTTGATTGGAAACCTTGCCGAAGATCCACACCATCAAGATTCCGGTCAGGCAGGCGATACCGGTCAGCGACCAGAACGGCCCTAGCCATTTCAACATCCCGTAGAGAACTCCGAAAACCAGATTGAACACCGCGTTGAGTGCGGAAGCGGCAGAAGTCATGCGATGGCGTTTGCGGTGCGGCGGGAGTGGCCAGGATCGAGCTATGAGATGTAGCCCAACCCCTTCAGTTTCTTCCGGATTTCTTCCTCTGAATCGGCGCCTTCAAACTGTTTGATTTCCTTCTCCAGCGCGTGGTGAACAAATTCCGCCGGCGACGAATAGCCGGCGATGGATGCGTACATCTTTATTTTTTCGTAGAGCGCTTTGTCCAATTTGACTTTGGGTTCGAACATGATGTTTTCCTCAATTCTTGGGTTCCAAAACTTGTTTACCAATCATCTCCTTGGTTGGAGCGACGCCATATTCATGCAGGAGTGACACGGTGAGATCCGCCAACGTCGGTGTCTGGCTCGTAATGCGACGGTTGGTGACTAGAATTCCTGGTACGACCCGATAATCGATGCAGTGGTCGCCGCTCCACGGGCTCTTGTTATCCACGAATGCGGCTTTTGGAAACAATCCCAGCGGGCTGTCTGAAGAACTGCGATAACCGCGACTATAGCCGACCAATATATCGGGACCCTTGTCCTTCTCAGCTCCCTGGAAATCTTGCCGGGGCCGTGTCACCAGGGAAACCGGGGAATTTGTATTGCGAGGATCCTTCATTGCCAGCAGGGCCTTCTCGAGTTGATCCATGAGGTTTTCGTATTCTGCACCGGCCGTGACTGAGCCACCCTTCTCCCGTCCCTTGAGGTTTATGTAAAGGCCATTCAAACCCGCTGCATAGCATTTTGTCCGCGACCAATCGACGTTGGAGAAAAATTCTCCGGATTCCTGTTTCGAAGGATCCTTGAGAGTGATGTAGCCCTGTTCGAGCAGCCATGTATTGAGGTTTACTTCCCAATAAAATGGGGCGAATCCGTGGTCCGACATGACGACCAGCGTCGTTTCCTTTCCAATTGCTGCACGGACCCGCCCCAACTGGATGTCCAACATCTCGTAAAGTTTTGCGATACCGTCTTTGAGCAATTCATCCTTCACATGGCCGGGATGCCTGGGGTCCATGAAGTGCCAGAGCATGTGGCAGCCCTGATCGACCGTCCCGAAATAAACAAACAGGAAATCCTCGTCTTGATGTTTCAGCAAATAATCCATGGCGCGCGACCGCTCCTCATAGGCGAAGATCATTTGTTCCCAGAATTCGCGGGCCGTGAATACGCCGTGGTTGAAGGCCTGGGTGTCCTCGGGGATGTTGTGGGTATAATAACGGCCCAAGTGCGAGCAGAGTTGCTTGGACCAATCGGTTGGGTGCGAAATGGGCATGACCGGGTCTTCCGGATCGATCTGCAACGGGGTGACGTAGAGTTCAAATTTCGGAGTGAGCTGCTTGAGGTAGAAGCGGGCAGCTGAACTCACGGTCATGAGATGCGGGATGGCTTCGAACTCGACATGGATCCAGTCGCTCCATTCTTTTTCCTTCAGAATGAACTCCTGATCTCCGACAACGAACTTCGCCGCGCCCGCCTTCGAGTCGAGATGAACCACAAAATCTTGAGTCATTTTTGGATTTTCAAATTCGATCGAGACGGCGCGGCCTTTTTCGCGGAGGTCCAGACTTTCCTTAGTGGGAAATCGGCGAAATGTGTTGGGCGGTCCATTGAGTTGGGCGCTGACCCGGTTGCTTGTTACGGTCACCCCGTAAATCTCGCCGCCGGAAATTGAAGGCGGCCAGTCACTGCGGTGATCTACGTAGAACGAGAAGGTGCCGAGGGAACCGATGAGATCGGGCGTTCCCATGCCCGCCAATGCGCGACCTGGCGATTTGACGGGAGGAAAATTGACCGGCATTCGAAAGATGGTCGAACGTAGTCCGCGTTCGCCCAGCATCTGCCAGAACGTGGTCCCCTTGCGCAGTATGTGGACTCCTCCTCCAGAAGTCGGGAAGGACCAAGTGCCGGCGTTGATCGGGCGGCCTCCGGGATCGGCCTGTGCCATTGAGGAGTAGGGCGCCATTTTCGATGGATCGACATGGATGAAGTCAAAGATCCCGTGCCCGCCTGGATCCATACCGGTCATGAACGTGGACCACGCGACCGGGCTTTGTGGTGGCATGGTGGTTTGCAGCGGTCGAAAATCTCCTTCTGCCATCAAGGCTTTGAAGTTCGGCATGCGACCCTGCTCGACAAACGTCTGCAACAGCTTGGGATCCATCCCATCAATACCCAACACCATGACCTTTCTGCCAGCAGCGAACAGGGAGGGAATGCTGGAAAGCCAGCAACACAACAGTACCAGCGCCGCGCGGCTGAGTTCATTCTGCCTCGGATGGCGCCTGGGCCGCCTGAAGGCGGGACTCCAAACACAGTCAATGGCCGTCTGTGGGGTGTTCGGAGTTCCGCCTTTAGGCGGTTCGAGTTCAGCATGAGAACTTCTGGGTTTCTTCATAACGAATCGACTATGGCCGAATGTGGGTGCCACCTAACATCTAGTTGACCGGTTGTTGGATCGCTGTCGGAACGTTCGAGTGTGGCGCGTCGCGAACCGGAACACCTGACCGAGCATTTGTCCCGCCGTTCATGATCGGTTTGCCATCCATATGCGCAGGGACCGTGACCCCGAACAGATCGAGTACCGTCGGTGCGATGTCCACGATGTTCGGATGTTCGACGTCCATCGGGCGATTGCAAAACAACATGCCAGGAACTTCCGGGGGATTCATGTTGTGATCGCCGCTCCAGGGACGGGTATTGTCTGAAATCACCGTTTCGCCAAAGCCGCCGGTAACCGTTTCCCAAGCGACCCGGTAGCCTGGCGCGAAACCCACCACCAAGTCGGGTGCGTCGATGACATAAGGCCCTTTGTAGGCCTGGTCCCGATCATAGACTTCGCTCACGGGAGAACCGGCATGCTGTGGATCGCGCAGCAATTTCAATTTCTCCCGGATCTCCCGCTTCAGTCGCGCCGCGTCTTCTTTGGGGACAATTCCACGGGCCTCGCGACCGGCAATGTTCAAATAGATGCCGCCGAAACCGACCGCGTATGCTTGAGTTTTGGACCAATCGACCCGTTGTAACATGTCAGGTGTCGTAGCGGCTGGATTTACCGTCAAATAACCGCTTTGCTGTAACCAGCGATTCAGTTCGACCGCACGCCGGAACGGTTTGAACCCGTGGTCGGAAAGGACCATGAGCACGGTGTCATTGTCGATTTCCTTCATGACTCGACCGACGAGTTCGTCCATTTGGATGTAAAGATCCCGGATCACGTTCGCGTGGCGCTCGTCCGCCACGGCGGCGCCCCAGTGGGTATCGCGATGGAAACGGAAAAACATGTGCTGGACGCGGTCTGTGAGGTCGAAAACACAAATCGCAGCCCCCCGGCGAGTTTTCGCCAATGCGTCGAAAAACATCTGCTCACGCTCCAAGTGAATATCCTGTGCCTGCTGGAGAAACGCGTTTTCGTCGATGACACATTCATTGAGGGCCGACGTATCCTCCGCCACACCGAGCGTCGCGAACGAGCCTTGCTTCTTGGCGAGATAGATCGAGTAGGAAACGGGATGCGAGATCGGCAAAGCGGGGTTTTCTGGATCGATCTGGATCGGAGTGACGTAAAGTCGGACGTGTGGCTTTTGTCCGAGCAGGAGAAAACGGGCGATCGCCTTGACAGTGAATCCCATCATCGCCGTGTAGCTGAGCGTCACCCATGGACTATATTCGTTCTCGCGAAGTTCAATCGTTTCATTCGGAAGCTGTAGTTTCGCGGCACCGGATCCGTCGTTGGTGGTGAGGATACGAAACGGTATTTTCAATTCACCGCCATCCTTAATGAGCGAGTTCTGTGGCCCGGGCAACTCACCTTTGGCGACGCCATCTGTGGCCTCCATCGGGCATTGCTGTCCGCTGACGAGTGAACGTTTGTCCTTTGAGTCTGTGGTGAAATAGTAATACGTGCCCTGGCTGCCCTTCACATCCGGCACGTTCATTGCGGACAACAACACTCCGTCAAATTTTTCCGGTGGAAAGGTGATCGGGACCCGCAGAACCGTGCTGAAAATTCCGAATCGGCCGAGAATCGACCAGAACGCCTCGCTCTTTCGGCCTGCGGCGATGACGGGCCTGCCGAGTGGGATTAGGTATTTCCCCAGGGCGAGCGTCCGACCTGGTGCCATGACGTTTGCTGAACTCAGTTCTGGCATCAGTGATTTTCGATTGGGGACAAGAAAATCGTAGATGCGATGTTTCCCTGGATTGCAGCCCGTTTGGAATGAGGACCAAGCGACGGGAGACTCGGCTGGGAGTGTGGTTCCCAACCGTGCGAAAGTTCCTTGCTCGCGAAGCCGCGAGAAATTTGGCAACAGTCCTTCATTCATCCATTTTTCGGTCAGTTCTGGATCCTGTCCATCCAGGCCAACGATGACGACGCGTTTGGCTTTGCTCGGGCCTGGCCGGTTGGGGCGTAACATTGCCTTTAGCAGCCAGCGGAACGGCCATGTGAGGAGCACCACGAATGCCGACGCCAAAGCGGCGAATAGAACGAAGAATGTGGAGACGATGGTGAAGCCCGCACCCGGCCCCAAGTAAGCGTGCGCCGAGACCGGCCACCACACAACCAGTGAGCCCAGGAGCAGCAAAACACGACGGCGCGTCGATTCAGGCATGGCGAGCGCTCGATTGACGATTTCGGTAAAGCCCAGCTTCAACGGCGCTGGCCATGGCTTCCACGTTGAGTTTGCGGCCCAGAAACGTGTTGATCCGTTTGGCTTCACCTAAGGGATCTGCAACGACCGCCGGATAGTCTACGTAATGAACTTGGAAGTTTGGAGTATGGTTCAGGCGGTAGTAGACCTTTTTCAGGTGAAATTCGTAGTTTTGCCGCATTTTTTCATCTGGGACGAGCGTTCCCGCGGTTCCGCTACGTTCGAGCATCTTGTTTTGGGAGCGCAAAACCTCCTCGATGTTGCGTCGCATGAAGATGACTTGGTAGTTCAAATCCAACGGCAGGTCTTGGAGAAGGAATGAAATCGTCTTGATCACTTGGCCCCGATAATTCTTCAGCCAGCTTTTGTCGGTCGTCTTGTCGAGTTCCTTGATGCGCTCGAATTCATGGTAACCCTTGGGATTGTCCTCATCGGCAGTGCGAATCTTGTCTGTCACAATGGGCATCCCACCTTTTTCCAGCATTTGCATCAGCATGGAAGTGCCCGAGCGCGGCAGGCCGGAGACCAGGACGATCGGCCGACCGTAACGAAGTCGGTAATACAGAGCTTTCATAGGCCTTCAATCACGGAGTCTCGCCTGGGGATGGCTGGCTGACTCACTTGGAAGCATCCTCTTTCATGGGGCCAGTCGTGGTGTTGGTTTTCGCGTTCACGGTGTTGGTAGCCGGAGCGGCATTCGTGACAGGCCGTCGGACGGTCGCTCCGCCGACATAACCCAGCGCCCGGAGCCGGCGCAGCTCTTCGGAACTGATTTGTTGCGTCATGGTTTCATCACTTGGAAGCGATGCAGCACGAGCGCGGACTTTCCATGCCTCCAGCGTATTGGTGAGGGCGCCGAGAGGTGCCGTTGGGCCGCCCGACTTGATGACATTGGTTCGGTTCAAATCATCCAGTGGGTGCTGATAGGCCTCGTGCTGAGCCTCTGGATCAACTTCCTTTCGCACTAGTTTCCACCCGCGCTCAATCACGCCGAAATGTGGTTTCTCTACCTTGTTGGTCGAAGCGCTACCGGGCGGTGGTGTCGTATCCACCATGGTCTGAGTGATGGCCGGATCCTCCTGCCACGTGGCGGCGCCGCGACCATTTAGGAGCGGCACGAGGCTCCGGCCTTGCATATTCGTTGAGCCCGTGATCCCCGCGAGTTCTAGAATAGTGGGCATGATGTCGATGTTCTGGACTTGGTGATCGATCATGACACCTTTCTTTAGGTCAGGACTATTAGGCCATCGATAGACCAATGGGACTTGGTTCAGTTCACCATACACGCTGTGGCCGTGAAAGAGTTCGTTATGCTCCCAGAATTCCTCTCCGTGATCGGCTGCCCAAACCATGAGTGTGTCATGGTCCAAGCCCAGTGTGCGCAACGCCTCAAACAACCGACCCATCTCGGCATCCATGCCACGAATCGAACCGTCGTACCAGTCCTTATAGATCTTCAGCAACTCATCGGGGTCATTTCCTGTTTTCGAGACATACTCGTCTTTATGCGGCAAGCCGAATGTATTCGCAACTTTGTGTTTCGCGATGTCGGCGTCCAATTCCGCCATACGGTCCTTGGCTCCTGGCGCGCCCCAGAGAGTGTCGTAGGGCGGGCGTGGCCGGAACGGTGAATGAGGATCGAACACATGGAGGAAGACAAAAAAAGGCTCATCACGATGCTGCTCGAGCCATGGAATGAGGCGATCGACGTAGTGGCGCGCTGTCTTGGCCCGGTAGTCCTTATCCGAAATGGACCCGCTCTCATGCAATTCGTCATAGCCCTGGTGCATGTTGTTCATCTTACCCGTGAACGCCACCGACGAATACGCCACGGTGGCGTAACCTTCGTCGCGGAAGATTTCCGCAAGCGTTTTGGCTGATGCCGGCAGGGCGTGTTCCATATCGATCACTCCGCTCGAGAGGGGATAGAGGGATGTCATGATCGATGGAACCGACACCTTCGTCCACGTCCCCTGCGAGATGGCGTGGCTGAATGCAACGCCTTCGTCCGCGAACTTCTTGAGATGGATCACGGTTTCACGCGGGTAGCCGTAGATATTCAGGTGATCTTTGCGCAGGGTATCGGTCAGCAGAAGAATCACCCCTCGCGGCTTGCGCTTATTTGAATTGGAGTTGCTAACAAGGGATGCTGCCCCGGACCCTGGATGGCTTCGGATGACAGGAGAACCCCAGTAACCCCAAAGACCCTTGGTGTCACCAGCAAGTGCGAATTCCACCAAGACGCTCTTGCCAGCGTAGCTAGACAAGTCGATCCGCGCCGTTTGCCAACGGTTCGGAATCGTGACGGTACGTTCGAACACCACGGCTGCGGTTGAATCCGCTGGGCCGTCCCGGTCGGAAACCATCACCTTGAATTTGAGCGGGGCGTCCTCCTTGGTGCCGAACGCGAAGTCCAGGCGCGCTCGTTCTGGAAGCGCTCGAACAGGAATCCGGATGGACTCGGGCGTCTTGGCCGCCAATGAGGCATGAAATATTTCCGCCAGGCCTGCCCATTGCTGACCCGACGGTTCCTTGAGCTTCTCTTCCCGTTCACTCACGAATCGCACGGATTCGATCGAGACTTTTGCGGACGTGCACTCGTGGAAGGCCAGGAGCAAATGTCGATGATCTCCCGCGTTCTGATTCGTCCCCGACGGTTTGTGATGAGGCTGAATTTCAAAGCGATAAGTGTTGGGTTTTTCCGCCACGACCTCAACTGCGTTGGTCCAGGTGTCGGATTGAGATGCCCATTTCACCGCCTCGGCGTCATCCACGGTCGTGTTTCCATCGAACCTCGCCAAGACCAACTTGGCGCCGGAAATATTCATGCGGACTTCAACGACTTTGACTGACTTTGCATCGCCCCAGTGCTTGGCAAAAGCAAAATCCAGGATTGGGGTTTTCCCGGTGATGGTCCCCTTGAGTTGGGCTCCTTCCGTCCTCAGTTCGGCGAGATCGCTGAGTGCACGGAATCCGAGGATCGATCTTGTGGTCAGTGCATTCCTGGGGCTGTTTGTTTCTGACTTTGGCGGGGGAACCCAGGGTGCCATGTCGGAAGCGAGCCATTCCACGCGTGGCCAGTTGGCGTCTTCTGGAGTTATCTTTCCCGCCAAATCTTCCGGTTGAAAAAGGTCGAATAATCGAAAAACGGCGGCATTGGCCTTGGCTGGTTCCTCTCGCTGGCACGCTGGCAGGAGCAGGCCTAAGAGGAACCCAAACACGAGATGATTTCTGTTGGAAGCCATTATCCGGAGGAGTGACACGGCAAAGGTTTTAAGGCGCGGTTTTTCCAACCAGCAAGTTGCCCCAAGGAGTCGCCTGGAACTTCTGAACACAGACTCAATTCATTGGCGCAAGCCAGTGGGCGTTCTTTCTTTCAGGATCGCTTTGACGCTATGTGGGTCCGTGGAACAGGTCAATCGTTGAGTCGGAGTCGTTGAGTCAAAGGGCGCTTCCGAGGATCGTGTTCCCCTAGCGGTAAAGCCTGGGCGTGGGGTGTCATGCCACCAAACTTGCTTTTTCCATGGGCCCGCCTCAGGTTTCAACCATGACACCTGACGAGCGAGATTGGTCAAAACTGCTTTCGCGTCGCAGATTTTTACACGAGTCCTCATCAGCCACGGCGTCACTCATGGCCACTGGTGCTTCGTTGAATGCCGCGGAACAGGTTGCCATCACTGGTGCCGAATCGCTCTTGTTTCTGCCCCCATTGCTCTCGCGTCCCACTGAAAACTCCATCCATATCAACGCGTTGAATGGCGACCAGGAAGCAGAAGCGCGAATTGAATATCGTCGAGAAGGGTCGCCCGATTGGAAACGACACCCGCTCGCGCCCAGAGTGTCTGTGCGTGAACTCTTAGGGTGGGACGTGAGTGAGCTTTCTCCTGGGACCAAATACGACTATCGAATTTCGCTCAAGCGCGGGGTGGACAAAAATTTTCACGAAGCAGCGGACGGCACGTTTTGGACTCAACGCAAGGGATCGGCCAGTTACACCGCCGTATTGATCACGGACTCGCATACGGGTTCGTTTCCGGCGGGTAGTGGCCCAGCGCTCACACTGGATCGGGTCGTCCGAAATGCCGCACGGGCGAAGGGTGAATTTGTCTTGGACCTCGGCGATAACACCGCGTGGTCAGGCTCGCGCGAGTTTCCGCAAAAGAACTCCGCGGGTGCCATTTCCGCCTATGCTCAATACCGTCAGCAAATCGGACCGCTTTCACGGCACTCGCCGCACTTCTCGGTGATTGGCAATTGGTCCGGTGAAAGCGGTAAATTTCCCGAGGCGAGCATCCAGATGACCTCTTCGGTTCGCCGTGCATTGTTGCCGGGACCAAATCACCTCACGTATCCGCAAGGAGGGAGCGAAGGTGAGGATTATTATGCCTTTGCGTGGGGGGATGCCCTTTACGTCATCTTGAACATTCAAACGTATTCCAAGCCGTCCAATCCTGCCAAGCTTCCGAGCCTTATGTCGGACGTGAATCGGATCGAGGATTGGACCCTGGGCGAGAAGCAGTTGGCGTGGTTCGAATCGACGCTGCAAAAGGCAACCGAACGCTTCCGTTTTGTGTGTATGCATCATCCCGCGGGCGGCAACGCAGGCGACTCATTAAATACCGAGTACGGCCGCGGTGGCTATCGCGCTGCGAACTCTGGTGAACAAGCCAGAATTCACGGTCTGATGAAGAAGCACAAAGTGCAGATCTTCTTTTACGGCCACGATCATGTGTTCGTGGATGAGGTTGTGGACGGAATACATTACTCGCTGCCGGGAAGTTGTGGTGCGCCGTGGAAATTTACGAAGGCGGAAACTGGCTACGAACGATTCTGGCCCGATTCGGGCCATGCTCAATTAGATGTCTCTCCCGAAAAGGCGACGGTCACTTACGTCAATCTCGAGGGCAAAACGATCCACAGTTTTTCCGTCCTTCCAGCCTGAGAATTCGTCCAATGAGCTTTTGTTTCGAAAGTTGCGGATCGGATTCAGGCAAATCGAATACATGGAGAACCGCAGCGGCGCCTAAGCGTGTAACTATTTGGCAAGTGAATTGACCTATGACTGAACAGCCTGGAGATGGGAAAGAACTGGTTCATGCCCTGTTGCACCTCGCCGAACAAGCGGGCGTTGAGGCTATGCGATTTTACAATGGCCGCGCGTCCTTCGTGCTGAAGAGCGACTCCTCACCACTTACCAATGCCGACCGGGCTTCTCACGATTTCTTGATGCGGCACCTTCCCGAACTATTGCCGGACGTTCCTGTCATTTCGGAGGAATCACAAGATCCGACGCAGGGCCCAGCGGATGTGGACGGACGTTTCTGGTTGGTAGATCCGCTGGATGGCACGAAGGAGTTTCTCAAAGGCACAGGCGAATTCACGGTCAACATCGCGCTGATTGAACTCGGCAAGCCTGTGATTGGCGTGGTTCATGCGCCGGCGATTGGAATCAGCTACTTCGCTGCTTTGAGCCACGGAGCTTTTCGCAAACAACACGCGGAAACGTCCGTGCCTATCCGTATTCAGCGCGCCAATCCTGAGGCACTGCGGGTAGTTGCCAGTAAAGATCATGCCGGGCCGCTCGTCGCCGCGATGCTGGCCGGTTTGCCTCGCGCGGAACTTAAGTCCATGGGCAGTTCGCTGAAGTTCTGCCTTGTGGCCGAAGGCAGTGCCGATGTCTATCTGCGGGATGTCCCTACGATGGAATGGGACACAGCGGCTGCCCAGTGCATCGTCGAAGCGGCCGGTGGCGGCATCTACACTCTGGACGGAAAACCGCTCCGCTACGGCAAGCCCGGCCTGAAAAACTCGGCGATCATCACGGTTGGCCATCCAGACTTGGCGTGGAGAAGTTTCCTGGGTACGGGTGCTGCTGCCGCCGCCGAAGTTCACAAAGCCTCCCATTGCTGACTCTTGACTCGTTCTGCCCTCTGACTGTGGCCCCAAGACTATGAACCCAATGATCCGTCGCGAATCCCAACCCAAGAGCCAGCACATTACGTGGATGTGCGGAAAGGTCACCACGCAACAACGCGAGGTTCGGAACGGGCATCCCAGCTGTGTGCTGTGGTTGACCGGACTTTCCGCGTCAGGAAAATCTACCATCGCGACGGAATTGGAACGGCAGTTGTTTAATCGTGGCAATCAAGTCTGCATGCTCGATGGCGACAATGTTCGTCACGGACTTTGCTCGGATCTCGGGTTTTCCCAGGAAGACCGGACTGAGAACATTCGGCATATTGGTGAAGTGGCCAAGCTAGTTGCCAGCCATGGTCTCATCTGTATCACGGCGTTCATATCTCCTTACCGGGCCGATCGTGAACTGGTTCGCAAGCTGTTGCCGGAAGGGCGTTTCTTTGAAGTGTATGTCAACGCGCCGATCGAGGTCTGCGAAGCTCGCGACCCAAAGGGTCTTTATGCCAAGGTTCGCGCCAACGAGATTAAAAATTTCACCGGCATCTCGGCGCCTTACGAAGCGCCCGAGCACCCGGAGCTGGAGCTGCGGACGGATGTCCTCGGTCCCGATGAGTGTGTAGGCCGTATCTTGGAATACTTGGATGGATTCGAGGAATCATGGCGTTCGGTCCAGGTGAAATCGTGACTGGTGTCTGCAATCAAACTGACTTTGCGTTTGACCGAATCGACCTGGAAACGCGAGTAGAACGCGCAACCTTCGTTGGAATTGTTGGGGCCAAGTTCAGCGGGAATTCGTGCGTTTTTTGGTTCCGTAACCCGGGAGGCAACCCTGGTAGCCCAATGCCCGAACCGGTCAAAACAGATCGTAGAATGAATTCTGGCCCAGGTGCTTTACAAACTGGCGCAAGAGCTCTGCTAGGCCGCCCGGACCTCCTATAGTGATCCAATCGTCCACACTGCCCCGGAAGCAGAACCGTTCGGCGAGGAAGGCCCGTGTTGCCTTGTCGGCCAATGTGAAGCGCAGGACGGCCACGTAATTTGCGTGGCTGAGCTTCTCCTCACGTGACCGCGAACTGCCCCGAAAGTGAATGAAAATTTCATCCAGGCCGTTCATCTCGGCAGCCTCAAAGACCACTACGGTCTTCTTCTTTACTTCGGCCCTGTACTGCCACGGCTCCCCGTGCTTGCTCAGGGCTGCCTCCACCATCGCCAGTTCTTCCGGTCGGATTATCGGAGTCGTTTTCTTTCTCAGGAACACTTGACCACCGACATTCTCGTAAATCTCATAGCCATCAGGGATCGTGGCAGCAAGCGGCCCTCTAGGATCCATTGAGAAGTAATAGGAAGGTTTCCCACCGGTCGACGTCTTAAAGTGCAGGTAGTAGGCTTTCGATGTTCGGGAAATGTGCTTAACCCACATAAAATGGAATCATTGCGTATGGCGCGAATTCAATGGTCGAAGCGGGACTGGTGAGCGCGCCGAGCGTCCATGCCCAGACCAGGAAACTTGCGGGTTCATCCTCTCTTTCGGAGTATCCGCCGGGTGTCTTGAGCCACCAATGGCGGGGCGCGTGCATGACACTTTCCCGTTTAGCGCCAAATCCAGTGTCTGTCTCGCCCAACCGCACGTTATCCTTGAAGGCAAAGTAGCCCAGCAGGCGGTTTGTGCCGCCGACGGCATGGACCGCTTTTTGGATCAGGGACTGCGCTGCCGCCGAAACATTGCCAAAAAGTTCGCCCCGTTGCGTTTCGTTAGCGAACGGCGCGGTCCATGGGACGAGCCAGATGGCGAGCAGACCAAGAATTAAGGGTTTCATAGAGTCCGGCCGGGTATTTGCTTCATGGGATTGAATTGTCATTCAGTACTGCGCCTGGAGGATCACTCTAACAAACCCTTGATGACCTGACCACCGAATTGACTGAGTTGCTTGAAACGCCCAGCGTGGTAGTAGGTGAGTTGGTTGTCGTCGAGGCCGAGGAGGCGCAGGAGGGTGACGTGGAAATCGCGTACGTGGGCTTTGCCTGCGACGGCGGTCATGCCGAGTTCGTCGGTGGCACCGATGGTGTGGCCCGCGTTGCACCCGCCACCGGCCAGCCACAGTGTCATAGCATTGGGATTGTGGTCGCGACCATAGGCAGTGCCGCCGCGCACGCCGTTGTCGGGGGTGCGGCCAAATTCGCCGCACCAGACGATCAGCGTGCTGTCAAGCAGACCGCGCAGTTTCAAATCGGCGATGAGTGCGGCGATGGGTTGGTCCACGCCGCGCACAAGATTTCCATGTGCGCGTTCGATGTAGTCGTGGCTGTCCCACGAGCCGTTGTAGAGCTGCACAAAGCGCACGCCTTTCTCGACCAGTTTACGGGCGAGCAAGCATTTGCGGCCGAAGGCATCGGTCGCGTCCTGGCCGATGCCGTACGCTTCCTTCGTCTTTGCGTCTTCCCTGGAAAGATCGAGTGTCTCGGGCACCTGCATCTGCATGCGGAATGCGAGTTCGTAGTTGTCCATGCGCGCGGCGAGTTCGTCGTGGCCGGGATGTTGGGCTGCGTGGATGCTGTTGAGGTTGGCCAGGAGGTCGAGGTTCTTTCGCTGACGCGCTTTGTTCACTCCAACGGGGGGCATGAGGTCGAGGATGGGCGAGCCTTTTGCGCGCAGGGGTGTCCCCTGGAAGTTTGCGGGCAGATAACCGTTGCTCCAATTCGCCGCGCCCCCTTGAGGATAACTGACTTCGGGTAGCACGATGAAACCGGGCAGGTCTTGATTGATCGAGCCGAGTCCGTAACTCACCCACGCACCGAGTCCGGGGTCGCCGCCGAAGCGATTGCCGCAGTTCATCTGATACATCGCGGTCGGGTGGTTCACACTGTCCACGTTGCAGCCGCGGAAGAAGCAAATCTCGTCGGCGACCTTGGCAAGGTGCGTCCAATTTTCCGCCATGTCTGCGCCGCTCTGGCCGCGTTTGGCGAACTTGAATGGGCTTTGCACGTAATAGCGTTTGCCACTTTCCATCGCGGACTTCTGTTTGCCCTCACGCAGGAACTCCTTGAGGTGCATCTTGGCCAGCATGGGCTTGGGATCAAACGTGTCGATGTGTGATGGCCCACCTTCCATCATGAGGAAAATGACATTTTTCGCTTTCGCAGTGAGGTGGCCGGGCTTTGGCGCGAGGGGGTTCTTCTTTTCCTCGGCGGCGAGCAAGGAAGTGAAGGCCACGCTGCCAAGGCTCGCGCCGAGACTGTAGAGGAACTGGCGGCGCTGGATTTGCGCCGCAGAGTGAGGGAGACCGCGGAGGGGTGTTGGGGAAAGGATCGCCGATTCTTCGTTGCGCCCTTCCCACCTCCGGGGTGCGGTCTCGGTGTTTTTAGTAAACATAAGCAAACTCGTTGGAGTTGAGCAGCACAAGGCACACATCGGCGAGGGCGCGGGTATGAGCCGAAACACTGGCTGGTTGCAAGTCGGGGACGAATTCGGTGTAGGGGTGCAGTTTCTCGTTGAAAAAGAACTTCTCCCCGGTGTTTTCCTCGATGGCATCGCGGCGGACTTCAAAGGGCGGTTTTTGGGCTGGGGATGTTGCGTCCACGAGCAGTGCTTCAATGTCGCGCCAGTGGGTGAGGCAGCGTTGCAGTTCGTCGGCAGAAGGTGGGCGGGAGAAGACGAGCAAGAAAAGCCGCGTGAGGGCATGCACATCGCCGTGCGTTTCCTTCACCGCGCGATTCGCGAGGGCGAGAGCTCGCGAGTGGGTGCTCTGACCATTGAAAAGACTGAAGACCTGTGGCGTGACCGCGGAGGTCTCGCGGCGTTCGCAGGAAAAGCCTGGCGGAGGAGCATTGAAGACTTCCTGCAAGGGATCGGGCAGGCCTCGGATTTTCAGTGCGTAGAGCGATCGGCGGTGACGCTGCTCCGGTTTCGGATTTGGTGTCCAGGCAGCGGCGAAAGTACCCATGACCTGACGCGGTTGCAACGCGGCTTCCAGATTGATTTCGGGCCGGTTAGGAATGCCGCCGAGCGTGGGATTGAGTTCACCCGTCGCTGTGAGCATTGCATCGCGCAGTTCCTCGGCGGTTAGCCGGCGCGGTTTGAAGACAGCGTAGCTCACGCCAGCAGGGTCTTTGTCCCCGAGCGTCTTACGGTCGGGATGCTGTGTGCTGCGGCGATAGGCGTCTGAGTTCAGGATCAGCCGGTGCATCGTTTTGAAACGCCAACCCCTTTCCACGAATGTGGCGGTAAGCCAGTCGAGCAGTTCGGGATGTGTGGGCCTCTTCCCGGTGCTGCCAAAGTTGTTTGGATTGCCGGCGATGGGTTGATCGAAATGCCAAAGCCATAGCCGATTCACGATGGCGCGTGTGGTCAGGGGATTCTCTGCGCTGGCGACCCAATCAGCAAAGGTCTTGCGCCGGCCTTCGATGGTTTCGGGAATCGGCGCCTTCAGCACAGCACCGAGCACGCTCAACACACCGGGCTTCACGTTGTTGCCGGAAGCAAAAGGATCTCCGCCGGTGAGCACGCAGGTTTCCTCCAAATCGCCGGCGGTCATGCGATTCGACGGCATGCGGAACGGCACGGGAATACTGCTCACCTGCGGTGTTCGCCCGTTGTAGATCGACAGCGCCACCGGTTCGTAGCGGTCGAGTTCCCAATGGAGCCGTTCGAGTCCCTTGCGGGCGACACGCTCCATTCCGAACTGCTCTGGCGAGAAACCGACGAGCTTCGGCGGGAATTCACTCTCCGGAACGTTCTGCTTCGTCAATGCGCTGCGTGCCGCTGAAAACACATCCGAGAAACCACGTTGGTTCGCGGCGGACTGGCCTCGCGCCGCAGCGACGGCTGCATTCCATGGCGCCCTATCCTGCTTGTGCTCAATCAACCACCGCTGCCCATTGCGCAGCAGCACGTCGTCGAGTTCTGTCAGCCTCGCCAAATACTCGTTGCGCCGCAGCTCCAGGTATTTTCTCTCCTCAAAACCATCGGTGTTCTCGATCGGCAGGAACGGTGCGAGACGCTCGGCGATCTGAGTCGTCGCAAACACAGCCTGAAGCGAGTAGTAGTCGCGCGTCGGCACGGGATCAAACTTGTGGTCGTGACAACGCGCGCATTGCAGCGAATGCGCCAGAAAGGTTTCGCCCACGCTATTGCTCACATCGTCGAGGAAGCGTTGTCGCGCGATTCTGGCCACCTCCATGCCGGTCAGCTCCCACGGACCCATACGGAGAAATCCGGTGGCAATGAGCATCTCGGGGTTTTCTGGCTCAATTTCGTCGCCGGCGATCTGCTCGCGCACGAACTGGTCGTAGCGTTTGTCCGCGTTGAAGGAGCGCACCACGTAATCTCGATATCGCCACGCGTTGCCGCGTTCATAATCATTCGAAAAACCCGAGGAGTCTGCGTAGCGTGTCACGTCGAGCCAATGCTGCGCCATGCGTTCGCCATAGTGCGGCGAGGTCAGCAAACGCTCAACCACCTTGGTGAACGCTTCCGCATCCGGCAGTGGGTCTTTCACAAACGAAGCCACTTCCTCCGGCTTTGGTGGCAGGCCGATCAGATCAAACGTCGCGCGGCGAATGAGTGTCACGCGGTCGGCAGCGGGCGCTGGCTGAAGACCGATAGGCATTTTAGCTGCGACAAAGGCGTCGATGGGATTGCCTGCAGTCTCAGGTGGGACCGGCTTTTTCACTGGCTGGTACGCCCACAGGCCTTCCAGCTTGTATTTGCGATTCGTCCACTCCGGCGACTGACCTCCCGATGTCACCACCGTGACGCCATCCTCTGCTGACCACGTCACTTCGTTCGCCTTGGCGATGGTCTGGATCCGCTCCTCAGTTGGCCAGGGGGCGCCGCCGGCGATCCATTGTTTGACGCTGATGAGTTGCTCCGCGTAGAGCTTGTCTGCATCTTTCGGTGGCATGGGCTTCCACTCGTTTTCGTGAGCTCGCGTGACCGCAAGGTAGAGCGGACTTACCTCCGGCTTGCCGGCAATGATGGCGGGTTTCCCGCTATCGCCTCCCTTCAACGTGGCCGCAAGCGTGCGTAGGTCGAGGCCGCCTTTAATCTTCGACTCATCGTTGCCGTGGCATGCCAAACATTTCCCGGCGAACAGCGGCGCGATGCGCCGCACGAAAAGGTGTTCGGCGCTGACGTCTGCAGCCCAGATACTGGCGGCACTGCAGATGAGTGCCGTCATGGAAGTTATGACGAATCCGGGCTTCATTTCCCTCGGGTCAATGGATCACTCACAGGGTTGCGTTCGTACCCAACTTGCCTGTTTCTCGGTCAACGGATCCAGCCCTAATCCTAATCCCCCAAACAAAAAAGTGAGACGCGCACTTGCGACTCAAGGGGCGCTGACCAACCTGAAGAAAGCTGCCGCCTCGCCTGAAGGGATTGTCACTGGAGGCGACTGTGCGATGGTTTGCCACTCGGCGGCGACGAGGCTGAGCGATCGTTGCAGAACGAAACCCGAGGGCCAGTTAGTGAATTCCAAGGTTCCGTCGCTACTGTGGTGGGTGTAGGTCAACGCAGGGGGCTCCAGGATGAGCTTCCCAGGTATCAGCTTGACGGCGTCGATTTCGTTCCAACCGGGAACGCGTCGAGTGTCGAGGATCACCTTCACCCGGTTCACCGGCTGTTCTGTGGTTGGAAATGTCACCTTCAGCACTCCGATCTGATTGGGTGCATAGGCGGTGGTATCTGGCCCTGTCCAGACGATTCTGGAAGCGCCCGATTCGTCGAAGATTTCCAGGCGCATGATGGCGCCAGGATTAAAGCTCTGGGTGACCTCAATGCCTGAGGCGCGGACGGGTTGCGGAAAGGTCAACTCGATCCATTCCTCGCCTGCGTCCGCCAGTCGAGGAGCCCAGGCCTTGGCGTGATCTGTGTGGCGGGGAACATTGGGTGCGCCAAGGGCCTGCTTGGCGGAGTAATCCGATGCCCGATATTCGGAGCTGGCGCTGGCGGAGGTGGCCCAAAAGAATTCCCCTGGCGCTGGGCTGTTTGGATCATTTGGATCCCAGCCGCGAGCCGCTACCAGTGCGGGGCGAAGGTAGGGAAGTACCCGGCCTTCGGCTTGCGTGGACCGTTCCTCAATAGTTCGTCGGAGCCCCATCAGTTCCTCTGGTGGGATGGGTGATCCCAGTTGTTCCAACAATTCAGGGAGGACTTGCGGCGGGATCCAAGCGGCGCGGGCGTTATGAGCGAAGGCCAAAGCACCTTCAAAATCCCCTTGGAGAAACAACACCTCCGCCACGGCGGCTGCCGCTTCCGAGCTGCGAGGACTCGCCACATAATCCTCGAGGGTCCTGCGCTCCAGATCAATCAAGACCGGTGCAGCGCGTGCCACCAATTGCTCGATCTGCGCTGTCCCACTTCGCTCCGCACGCCAGAGCAGTGCGGTGGCCAGGGCGAACTGCTGTCGTAGGACCGCCTGCCTTCGGTCGGGAAGCGATTCGGCAGTGGCTTTGGGTAGCACTTGAACCTCAACGCTGGACAACGCTTCCGGACCGGTGGTCCCAGCGCGCCAGCGCAGATGGATCGTATACTTGCCGGGCGCGACTTGCGACGCGAAGGACGGGGCTAAGTCAACCAGCACGGGACTCAAGCCCTGGGCCAGGACATCCTCCCTCTCAGGCAGGGTGGCGGGAAGCGCCGGAGGCTCGAAACTCCAGGGCAACTCCTTCCCAAGCGCATCCTGCACGCGAAGTGAGTATCCGGTTCGCAAATGATCCTCCACCGTCGTCAATGGGCTCAGGTTGATCGCAACGATCCAAGGATCTGCTGGGGCCAGCGCTTCCGCCCCCATCATCGATCCGGCGATACGTGGCCCTTCCACCAAGGGGGTGTCTTCCACCTCAAGGAACACAGGCTCCGAGGCGCGGCGTCCTCGCCAGCCGATGCCATCGGCAATCTCCAACGCAGCCACGAATGAGTAACGTCCGGGCGGGAGGACTCGATCGGGGCGTTCCGTGAGAAAGAATGTCATGAAGCGTTCGCCGGTGGACAACAAGGTGAACGCCGAGGTTTCGCTGGTGCCCAGACGCTGCCATGGCAAGGATGCCGTTTTCCCATCCGGCCCGGTCACGGTGAGCGACACCGAATCGGACCAAGGCTTGCCCAACGGGGCAATGGTCACTGGAGCGTCAGAAGCACTTTCGTCGGCTGCAGCCAAATGCCTAAGAAACACTCGGACAGCGAGCGGCTCTGCGGGTCGCCAGGAACGACGTTCCACGGGCTGCAACGCTCCTGGATCGAACTGCTGGAGCGTGATTTCCAGATGGGGAGTGTCCGCAAGCGTGACATTTGAGGGTGCAAAGGCGAGCAGGCAAGTGAGGAGGCACAACAGGCTCAACGGCAGTCGGCGTCCGAAACCCGCATCCGAAATCATTTCGTTCCTCATGAGTGCGCAATTGGGTTCAACGATGATCATTGGGAACGAATTCGTTGCCAGGAGCTGGCCGTGTGCTGTCCCCGTATCGATTCGGTTGGGCATCGGAGGTGCTTGTGATGCTGAGAGCAGAGCCAACAAATTCTTTGTGACCTTTAGGAAGAAGTATAATGGTGTTCCCGACGCGGTACGCCTCGGCGAAGGTATCCCGCATGATGTTGTCCAAGGGGCCAGAGTGTTGCCCGCCTTGCTCTGCGACATAATATGTGCGGGTGTCTGACTTCAGGGACTCCGCGGCTTTGTCGCCACCGACGTCTTTTAGCCGACGGCGTACGGAGGTCGCCTGTTCCAATTTTCCCAGCCAGTCTTCCCCTTCGTCATGACCGCTCTCATGGCGGAGGGTGACCACTTGGTTACCGGTCTTTATCTCAGGACGTCCGTCAGCGCCGCGCTTTATTGTGAGGGTATAATCTTTGTCGCCAGCTCCTGGAAACTGGACGCCGCATGCTGACAGCAAGGCCTGGGCGATGTTGCGTCGATAGAGATCCTGCCCTCGGCCCAGTTTGGGCGCATTACTCTCGAAACTACTGAAATACGGCACCCAAACATCCGCGGTGCGCGGGCGGTCACCGATGGCCAGCGCTCTCCAGGCTACGGCTGATGAGGGTTTTCTGATTCCGATGGCATGCTGAGCACCCTGTGTCGGGCCGGCTCCTCGGTTCCCATTCATCAAGCGCGACTCATCCATAAATCCATCTCCCGGATGCAGCACGTATGCTCCGGCCCAGCTGGCCTCCACAAACAGTCGCATAGCTGCCCAACTGTCCTGGTCCTTCATTCGATCGTAGAAGAAGACATCACGAAGGATTGGAGTGGTCGAGACATACCCTTTTCTCGTATTCTTCGACGCCACTTCGGTGCTCACGTAAAATCCTCGATACTCTTCGAAGTTAGAGAATCCGTCACCCAACGCCGACTTTTTGCCTGAGGGAAAATTATCCTCATCCATGTTGTCGCTCTCATTGGCAATTCCATACGCTCTCTTCCATTTCCGATGGATTTTGGAATCCGCAGTGCGATCTGGCAGCCGAATCTTGGTTTCGTCACCTTCTGGACCTTTCAACTTGCCCTGAAGCTTCGTGCCGTCATCCAGCGTGGCCTCTACCCGAAGCGTGCTCCAGCCGCCGTGATCCCAGGGGTAGATATTAACGGACGATTTCAAGGTGGTGAGATTCTCCTCCACCAGCTCTTGTTTCTTGTCCTGCGAGGGCAACCGCTTGGCGAGGGATAGATCCCACGAAGTGTCCGTGCTCTGATAGGGATAATTCATGGCGATACCTGGAAGTTGCGAGGTTTCATGCAGGATCCAACGCAGCTCTTTGACATGCACGGCGGGAATCTCGCCAGTGAGGTCCACGACTTGTGCAGTCACGGACAGCGGGGATCCTGGGTCGATGAACTGACGATCCGGATCATAATTCTTCACCGACGGGCGCCAGTCGGCATAACCCTTGGCGGTCACTCGCAGCTCCAGTGCGGGGGATGAGTCCCGGATTTCCCACAGGAAGAGCCAATCTCCAGTACTATCCGTACCTTCGAGTCGTTTCGACTCGAGGTTAACGCCCAGGGAGCCTTCCGTCCCCTGAAGCGGTTGCGGTTGCCCCAAATTGCCGAAATCCGATTGAGCAAACCCTAATACATTCTGATTTAGTGTTGGGATTGGCATCAAGAGGATCGGTTTCCACACGGCCTTTCCGGCGTGTATGTCAAAATCGAATTGGACCCCTACCTCACTCTGCGCCTTGCTGAGCTCACCAAACCATCGCTGGGGATCGTCTCCAAATTCGCGCACCAACCAAGTTTTGGCTGCCAAATCGATTTCAATGTCGAATTGCGGCAAACTCAGGGAAACGCCACGGGCCTCCCATGTCTCGTAGCTGATCGCAGGATCCGGGGTTACACCACCTTCTCCGACCTTGTTGGGTTTTATGTAAGTGTGCGTTTCTGTGAGGTCTCCTTTGATGCCATCCGCCGAAAGCAGTCGGAAATTTCTGAGTATGCGTTTGCCTTGTGAGACTGAAATGTACTTGGCTGCGAATGAGGCTTCGACGAAGAAACTTCCAGTCGCGGTATTTATGGCGCCTTCATCGTTAGGTGGCTGCGGCTTCAGAGCTGCTGTCATTGACAAAAACAGCCTGACCTGCACCTCCCCAGGCTGAAGTCCATTGGGTGGATTCTCCTGCCCCAACGCACGCTCCCCGATGGTCCAACCCGTCAATATCGCCAACCAACACGCGGCAATTGCAAATTTCCTCACGAGATGCTGTCGCACGTGTTTCAAACTGCCGATAGATCGCGTGTGTGCAATCTCAATGTGGTGCGAGAGGCAGGTGTTGTCATGCTGGTTGAGAGCGACGCTGGACGGTTCGTCGGAGGCGGGGTGGATTGGCCGAAATAATCGAAAATAACGAAAAGGAGTTGTCAGGTTAACGGCTGATTGAGTCTGGTTTCTTTCGTCGTTTTTCCTTTATTGCGGCGATTCGGGTAAGGGTCAACTGGCCGTGGAATTGAGCACCGCAGAGGCGGGATGGACGCCGAGGCGGAACAGGGATTGAAGTCCTTACGTCCTCTGAGATCTTCCCAATTCTGTGGTGCTATTTCGGTAATGCCCACTGGGGAAGTGAAGGAGGCGAAGCTGGCCAAAAGAAATGAGTGAGGATATCCCGTGCTTGTCACCAGCGCTGGGTGTGCTTTTGTCGTTGCAAATGGGCTCTCGGCCGCTGACTCGAATTCGGTTGCGGCAACTTGCCGCGGGAACGGAGGAGTTGTACGCCGCATTCAGTCCTGACCGCTCGCGTCTGCTGACCGGAGGTGATGGTGCTAAACCAACGGTTCATGTCTGGGATGTCGAAACCGGCAAGTGCCTGCACGAGCTTCATGGCCACAGAGGACCGGTAGCCGCTGTGGCTTGGACCCATGACCAACAACGAGTGGCTTCAGGGGCCTTCGATGGATGTGTTCGGCTCTGGGATTTGAGTTCAGGAAACTGCATTCGCGTCATTGAAGGGCATCCATCCTACGTCCGATCAGTGGCCTTCAGCCGTTCTTCTGACGAATTGCTGTCCGGTGCTGGCGACGGGGCATGTCGGCTTTGGAATCTCACCGACGGGCAACTGATGCGGAGCTTCCACGGGCACACGGACGGGGTCTATCGAGCGGTTTTTACCCCAGATGAGTTAGGAATACTTTCGGTTGGCCGTGACCACACGATCCGCTGTTTCAGAAGGAGGTTCGTTTGCTCCAGCGCCGCGACGCGTCGTCTCAGGTCCTGGAGTTCCCGCTGAATTGCCTCGATAGCCTCCTGGGCCCTGAGAGCCCCAAATAAGAACTGGCTCGCGGTGACGATGAGTAGGATAATCCTTTTCATGATTGTTTGGTTTCCTGCCAAGGGACCCTCAGTCGATGCATGTATGCCTACACGGGATCACTTTCATACCGTGGCCCCCGGCTTCTCCCACGACCCTCGACTCCCTACACTCAACCTGAGTTGACGAGTCCGTGAATGCTGGAGTGTCAGGCTTAAGTTTTATGGTTGAAAAATCTGCTCAATGGATTGCTTAAAGAGTCGTGCCACTTTGAAAGCTAGGGGCAAGCTTGGATCGTACTTCTCGGTCTCAATAGCGTGAATGGTTTGCCGTGAGACGCCAAGTTTTGCGGCTAGGTCGGATTGTGACCACTGCAGGTTTTCCCGCAATGCGCGAACGTGATTCTTCATCGAAATCGGCGCGTGAAGATCGATTGGCCAATAATATAGAATACTATCATGAGCCAAAGAATTAGCCAAGGCACACAAAGATCCACACCGGCGTAGGCCTTCATCCGGCCAGGGAAGACCACGTGCAAGACTTCGAGTCGGCTCAGGTGGTGCCATCCCACGATGAGGAAAAATGTGGCGGAGGTGGCAAAAAGGCACGCGCTTGTGGTCACGGTGCGGTGCAGTTCGTCCATGCCACGAATCCAGATTGCAAACCTCCGAATCCAAAGTAGGATGGCTAGCAAGGGCGCGGTGGCCACAATCGTGCGAACGTAAGCCGGCCATTCATGAACTTCATTTCGGTAAAAAAGGTCCGTTGCAACGGAAATTGCAAGTGCAGCGAACATCCAGGCGTTCACTTTACAATCCACAGCGAATGAGTACTGCGGTCCCGGTTGAATTTCACCGGGCAGGTTCGGTTTGTTCATGGGCTTAATGTGTAAAGCGACCTTGTCACTTGTAAAGTAAACTTTACTTCAATTTCGATACTGCGGAGGCAGATGGATTGGCCGCAAGAAACGAAAGATGACGAAAGAAGAGTTGCCAATTCAGCCAGCCATTGGGTCCGGCTTTTTTCGTCATCTTTCGTTCTTTGCGGCAATTCGCGTGTGAGGCGTAGTTGCCATGAACCCTGTAGGCACTTCCAGATTCGCTTGGTTCAGCGTTGACTGGAGCCAGGAACTGCTTGAAGCGGAAGCCCGTTTGAATGCTTCGTTTCGACGAGCTCGATCGCCAGTTGCTTCGCCAAATCACCCAGCAATTCGCCCAACACCGCCACTGCGGCTCCGGGATCGACATCCAAGCGTACACTGGGCTTTGAGACGGAGTAGGAGCCATTTCGCAGCAGGGCTCCGCCGGTTGGTTCCGTGATGCGCCAGCGGGCTTCCAGGGATGCCTGGCCGGACGCCTGATGCTCGAATCGTTGGATGGACACAGTCACCACCGCGTGCACGTCGTTGCGACGCCAGGCGAGCAGGGTTGCGTTGGTGGAACCAAGTTGTGAGTCCAAGTTTGCCACCAGCACTCGCTGAATTCCTTTCTTGAGCCGCTCCGCCCAGCGTAACTGTGTCCGATAATGGACTTCGGTGTCGCCCGTTCGTTCGACGATTTCTAGAGAATCCAAGTAATCCGGGATCTCCACTGGATTCATACCCAAAACCAGACGACCGCTTGTGCGGTCGGCGATGGGGGTGGAGGTGTGGACGGGATTCAGGACGAAGTGCCTGGTCTGATCGACAACGGGTTTGAATTTCACGCAGCCCATGAGCAGGACGCAGGTCATCAGCAAGGGCAGTTGGACGCGATTCATGGTTTGAGTTCCCGATCTTTTCTTCCCGACAACACGGCGTTGGGATTCTGTCGCAGATATTCTGCCAGGGCGCCCACCGAACGTGAGGCCTCGCCAAGCTGTTCGAGGGCATCACTCAACTCGCGGCGCAGTGGAGCTTGGGGCGCCAGCAGTTCACGCACATCCTGAACACCGCCTCGAACTTCGCCCAACGTCTGTCGGGATTCGGTGAGCGTTAATTCCGCCGTGTTTCCCAAGGTGTCAATTCGGGAACCGAGTTTGGCGGAAAGCGCGCGGATTTCTTGCAGAGTCTCCTGTAATGAAGTCAGGCTATTGGTAATTCCAGGATGGTGGACCAATGTTTTGACTGAGTTGAGCAGGTTGGTCAGCCCTTGATTGACCTCTTTGACGGAAAGTTCACCGAGGCGGGCATCCAATCGGTCGAGCACCGTACTCATTCTTTGGGAGATCGCCGATACGTCCATTCGCAACAGCTGAACATCCACTGGTGCGGTGGGAATTTCGGTGTAGACCGTTTCCTGTTGGCGGTAAACCAGGGGAGTCCCCGGAAGGAATTCCAAGTTCACATAAAGCAGTCCTGTCAGCAGGCTCTGGGTATCCAGCTTGGCTCGAAGTCCCCGTTTCACATATTCCTGAAGCCTCGTTTCATCCATCAGATTGAAGCCATTATCACTTCGTTTCTTTTGGATATCGCCACTCAGTTCGATGAGCACTGGCAACGACGGATCATTCGTCGCTTGGTTGTAATGGAGCAACACGTCTTTAACGTAACCCACGGTGACCCCGCGAAACTTGACGGGAGCCCCGGAATCGAGACCAGTCAACGTCGCGTCGAAGTAGAGAATGCACTGCTTGGAGTGCGTGAAGAAGGACGCGGAGCTGATCAGGAGGATGGTCCCCACCGCCAGGGCCAGGCCCACGACAATAAATGTTCCCACGAGTGTGTGGCTGACTTTCTTGCTCATGCGCTTTGTCCTTTAGTCAAATCGGGAATAGGTCCGGTGGGACGATCAGAAACCCCGCCCCCTCGGGTGAGGAATTCTCTTAAGTACGGGTCATCGGAATTGCGGAGTAAATCCCTGGGATGCCCTTCCGCCCGGACACTTCGCGTCTGCGAATCCACGAAAATTGCATGGTCACCGATGGCGAAGATACTGGCGAGATCGTGGGTGACGACAACGACGGTGGCCAGGGCAGTTTCAAGAAAAGTGGTTTGGCCGGATTGGTTGAAGGATGGACCCGCGGAAGAACAATAGGCAGGCGGGATATTGAGAACTCGGCTGATTTTTCACAATGGCCACGCTTGAAAGTAAGCGCATGGCTTCTTG
>SXSK01000413.1 GCA_005793375.1 Verrucomicrobiales bacterium | reverse complement strand
CCGTTTGTTGCTCGTGCTCGGGTAGCGTAATAGGCTCGGACATGCCGGCAGTTAAATAAAGTCAGCGCCTTTTGTCCAGTTTTATACCGCCTTTTGTTTCACCTGCCTCCTTAAAGTCGAAATCTTGAAACTGCCCTGTCCGCTTCGCAAGGACTTAACGGGAGTCACCCGCCGCACTGGTCCTGTCCAGTCCAAATATCCGGTCGCAAACATCCCAGCAATTCTGGCGACACACTCCCAGCTTGACGTTGATGCATCGAGACGTTGTCGAACAAGATGGCACCTCGACATTTGCGGGTGGCCGTGGCGTATCACGATTCCCCCAGCCCATTCACACACGTCGCAGATATCAACGCATGACACAGCTGCTTTTAGAACCCAGACCCGATCGCAGCGAAGCCCAATGGCCATTGCCGTGGCCAACCGACCTCGCTGCCGATCCCAGGGAAGACCGGGCTTCAATGGAAGAACGAGCATTGCTGTTGGACAAAGCTCAGGACGCCATACTCGTGCGGGATCTCGATCATCGGATCACTTACTGGAACAACAGTGCCGTGCGTCTCTTCGGCTGGACCGCCGAAGAAGTCGATGGACGCAAGGCCCGCGAGTTCTTGTACCCCAATGAACTCGAATTCGACCAGGCCATGGAAAAGCTGATCGAACAAGGGGATTGGGTCGGCGAATTGTCGGCCGTTTCCAAAGAGGGCCGCGAACTCGTCGTCGAGACTCGTTGGACGCTGGTACGCGATGAAAAAGGGGTCCCAAAATCGGTTTTCTGCATCGAAACGGATGTCACCGAACGGAAGCAGATGCATCGGCAGTTCCTGCGTGCCCAGCGCATGGAAAGTATCGGAACATTGGCAGGCGGCATCGCGCATGATTTGAACAATGTGCTGTCGCCCATTCTAATGTGCATCGATCTCCTGCGCACGAACGAGACAAACTCCGACCGACTCGCGATCTTGTCCGCCATCGAATCGAGTGCCCAACGGGGCGCTGACATGGTCAAACAGGTTCTCTCCTTCGTTCACGGTGTCGAAGGTAAACGCCTGGATGTCCATATCAGCCAACTGCTTTGCGATATCGGCAAAATTGCCAACGAAACGTTCCTAAAAAATATCCAGGTAAGCACTGTCATCGCAGCGGACCCCTGGAGTGTGGTCGGCGATTCCACCCAGCTTCATCAGGTACTCCTCAACCTGTGCGTCAACGCGCGCGATGCCATGCCCGAAGGTGGCACGCTCACCTTGTCTGCGCGAAATGTGCGTCTTCAAGATCGCGATCTCGGCACGGACACGGATGCGAAACCTGGACCGTATGTTCTAATCCAAGTGGAAGACACCGGTACCGGAATGCCTCAGGAAATCATCGATCGTGTTTTTGAACCCTTCTTCACCACGAAAGAACTTGGCAAAGGCACGGGCCTCGGCCTTCCAACCTCCATGGCCATCGTCAAGAGCCACGGCGGGTTCATCCGGGTATCCAGTGAACCGGGCAAGGGCAGTACTTTCAGCGTCTACCTGCCAGCCCAGGAGCGAACGTCTACCGCTCAGTCCATCGCCGGCACCAATGAACCTCATCGTGGAAAAGGTGAATGCATCCTCATCGTGGATGACGAACCCGCAGTGCGCCAAATCACCGCGCGAACTTTAGAAGCCGCCGGCTATCGCGCCATGGTCGCCGGCGACGGTGCCGAAGCCGTCGCTCTTTATTCGAAGCACATGTCCGAAATCGCTTTGGTACTCACCGACATGATGATGCCCCTGATGGATGGCACCGCCACCATACGCGCACTGCACCGCATGAATCCAGATGTCCGGATCGTGATCGCCAGCGGTTTGCCGCCAACGACCAAGCTCAATCAGGTGGCCAATTTCGGCGTCAAACATTTCCTGCCAAAACCTTATAGCGCCGACACGCTCCTCACCGTCTTACACAACGTACTCAGCACCCCCAACTGACTGGACCCACCGAGACTGGGCGAGCCAAATCATGGAACGTCATCTCCTGGATGAACCGAATGGGCGAGTTCATCCCTGAATCCGCTCTCGATGAATGCCATTGTATCATGCCCCAACCACCAGTTCGCTTGAGACGTGCTGACGTTCCGTCGTAAATGTAAGCGCCTCCGGAACCAATGACTAATCGGCCATTATCCGACTAACCCCACTGCAGACATTGGTTTGGTTACTGGCCCAGTACTACTGGCTAGAAACGCAATTCGTCCGCTATCCAAACACCCCCACCTGCAAGTCTCGGAGTGAATACAACGCATCCTCCACTCCGCGTATCCGCCGTGCCCCACTCCGGCGTTTCGCACCAAATCGCTTTCGGTTGGCCTGGAACACTCCCTCCACAAATTCGGAACTCCCGAACACCGCGCCATCGCAAAAATATCGCACCCGACATTTCACATACTCCGAGAGCGGCAGGCGACCCTTGGCCCTCATCACCGCTAGCACCTCGTCCCTTTTCAACGCGCCGCGCTCCATTGCTCCGTCCATTCCAACGGCTTCCCGCTCTTCTGTTCCTTCTCGGTACACGTGCATCCGGTAGATTTCCAACGAACGGCTCAACGTCTCTTCTTCCCCTCGCAATAGCGCTTGCACAACACGCTGTAATCCCAGGCGCGCCCGCTTCTTGCCCGCCAT
>SXSK01000412.1 GCA_005793375.1 Verrucomicrobiales bacterium | reverse complement strand
GGGACTCAACAACAAGATTCGAGTGACTACCAGGCGAGCCTATGGATTTCGGACGTTTCGAGCTCTCGAAGTGGCTCTTTACCACGCTCTTGGGAAACTACCAGAGCCGCCTCTCACCCACAGATTCTGCTGAGGAGGCCAAAAAGGGTACTTCGAATGCTTCTCGTCAGACGGCAAACACATCTTCATCCGGGAAAACTCTCTGAGACTCGCTATTCTTGTCTACGACGTGGCTACCGGCCGCGAAATCAGTCGAATTGAGCCCGGACCTACCCCAGGCCGATACATGACCACGGACTCGGACTCGGCCAACCAAGTTCTGGCGATCACCACCTCGGCCACGATCCAATTCTGGAACTGGCGCACCAAAGAATTGTTGGGCTCCATTAAACACAGTACTTCAGTGAGCTGCATGAGCCTCGACAACGGATGCTTTGTCATCGGCGATGAATCCGGACTGATCAGTACATGGGACTTGTACACCGGTAAAAATCGCCAATTGGAAGGACACCGGACCGAGATTAAGTCCCTACTGACATCGGACCGCGGCCGTTTTCTCATTTCAAGGTCGGAAGATGGCGAATGCCGCGTTTGGGACCTGTTTGTGGCCGGATTAGTAGGTGTCACCGAAAGCGAGTCGGTCATCGCCACGGCTCGAAATGATAACCAGCTCATTTTGAGTGACTCCAATCGAGTTTACAGGGCGACTCTCGAACGTGGAATTGGATTCGCGACACTCGACGTCCGACGCCCGGGCTCCCAACGCGTCAGTAACATCGACTTCAATCAAGACTCCAGCAGCCTCGCCGCCGCACGGTTCGATGGCATCACGATTTTTGATGTCGCCTCGGGCCTAGAGTTGGGCTGGCTGGATCATCCGGGAACTACCGCCGCGTTCTTTCTCGACGACAATCACCTCCTGGCTTCCGATCGCCAGAGGCTCTACCACGTGACCATGGAATGGACCACTGGCCATTATGAACTCAAGGAGGAGGGGTCGGCGACTTTCCCCAGTGCAGGCTGGCTGAACCAGCTGAGCTTGTCCCCCAACCGACGTTTGTGCACCATCTCGACCAAGCAAGGGGTGACGGGAGTTTCTGCATTTCGATGGCCTGTCAAATTTACAAACCAGGTCACGACGTCGAGCGCCACCTCGATTGCAGCGATTGATTCCGAGGGGAAATGGCTCTCATACACGCCACCAGAGGGTAAAGGCGTCGCCATACACGACCTTAAATCCAACGAGACAATCCCTATTTATTCCGATTTACAGGCTGTCTCCATTTTCAGTCCTGACGGTCAAACACTACTGATCAATGGCAATACGGCCCACGCCACCGTCAAGACTCACACATGGACCAATTGCATTCAGTTTGCCGTCCTTGCGACCAATGAAAGTGAGAGCTTTGGGACCTGGTCTCCCGACGGAAAGTGGCTGGCGATCAGTAAGGAACGGAAGCCGTTGGAAATCTGGCGGGCCTCTGACATGACTCGTTTCATCGGACTGGAATCCCGATCGCCTCAAAAAAGCACTTGTTTACAGTTCAGTCGCGATGGATCGCATCTCGCCGTGGGAACACATTCCGGCCGGGTGGAACTCTGGAATCTTGATGCGCTCATGCACGAACTCCAACCCCACCTCCGTTCCGAACTCACAACCGCCTTTCCTCGACCCACACCGTCAGCCCCGCGCCACATCCAGCCCATCTATCACGCACAATACCTCCCAGACCAGGACGATTCAGTCCCTCGTGTCGGGCACAAATCGTTGCAACAACGAGACCCAAGATCCACCTCATCTCAACTCGATCTCCGACGATTCTACAACGCGTTCATCGAGGGTCCATGGCCGATGCGCGGGGAAGTCGAAAACACGTTCCGATATCTCGATCGAGGGCTGCAAACCCTGGGCAATGTTCCTTTCGATATTCAAGGTGTCATCTTACTGAGTTCCAGAGAATTGGGGCCCTGGGCTCCGGGATTTCCCCATCGTGTCGGGGGAATCCAGGTGAACACCACGTGCCGTGCCATCCATTTCCTACAGGCGTCCGCTCATGCCTACGAGTACCTGAGCGACCAGTTCCAGGATGGCCTCACAGTCGCTACGGTAGAGATCGGCTACGCCAATGGGCAGGTCCAAACCAATGCCATCCGTTTGAGCAAGGAAACGGCGGATTGGTGGTTCAACCCCGCCGCGACCAGACCAGGTGTCGAGCCGAAATCCGTCTGGACGAGTTTCAACGCGTCCAGTGAGGCGAACTCCCGCGCCATCCGCCTATTCGATTACACTTGGTCGAACCCTCACCCAGACTGGCCCATCGCTTCCATCAATCTCGTTTCCGCCCGCAACACCCCCACCTGGATGGTGCTCGCCATCACCACGGAGTGATCTTGGCACCGAGCACGCCGAGTTTAAGCGCCACTATTTCACCGGAACCGGTTCGGTTGTCAGGCCAGAGGGTGACGGATCCGGCTCTTCGGTCTTTCTCTTGGCCGTTAGCGATCCAAAGAACACATAGACCATGGGGATCACGATGAGTGTTAGGAACGTGCTCGTCAGCATCCCACCGACCACCGCCACACCCATGGGACGCCGACTCTCGGCACCCGCACCAAATCCAATGGCGATCGGGATGATCCCCGCCACCGTCGAAAAAGCCGTCATGAGAATAGGCCTCAATCGGACGACCCCCGCCTGAATCATGGCATCTACGGGAGCGACGCCTCGTTCTGTTTGTTGATTCGCGTACTCCACCAATAAAATGGAGTTTTTGGTCACCAAGCCCACCAACAAAACCAACCCAATCTGGCTGAATAGGTTGATGTTCATCGCGGGAATAGGAGCGATGACCCCCATCTTCCCCAAGCGATCTAGTAGCCACAGCAACCCAAAGGCTCCCACACCTGCCAATGGAAGGGCCAGCATCACGGTAAAGGGATGCACCAAACTCTCGAACTGTGCGGCCAGCGTCATGTAAACAATTGCCAGCGCCAGCAGAATCACGAATGCCACTTCCGTGTTGGCATCCTTCAGATTCCGGGCGTCTCCACCCCATGCCGACAAAAAGCCAGTCGGCAAGCCTCGAGCCAACACTTTTTCCGCCTCCTCAATGACCACTCCGATCGGCACGGATCCCGGCGACGCCGAAATGCTGGCGCTCCTCATCCGTCCATAGTGGTTGATACTGTTCGGACCCGCGCCCTGGGTACGGGTCACCAAAGTGTTCAGTTGGATCAAATCACCCTTGGTATTTCGGACGAACACTTTGTCCAAATCTCGCGGTGTCAGCCTCGACTCCCGCTGTAATTGGGCGATCACTTCGTATTCCTTGCCGCCCACTTTGATTCGGCTCAAATCGAGGCCACCGAACAGAATCTGCATCGTGCGACTGATATCCTCAATGCTGACGCCCATTGCTGCCGCCCGGCTCCGGTCGATGTTCACTCGCAATTCCGCTTTGTCCACTTCGTATCCGACCCGGACATTCCTCAGCATCGGTTGTCCGGCGGCATTGGTGAGCCCGCGAAGCTGGTTGGCGATGGTCGCCGTGGTTTGGGACAAGGCATCTAAATCCTGGTTCTGCAAGATCAACTCGAACGGCGAATCCCGGAAGCTCACCTCGATGGCTTTGGGGAGATTCGCAATCGCAAACCCACCCTCCACCTCATTGTAAAACCGCTGTGCAATGCCCCCAGGTCCATTGACGATTTCCTGCGTGGAACGGGTCCGTTCCGATCGATCTTTGAATGTCACAAACACAATTCCGAAACTCGCCTGGCCCGGACCGGAAAACCCAGGAGCGACCATGGCTCCATAACTGGATATCTCTGGCATATCGGACAGTATCTTCTCCGCCTTTCGAAGTTGTCGGTCGGTGAATTCACTGGTGGATCCATTCGGGGTCATCACCATACAGAACATGCGGCCCTTATCCTCCTGTGGCAGGAAATCCTGCTCCAACGATTTGTAGATCGGATAGTTCATCCCGATCGCACCTCCCAAAAGACCTGCAGCAAAAACCAGGCCAAGCAGTAAGCGGAGAGCGCCCGGCAATCGACTAAAGGGTTGTCCGATCCAGCTCATTGCCAGCACACAGGGACGTAGGATCGCTGCATACCCATTTGCCAACCCATTGAACATGGACTCCAAGAATCCGAACAACCACCCATGTTTGATCCCATGCACGGGCTTCAGAATCCGCGCAGCCATCGCCGGAGTTAATGTCAGTGCCACAAATGCCGAAATCACCACCGAACCCGCCACCGCCACCGCAAATTCCACAAATAATCGCCCGGTCGTTCCCTTCAAAAACGCCAACGGCGCGAATACCGCCACCAATGAAATCGTAATCGCAATGACTGCAAAACTAATCTCCTCCATCGCCTTGAATGCCGCCTGCATCGGCTTCATGCCTTCTTCCATATGACGATAGATGGCTTCGAGGACCACAATAGCGTCATCGACGACCACACCGATGCTCAGCACCAAGGCCAGCATCGTGAGGATATTCACCGAATACCCAAACAGATAGAGAATCGCGAACGTTCCCACGATGGATACCGGAATCGCCACCGCGGGAATGATGGTCGACCTCAAATTCCTCAGGAATACAAAGATGATCAGCACCACCAGCAGGAACGCCATCAAAAGCGTTTCCCAAACCTCGCTAATCGCTTTCTCGACAAACTTGCTCGTGTCGAACCCGACATACAGCTCGCAACCTTCCGGGAGCGTCGGCTGGATGGCAGCCACCTCCGCATGGATGGCTTTAGCAACTGCCACCGTGTTCGCCTTGGCCTGTTTCACCACACCCAGGAAAACGCAGGGCTTACCCATGGCGCGCGCCACCGTCCGATAGTCCGCGGAACCGGCCTCCGCCCGCCCGATGTCCCGCAATCGGATCAACGTCTTGCCATCCGTCCGAATCACCAATTCATTAAACTCCGCGGCCGTTTTCATCTCGCCCCGAGTCTGAATCGTCAGTTCGCGGTCCAGGTTTTCCACCCGGCCACTCGGCAACTCCACGTTCTGTTCCCTCAAGGCTTTCGAGACGTCCAACACGGTCACCTGTCGAGCCGCCATCTTTTCCGAATCCAGCCACAACCGCATGGCGAATCGTTTCTCGCCTCCAATGGTGATCGAGGACACTCCAGGAACCCCTTGAAATCGTGGCTTGATTTGTCGTTCCGCAATGGTGGTCAACTCTAGCGGCGTATAACGATCGCTGTTCAGGGTGCTCCAAATAATCGGTTGAGCATCCGAATCCTGCTTTGCGACTATCGGCTCCCGTATGTCCCGTGGCAGTGCCCCTCGGACCCGTGAGACTCGATCCCGAACATCCTGCGCCGCCACGTCGATCTCCCGGGCCAGATCAAACTCGATCGATATACTGCTCACTCCCTCCCGACTCTCACTCCGCAGGGTCTTGATCCCCTCAATGTTATTAATGGTCTC
>SXSK01000411.1 GCA_005793375.1 Verrucomicrobiales bacterium | reverse complement strand
GGCGATGAAGGCAAAGGCAAAATTATCGACGTACTCACCGAGAGTGCCGACATCGTCGTACGTACTCAGGGGGGCAACAACGCAGGTCATACGGTGTATATCGGCAAGGATAAATACGTCCTCCATCTGATTCCCTCCGGCATTTTACGCCCTAATAAAAAATGCGTCATCGGCAACGGTGTCGTCTTGGACCCCGTCGGCCTCGTGAAAGAGCTCGACGGTCTCGCAACTCTGGGGGTCAAGGTCGCCAGCGGCTCCAAAGGAAACCTGTTCATCAGTGAAACCGCGCATGTGGTCTTTCCCTGGCACCGGGAACTGGATGGGCTGAAGGAATCCAAGAAAGGCAGCCAGAAAATTGGCACCACCAAACGCGGCATCGGCCCCACTTACGGTGACAAAGTCGCCCGTGTCGGCCTGCGCGTTGCAGATCTGGTGAACCGCGAACGCTTTCCCCAAAAACTCAAGGAACGGCTGAAGGAAAACAACGCCTTGATCCGCTCTCTCGGCGGCAAACCGCTTTCGTATGCCAAACTGCTGAAGGAATACTCCACGGCCGCCGACCGTCTGCGTCCCTTCGTGACCAACACGTTGCTCCTGTTACACGCGGCCACCAACGCCGGCAAGGATGTGCTGTTCGAAGGTGCTCAAGGCACATTCCTCGATATCGACCACGGCACGTATCCTTACGTCACTTCTTCCAATACCACGTCCGGTGGCGCCTGCACCGGTTCCGGCGTCCCCCCGAACCACATGGACCGAGTGGTCGGCGTCCTCAAGGCCTATACCACTCGCGTCGGCGAAGGCCCACTCCCTACCGAAAATGACGAAGTCAGCGATCTTCTCCACGGCATGGGACGCGAATTCGGTTCTACCACCGGACGCGCCAGGCGCTGCGGTTGGTTCGACGCTGTCGCGACTCGTCACGCCACCATGGTCAATGGCATCGATGAACTCGCCATCACCAACATTGACGGCCTCGATACCGTCAAGAAGATCCGTGTATGCGTCGCTTACAAGGTGGATGGTAAGCGCCTAAACTATGTCCCCGCCGATTGTGAAACTCTGGCGCGGTGCGAACCCATTTACCGCGATTTTCCAGGCTGGCAGACACCCACCGACGCCATTCGCCAGTGGAAGGATCTGCCAGACCGATGCCGCGATTATCTCGACGCAATCTCGAAACTCACGGGAGCTCGACTGACAATCGCCAGTGTGGGGCCCGCCCGGGAACAGACCATGTTCCTCTGAGCACAAAATCGAAACGCCTGGCCATGAGCGAATCCACCAAGCTCAGCGAATCCGCCAAGGCAGCATTGCCAGCTCACATTGCCATCGTCATGGATGGCAATGGCCGCTGGGCCAAAGCCAGGAGTCTCCCGCGCGTTGAGGGTCACCGCAATGGCGTCGAGTCCGTCCGCAATATCGTTCGCACCGCCGGGGAAATCGGCATCAAATACCTCACGCTCTACGCGTTTTCCGTTGAAAATTGGAATCGCCCCAAAGAAGAGCTCGATACATTGATGAAATACCTTGCCCGATTTCTCAAAAACGAAATCGGCGAGCTGAATCGAGGAAACGTCAAACTGGAGGCGATCGGGCAAATCTGGCGCTTGCCCGAGGCGGTCCAGGAACAACTGGCTAAAAGCAAGGCCGCGACCGCCAGGAACAATGGGCTCACCCTCATCCTCGCCCTGAGTTACGGGGGCCGCGCCGAAATCGTCGAAGCCGTCCGGGAGCTCGCAGCCAAAGCCAAACGAGGCGAGATCGATCCGGCTGAGATCACCGAACAGTGCGTCGCTCAACACCTCTACACCAGCCATATCCCAGACCCCGATCTGCTCATTCGCACCAGTGGGGAATTGCGCATCAGCAATTTCCTGCTTTGGCAGATCTCTTACGCAGAATTTGTGGTAACTCCCACCCTTTGGCCTGACTTCCGCAAAGCCCAGTTCTTTGAAGCGCTCGAGGAATATGCCCGCCGACACCGTCGTTTCGGCGGCCTTTGAGTCCCTCCAAAACTCGAACTAGCCTCGATCCCTAAAGCGAATTCTCCAATAAGGCGTTTACCCAGGCCTGTGACCTGGCAGCGACGACACCTTGGGCCTCAGGTCCCGCCTCGATCGCAAGGTCCGCTTAACTCCAAAAAGCATCCGAACCCAGTCAGGAATCGCCTGCCGTTGCCACCTCAATGCCACCGCTGCAAACAAGGCAATGAGCACCACGGCACCCAACTGCAATGTGAGCACCGGCATGGTGTCCTCCATGGTATTGCCCACGTAGGTCTTGATCTGAGCTTTCGCCTCCGAAGCGTGCGCATCGTCGATTGCACGTTGTTCCTGATATATATCTGCCATAGACCCTCCAGCGATTAGTCCGGCATCGAGCGTCAACCCCGATCCGGTTCACAGTCAATCCAATTCCCAAATCGCCGGTTCAACAAAAGCGACCTGCGCGGTTCTCAACGGGAACATCTCGCTGCCACCATCAATCCCCTCTCAGGCATGCTCCCGCAACCCAACCACCCGGGAGACTTGCCACGCCAATAGCCCCTTGGCGGCATTTTCAACGAATCACCGATGCCGGATTCGCAAATACCGGTTGGATCCAAGGAGAAATTCAAAATCGGTCGGCACCTCATCAAAGCTGAACTGAGTCAGCTCAGGATCCGCGTCGAATCGAGCCAAATACTCGCTCCGCTCCGCTTCAAAGGTGACCACAGGATACAGCCGCGCCTCTCCGCGGGTGACTCGCATCAGTTCCAGAATCGATTGTTTGTGAAACGAGTAGTCGAGCTGCTTCTGGTAAACGAGCAGCAAATACGAGACGAGTGAGAGATCAAATGCCCCACTTACAAATGGCAGCCGTGGCAGGCTTCCGGAAACATAACGCTCCGGAGTTGCTGTTCGATAGTCGGCCAAGAATGTGCGATACGCTCTCTCTCGAAACCCCCGCAATCGTTCGGGGGATTGGTAAAATTCCCAGTTGTAGACGGTGGTCCCTGGCAGGCGGTCGATCACCAAATCCAGGTCCTTTTCACAGCGAGGTTCGACCATCTCAGGGGAAAGTTCATAGATCGGATCCAGTGCCGTGACGTCCCATCCAGCGGCGTTGGCCTCCGCACAAAATGAACTGACCCCGGACGCGACATCCAAGACACGCCGTCCCCGCCAAGAATTCAGATCCAAGGCGAAATAGCGACGGTACTCCTCCAGGGTTCGCCCCAGTAGCACCACATTATCCAACACCAATCCTTTCTTCATGCGCAAGCCAAGCATGGCTGTACTTCGGTCGAGTGAGTAGCCCTGTTTTCTGAGTGAATCCCTCCGGGGCTCATCTCCGAGTTTTGGGAATTTTGGAGATCGGTCGTCCCTGCAATTCCCCAAAAGCGGTGGAGGGCCCTCATCTTTGTCTCTAAAGATCCCCTCTAGACATTTGTCCAAGTGTTACGCATGCTGGATGAATGTTAGACGCCATCCGTGTTGCCGGTCGTTG
>SXSK01000410.1 GCA_005793375.1 Verrucomicrobiales bacterium | reverse complement strand
GGGACTCAACAACAAGATTCGAGTGACTACCAGGCGAGCCTATGGATTTCGGACGTTTCGAGCTCTCGAAGTGGCTCTTTACCACGCTCTTGGGAAACTACCAGAGCCGCCTCTCACCCACAGATTCTGCTGAGGAGGCCATAAACAATGTCGCCAAAGACTTGTGTGGTTGTAAAAAAAACAGCTACCGCAATGGCGGCGGCATACAAGGAACTGAATTCTCGGGTATTCATGGAGACCATAGGCTTGTCAGGAGTTAATCGAAGTAATTTTGATTGTCCAAAATCGGATATATACCATCAATATCGTCGTATAATGTCAACGCGGGATTCGCGAATACTTAATCTTAACGGGTTCTTAACCAACATTTTGCCGATGCAACTGAGTTTCAGGTTGGTCTATTTTGTTGAGGCCAGATGGCCACATTCCACGAAGCGACTCTCATGCCAGAACTCTTAGATGAATCGTTTTGCCAGATTCAGACCAACTGATATCGCTAACGATACTTAGTCGTAACGACGCCCACTTCTAAGTCGGAGTTGAATTGCCCGAAAAATGGACGACTCCATTCCAGAATGGACCACGGTGGAAGGCCACCGTTCCCTCCTTCCGATCTCGCCTTTCCAAAGCGGCGAATGTTTCGTGGATTCCTAAAATGGATTAGGCAAGGACCCGAATCCCGGGAAATACAACCTTCGGGATGTCGACGAACCAGCGGCGTCCTGGGTTCTCTGAGGCAACGCCGGATGGCCTCATCACATGTTGGCTGGCACACCGTTGCTCGCTCCTGCCGCTCCCCTGGATCTGCCGGTCATCATTCACAAACCATCGGCCGATTCTTTCTTCATAAACGTTGTCTGCCACCGTACAGCTTCCGGGGCACAACAGTCCACGACGCGCCCATCCTCAAGCACCAATACCTTGTCCACAAACCGCAAGGTTTCCGGCCGATGCGTCACCATCAGGGTGATTCGCCGTTCCTGCGTTCGTCGGAGTGATTCCAATACGTGGGCTTCGCTGGCGGCGTCCAGCGCACTCGTGGGCTCATCGAGCAGCAGAATCGGGGCATTCTTTAGAAACGCCCGCGCCAGATTGATCCGCTGCTTTTCCCCCACACTCAACCGCACCGCCCCATCGCCAACCACACTCTCGTAACCTTTCGGCAATCGTCGGATGAACCCATCCGCATTGGCCAACTGTGCCGCAGCCTCCACCTCACCAGACGTTGCTCCCACACGTCCATAGGCGATGTTTTCGAACAATGTCCCGCGAATCAGCAATGGCTCCTGCAACACCAGCGCTACTTGTGCTCTCCAGGAGCGCAGATCTAATTCCCTCAAGTTTACCCCTTGCCACTGAACCACGCCGGAGCTCGGGTCAAAAAAGCGTGGGATCAGCTGTAACAATGTCGATTTCCCAGCACCGCTGGGCCCGATGATCGCCATGCACTGGCCCACCCGGATCTCGAGCGACACCGATTTGAGGACTTCATGGCCCGGCTCATAGCCAAAGTAGATCCGATCAAAAACCAACGGGCCCGCAGTCGAAATACCGTTAGCTGCCATGGGGGTGTCGCTGATTGGCAGCTGAATTGCCCCACCGGGTAGATCCGTTGGGTCGTCGAACAATTCAAAGATTCGCCGCGTGCCAGCCCGTGCATTGCTCAATGTCGATCCCACGTGAGACAACTGGTTGAGCGGCTCATACAGTTGTGCCAAGTATGCCAGAAAGATCAGCAACTCCCCCAAACTGAGTTTGCCCGCCAGCACTTGGCGACTTCCCACCAAAAGAATCGCCGCGGTCCCCAGGGCAAAAACAACGGACACCGTGGCCAGATAGAGCACTTCAAGAGCGTGTTGACGCCGCCTCAAACTCCAGGAATGTGAAGATTGGGCACGGAACGACTCCTTTTCCTGTGGCTCGCGCGTGTAGCTTTGGGTCAGTTGTAGATTTGCCAGTCCCTGCTGCACCGAGCTGGACAGCGTACTATCCTGTGCTTGGGCCAATTCTGCGCGACGGGCCATTTGCTTCCCAAAGGCTGTCATCACCGAGAGCAAAACCGGCACCGTCGCCATAGCAACCAGCGTCAGGGAACCATTGAGGCGGGCCATCACCCACCCCATTGCCAGGACCGCAGCTGAAGCGGTCAGGAAGGAGAAGACACCATGCTGGAAGAGGGTCTGAAAAGCATACGTATCCCAAGTGACTCGGTAGAGGATGTCCCCGGCTTGCGAACTATATAGGCGACGCAAGGATAGCCGCATGAGCCACTCAAAGACGGCTTGGCGCACGCGCATCAATCCGCGCAATCCCGTATCGATCAGTGTGAAGTTCAACGCAGACTGCAGGGCGCCGTGCCCCAAATGGAGGGCCAGAGTTAAGGCGGCCAGGGCCATGACTTGAACCGGCTTCGGCACCTCCGCGAGTTGGCGCAACGCATTGGGCCAGGGGTTGGTTCCCAGAACACAGTCGACGAGCAACGCCAGCGGCCAAGGTTTGAACAACCCCGCACCCGTTGCCAATGACACCAGACCCAATGCCCCGAGCACTCGCGACCAATCCGGCGCAAAAAATCGCAAGGCACGGTACAACGACGATGTGTTCATGCAGCAAAAGGCAGTTCAACGATTCGAGCGCGTCGTCCTTCTCCGCCCGTAGCCACCGTCAACTCGGTGCCCAAAGCATGACACTCACGCCGAACCAACCCCAACGCCAACACGGATCCAAACCCAGCGGACCAAACCGAACTGGTCAGCACTCCGACATCCTTTCCATCCTTCTGCAATTTGGTTCCCCGTGAAGGCAGATCCTTGAGCTCATCAGTGAAACGAAGTCCTCTAAAGGCTCGGCTCACTTGTCCGTAAGTCCGAATGCGTGCGATAACCTCCTGCCCGATATAACACCCTTTCGCGTAATGAATCGCATGCGCGACAAAAGCGTCGCCTCCCTCCGGAGCCAAGTTGGTTTCGTCGAGATCCACACCAAACCGCGGCACTCCAGCTTTAATACGTCGCTGATCCAACGCCGTCCACCCTACGGCACGACCGCCGCAAACCTGGGCCGCCCCAACCACCTTCTCGAACACGACGGTCGTCGCCTCGACAGGCACAAACAAGTCGAATCCGATTGGAGCACTTGGAGCCTTCGGCCAACCGCATCGGGTGCGATGGACCAAATACAATTCTCCCAGGGCTGAAACGGACGCCGACGTGACCCCAAACGCTGACTGCGGCAGGCTTGGAAACCAGTGGAGCGCCCCCAAAACTTCGGCTGCTCGAGGGCCTTGAACGCTCAGCAACCCATAGTGCGGCGCCACATCGATGACCTGGACGTCATCGGCCACGATGTAATGATTCATGCGGCTCAGAATGCGTTGCGTGAGGCCCGGCTCGAAATCGAGCAGCAGTTCGTTCGCCAGGGCGTAGATGTTTAAATCAGCTTCCAGGCGCCCTTTTGCCGTAACCAACGCCGCATAACACCCATGGTTCGTGGCCAATCCTTTCACATCATTGGTCACCTGCCCATGCAAGAGACGTACCCGGTCATTTCCAGTCAGGCAGATGCGCCCCCGAAAACTGAGGTCAACCACACCCACGGAGGTCGCCAATGCAGCACGTTCGGCCTCGATGTCTCCATAGTCCGCTACCAATTCATGGCCGCCCAGTTCCCCAAAATGTGCACCGAACGCCGCGTGAATTTCATGAAGTGCAAGACTGGTCACGACGCGACAGTAGCCGGAACGATCCGCTTGAAAAGGCGAGGAATTGGGCTCCACCGGACGACAGCCTTCCGCCCGCCTCCCACCTTTCCCAAAATGTCTGGATTCGCCTCTATTGCCGCATCGATTCCGGATCCAACCCCTGATTCCGACACCAAGCCTGGTAAGCAAGCGGCGAGATTTCGCTGGGCTTGATTTCGCTTCGCCCTCCCCAAAATACATTCGTGTAGAGCACGGGAATCCCCGCCTCTTCCAGATGCCTGTCGATCGCCGCCTTATGCGCCAGTACCACCGACTTGTCCGTCCCATGAGCCACACCCATCACATTTACATTGCGGAATTCAGGACCACCTTCTCGCCAGTAGGCATGGGTCATAATGTGGTGGCGTCCCACTTCGCGCCCGGCATCCATCTCGCGCCCGGAAGGGACCGCCCAGTGGAAGAGCGCGTTGAATCGCGTCACTCGCTCGCCATCAGCAAGGGGCTTTACATGCTCCAAAAAAGTCGAGAATCGGCCGATGATTTTGCGTCGATTGAAGTCTTCGGCGGCCTGATAAAATGCATCCAAACTCACTCCAGCCAATGACGCGCGCTTCTGCCACAACTCCTGGACAAGTTCGTTCTCGCTGAACTCTCGTTTGAGCGCCTCCAAAATTCGCCATTCCTCGAAGTTCAGCTGGGTCGTGGTTACATCCGTCACTTCAGCCAAGCTTTCTGAACGGCTTCCAGGTTCCATCCCACGTCGCCGAACATGGCCAACGCCGAGTGCAAAGAGTTTGCGGGCTGGTAATAGAATGAAACGCTCCGCGCCGGTTCTCGACATCAGATGAATGCAATGCTTTGAAAGCGAGAAACCCTGGGGAACCTTGAGCGTCGTCCATAAACGGTACGTGGAACCGGGCGTCGCCGCATCGGTGGATCGGGTGACTACATGCCCGCTGAATGGGTCTTCGGCAAACATCCAGTCGAAGGCACTGGTCAGCCGTTCCTCTGGCACCACCCAAGCCACTAACGCCCCTTGAGCAAGATTCGTCGCCAGTAACGTCTGTCGAATTCGCCGAATAGTCCCTGCCCTGAGCATGGCCCTCAACCGTTCCAAGACCACAGTCACGTCCACGCCGCTCAACCGCGCAATCTCCCCGATGGGGTCGCGTTGAAACCCTTGAATCTGGTCTTCGCTTACCGCCAGGATGCGTGCATTAATCGGGTCTGTGAATTCCACGGGCCG
>SXSK01000409.1 GCA_005793375.1 Verrucomicrobiales bacterium | reverse complement strand
GTAAACGCCGCCTCAAAGAACTCAAAAAATGGACATCCCTCAACACGTCGCTGTAGTGTTAGGTGGAACTTCTGGAAAATGAACCCGAGTTGGCCGCGCCGGAGCCCGGCAAGATGGTCTTCGGCCAGACCGGCGATGGACTTGCCGTTCAGGTTGAGTTCTCCTGCAGTAGGGGCGTCGAGGCATGAGAGCAAGTTGACCAGGGTCGTCTTGCCCGATCCGGAAGGGCCGACGATGGAAACCATCTCGGCGGTTCGGATGTCGATATCCACACCGTCGAGGGCTTTGACGGTTTCGACGCCGCGTTGGTAGTAGCGCCTCAGTCCGCGGCCGCGAATGATGAGTTGGTGCGGGGTGTTGGACATGCTTATTCTCCTTCGCGAATGGCTTTGATGGGGCGCATGGACGCCGCGCGCCACGCGGGATATAGTCCGGCAAAGAAGCCAAGCAGAACGGAGACACCGAGCGCTCCCCCAACTAGAAGTGGAGTGATTCGCACGATAGACCCCTGCACGCCGAGGTTGATGAGTGAGCGGATCGCTGCCTCGACGACGCTGGCGCCTACAACGGCTAGCAGGCATCCGACCAAACCGCCGGTCACACATACGGCCAGAGTTTCCATCCAGATGAGTTTGAAGATGTCGCTGCGATAAGCGCCGATGGCCTTCATCACCCCGATCTCGCCGGTGCGTTCGTAAACACTCATCAATATCGTGTTCACCACCCCGATGACCGCCACGACCACGGCAATAATAGCCACCGCAGCGATCATCACTTGGGCGGTGCCCACGAGGCTCACCAGCGTGCCCTTCACTTGTTGGAGGCTTACTACCTGCACCTCGGGAATCTTGAGCCAGCGCCCCTCGAATTCACGCAATTCGATGGCGTTGAACTTCTTTAGTTTGATGCCGATGATGGTGAGCTCTTGGTTTCGATTGAAGAGGTGTTGCGCATTTTTTAATGGCATGAAAACCGTACCGTCATCTTGGGTGCCGGTGCGATCCAGGATCCCGGTGATCTTGAATTCATGCATCTTGGAGTCGGTCTGACCATTGGGGGTGATTGTTGAATAGAACGTGTCTCCCACCTTGCGTTGCTCATATTCCGCGGCCTCGAAACCGAGCACTACCTCATTGGTCGAATCCTTCGCAAACCAGCGCCCGCCATCGTAGCCTGTCCCTGCCTTGAATCGCAGCCAGGGTTTCATCGTCATGAATGACTCCGTGTCGATGCCCGAGATGATGGAGAAGGACGTGGCCCCCGCGTCATCCCGAATGCTGCTGCCTTCCTTGGAGGCGATGCCGACAAAGATCGGTGTGATGGACAGGATTGCTTCGTCCGACTTGACGTTTTCGTAGGTTTCGGAGGGGAGATAAAGCAGGCCGGTACCGCCTTTGAGCATCATGGTTGCCGCTTCGTAGGGGCACCCCTTGGCCATGATCATCAACTGAAAGCCAAGGCGGTCGATGCTTCGGTCCAGCGCTTGGCGGTAGCCGAGATTGAAGCCACCCAAGCTGACGGCCACAGCGACTGCGAGGGAGACGCCTGCGATGGTCAGGAGAGTTCGCACGGGGCGACGCAGAAGATTTTTTGAGGCGAGAGTGAAGTGATTCATGGTTTGGATTCCTCGGTGAAGGTGACGGCATTCCCAATGAATTCGTAGCCCTTGCCGTATCTGATGAGTTGGCCTTCGACGCGTGCCAGCTTGCCAATGCGGGACGGAAGACGCGGTGTGGTATCGCCCATCTCCACTTTCAGCTCCCGTGCTTTTGGATCATTGGGATCCGTGAGAAAGAACCAGCAGCCGGTCGCGGGGCATTGGCGTTTGAGTTTGCCTTGAATGCTGACCGGCTTGGAGAGGAAGGTATCGGGTTGATTGACGATTTCCTGGATCGCTGCCATAGGCAGTCCTGTGAACGGTTTGCCGAAATGGTCTTCACGGTTGCTGAACCACCACGCGAACACCGCCATCCCGGTGACCAGGATAAAAGCACAGAGAGCGAGGATTTTCTTCATGAGGTGATGACTTGGTGGCTATTTGGCGGTGAGCGTCTCCAGCAACTCTTGAGAGCGTACGTAATGGGCATCGTATCGGAGCCCGAACACGAACAGGTCCAACAGGACCAGGTTTTTGCGAATGCCGCGCAAGGTGGCCTGGTAATCCTGCTGACCCGCGTCGCCGACGGCGGGGGCCGCGATGCGGCCGACCTTGTCCTTGTCGCTCGTTGGTTCGGCCACCACGAAATAGTCATGCTTATAAAAGTCGCCAAGGGCGAGCCCGCTAAACTGCGCACGGAATTCCTTCGACTTCAGTGCCTTCGCTGCAGGGCTTTCCAGGCGTTGGAAAAAGACCGTTTTGATGACGCCGGTGTCAGGTGTTGTTGCGATGAATACCTGGATGACACCCCCTTTTCCGGCCTCATTCACCCCGTGCACGACACCGATAAGATTGGTTCCTTTGAACACTGAATAGACCGTGTAAGGCGTCTCGTAGGTTTCATAGACCGGGTCTAGCTTGCTGCCCAGTCGGGCGGGCAGCTTCTTGAACTGTTCGGCCCCGTTGCCAAGCTTGTCGAACTGTCGAGCCTCTTCCTTGTATGTCGTCATTTCTGGGAACAGATACTTCAGGTCCTGCGCTGGATTGCTGAGTGTGCAGCCGATGGCAGCCCGAACTTCGGTCGACAAGAGCAGCAGGACTGAAAGAATGGCAACGATTGGTTTCATGGCGTGACGAGTGTCTTCGATGTTACCAATAATGGTAGTACTGGAGGGTGATCACCGTATCCTTTTTACCGCGCTGACGTTCCGTCTCGTGTTCGATATTGAACTTGACCCAGTGGAGGTTGGCATTGCCCAGGTCGTTGCGGAAGTACCACGTGAGTTCGCCGACAATCGAGGCATCGGGTTCGCCGATGTTCCAGGGCAGGTGGTGTGCTGAAGGAGTTTTGGTAACCCCCCGGATATCTTGTTTGAAACGCCGGTATTGGCCGCTGACGCCAAATTTGCGGTTCCGTGTCAGGTAATCAGTCTGATAAAGCTGTGTGAGCACATTGTCCCGTTCATCCCGCCCAGCGCTCAGTTCGCCGGTCAGCATGATGGATCCAGTGGGGATGGTATGCCGCCAGCGCAGGTCTCCACCGTAACGAACCGTGTCAATGATTCCGTCGCTGTTCGACCTGGCGGCGACCGATGGGCTCCGATCCTTGGCGTGCTTTGAGATTCGTTGCCCTGCGAGAAGTGACATTCCGCCTTCGATGCCGTATTCGTAAAGATACTTGTTGGAAAGGCTTAATCGGGTGCCGACTAGTCCGGATTGACCTTTGAACGCGACATCGTAGCCCGAGCCAAGCAGATAGTAGCAATCGTAGTTCAAGTCGGCGTTGATGGAACCCCAGAACCCTGCGTACCAATCGCGTTCGAAACCAAAATTCCGTTCGTTGGAGAGTTGCAGAAGTGTGCCGTGGGTGTCGGTCTGAAGGTTCAGGCCAAAAGGCACGTAGAACCGCCCGATGCGGACATTGAAGCGACCGGCGTTGTCGCCCCGCGCCTCGTCACTGAGCAGGGGATTGAACACATTGTAGAAATCCCAATAGAGGTTATGGTATTCAAGGAACCAGCCTCGACGATCAGCGCCTTCGGCGTCGTTCAGCACCTCGTGGAAGTTGTCCCTGCGCACGAGGCGTACCTGCACGTCGAAGGCGGCCACCGTGGCAGTGTCCGTAGAAAATCTCTTCAGCAACTCAAATCCAGCGGAGTTGCGGCAATACCAGCCGTCGGCCGTGGCCCCGGGCCGATCCGCAGCCTCGGCGCTGTGAGAAAACTCGAACATCAGCTCCTTCTTGAGGGATAACCCTTCTTCAAGGAATCGGCTGAAAGGCGACTTTCCAGACTGAAGCGGAGTGGGTTTGGATTTTTCGGGGGCATCCAGATCCCCAAATGGGTCGCCAGTGGATAGCGGACTTGACTGCTGGGAGGGCTTTTTGTCCAGGTCCGCAAAGGGGTCGTCGTCGGCAGTCAGCCCTGTACATTGGGCAACCGTGAGCGCCGTGGCCGTCAGTACATAAGCGAAGCATTTAAGGCTAGAGCTCAACGGTTGGTTTGAGTGTGGACTTGAAGAGCGAATGGACCACCGAGTGGGTGTGCACACTCCATTGATTGTTATTCTGATGGCACGCTCTGCTTATTCCATTCCCGGTTCGTCTTGTCAACGCGCATGATCCCGATGGAAACCAAACCCGCTAAGGGAACGCGGAGTGCAGCACGACTAGGGACTTCTAGACGGGCTTTGCCACGGCTCCACACTTCCGCCGGTGGATTCCAAACCCAGGGCACCCGTTCCCAAGCCGAACTGCCGTTCCCTGCATGAGTCGCGGCTGATAGCTATGGCTCAAAAGGTGGCTTGGGGAGGTTTTGGTCCGAATGCCTATTTTCCAGCGCTCAGCTTTTGTTCGAAGTACTGGATCAATGTTTGATCAGCTTTCTCAGCGTCGGCGCCTTTGAAACCGTGACCGGCGCCTTCTAGGGTGAGTAGGTTCACCTCAACGCCACTCGCCGAGAGGCGGTCCCGCATCCAGAGAGCTTGCTCGTAATGCACATACTTGTCCTCGGTCCCATGGATGATCAGCGTGGGTGCCGCAGCGGGTGTGACCCAATTGAGCGGGCTAGACCGGATGTGGCGAGCACGGGCGGTCTCCAAATTGCCACCCAGCCACAGCGGAAGCACTTCATGAGCGTCCACGCTCTTTCCGTAAGATTTGGTGAAATCGCTAGGTCCGTAGACATTCACCACGCAACTCACGGCGCTGGAAACCCCGGGGTTATCGGTTCCTTCGAATTCTGCGACGCCGGCGGTCACTCCAAGGAACTGGGCAAGGTGCCCTCCTGCAGAGCCACCAGTCACGCCGATCCGTTGTGGGTCTGCCTGCCATCGGGCGGCGTTGGCGCGCAACCAGCGCACCGCGGCTTTCGTGTCGTGCACCGCCGCGGGAAACTGGTATTTAGGGGCGAGTCGATAACTGGCCGTGGCTGCGATAAATCCGCGTTGCGCGAGCTTCAGGCAGAGTTGGTTGTAGCCTTCACGCGAGCCGGCGCGGAATCCTCCGCCATGAATGCAAAGCACTACTGGCAACGGCCCCGACACCTTTCGGGGGCGCGCGAGGTTTAGTTGCAGGTGTTGGTTGTCGGGATTCGCGTATTCCAGGTTCTTCTCGAAAATCACGTCCTCGGGCACGACCAGATCGGCTGCCTGGAGTGGCGCCATCAATGATACGGCCAAACCGAGGAGCAGAAAAGCGCGAGGCGTGTTAATACGGGGTGACATGCGATGGAGCCTAATCGGAAGGCGGCTGCGTGATCAAGCGAATGGATCCCGCTCGGGGGAATTAGGGCGCTCTCCGAGTTGTGGGACATTTGGAGATCGGTCGTCCCTGCAATTCCCCAAAAGCGGTGGAGGGCCCTCATCTTTGTCTCTAAAGATCCCCTCTAGACATTTGTCCAAGTGTTACGCATGCTGGATGAATGTTAGACGCCATCCGTGTTGCCGGTCGTTG
>SXSK01000408.1 GCA_005793375.1 Verrucomicrobiales bacterium | reverse complement strand
GGCTCCTCACCAACAGGTCCGAAACATGCGCGCAGATCCCTGTCCCGCTCTTCAGCCGAAGGTCGCCACGAACTGTTCAAGATTTACTACACCCCAATGCGGACTCCTTGAAACCCATTGGGGTGGTAACACCGTTCCTTTCTGGCAATTGATGAAGTTGGCTTTGCTAACGATGTCGCATTGTTCCGGGCGGTTGCTCATGTCATCGAGCCAGACGCTGGCTTCGTGCAAACCCTTGAGCACTGCTTTCACCGTCTTAGGGTTTTTGTCGGCAAAATCAGCGGTAAAAGCGCACACCTTTTCGACATGATCTTTCCACAGATCTTGTGTCGTGACACTGGTGTAGCCGATCTTGTCGGCAATCGCCCGGGCATTCCACGGTTCGCCCACGCAAAAGCCATCCATCTTGCCCACCTTCATATTGGCCACCATTTGAGCCGGTGGGATCGTGACCAAAGAGACGTCTTTATCCGGATGGATGCCGCCTGCCCCTAAAAAATACCGCATCCACATGGCATGGGTCCCGGGCGGAAATGTCATGGCAAATGTCAGCGGTTCCCCCAGTTTTTTGGCTTGATCCACCAAGGGTTTTAGCGCTTTTGGATCGGCCCCAATCTTGCCTTTCCACTCCGCTTTTAAGGTGATGGCCTGGCCGTTCCGATTCACCAACCAAGGGATGATCATCGGCTTCTTAGGTGAACCGAGAAGGCCCATGCTGCTGGCAATCGGCATGCCTACCAGCATGTGGGTGAACTGATTGTCGCCGTTGCTCAGTGAATCCCGAATCGCCGCCCAGTTGGCACCCTTGGCAATGGTCACATTCAGGCCGTGCTTCTTGAAGAATCCTTTCTCAGCGGCAACCACGAATGGAGAACAGTCCGTCAAGGCAATGATCCCGCACCGGCAATTTGCGGTCTCCGGTGCGTCGCTGGCAAATACTCGCCCAATCCACCCAGCAGGTAAGCCTGCCAATAACGCGCCTGCGGTAGTCCCCTTTAGAAATCGTCGGCGCGATGCGACGCGACGTGTGGTACTCGGATTCTGATGCTTGTTCATAATTGAGTGAACTCAACGCTTACACCGTGCGAGGTGAAGATCGAGCCACCCCCCGCTATGCTGTGATCTTTGGACCAACTCCAAAACTCACGAACCATGCAAAGCCACGATGATGCCAAGGCCGCTTTTCATATCGATCTCTTCAACGCAATGTTTGTAGGAATTGAATGAACGATATTCATTCAAGTATCGCCACCCTTCAGTCGAAGCGCTTTATAGGCTTCCGATGTCACTATATCATGCCGAAATCTGGGTTTACCCATAAACGTTCCCACTTCACCCAGGCCCACATTCGTCTGCCGGGTCTGCCCACTATTGTCCATAGTGAGCAAAAAATGGAAAACCTCTCAGTGCGGTCTGGTTAAGGATCACTCGGCGGTCATATCCAGCGACTTAGTGTCTTGAAAAAATCAGTCTCCTAACTCTGTATCTATCGGGTGTCAGGGAGCCGCCGACCCCATTCTTTTGGAGTGCGCGCAGCCCTCTGCCGCTTTTTTTGTTTGCGATGAAAAAGCGGCGCAGGGGCGCACGCACTCCAGAACCGCGGCAGACAAGCTGCCCAGTGGACCAACTCAACGAACCAATCGCGCCAGGATCCGCAAGAACACCGGATCGATTCCGTTGGTCACGGGCGGCCCCCAAACTTCCCTGAAGTGACCGCCTTCAACGACTCGTTGGCTGTGTCTGGTGGTTTCAGTCCACTCACTCAGATCCGTTGACCACTCAACCCAAAGGGTCACGTCGTCTGCGGCTGGGTTGCGACTTAATTCAAGTACGACCATTCCGTCCGCCCTGAACTTCGGCAGTAAGTTCCCCGGCGACGTCACATCCTGATCACTCGCACCCATGGCGTACTCCAACACACTGTTCCAACCATCCCTATCCGCGTCAGCATCTGGTGTGCCCGTGAATCGGAGGGTATCGCTGCCACCAGGACTTCCGTTCGTGGTTGCGCTAGAGCGCCAAGCCAATGGATTGGACAAATCCAGCTCGGGACGCGCCAGCACCAGCGTCCGCCCATGGCCATCGGCATCGACGGGCCAAGGATGCGCCCCATCATAGGTGAACCCACTAATCCAACCGCCTTGGGCATCGACGAACGCGATGGACTCACCGCCGTTGTCCAGACGCCCCTTAAAAATTCCACCAACAGGCACATCAATTCCATAACGTTGCTGAAAGGCAAACAAATCGCGGACCAACACCAAACGTTGACCTGAAGCCAGCAGTTGATCGCGGTATTCAGAAAAAGCGTACTCCACGCCATTTGTGAAACGGCATCCGCGAAGATTGACGGCACGCTGCGAGATATTCTGGAGTTCGATGAACTCGGATTCGTCGGGACCGGCAGGATTAAAACTCAATTCGCTGACGACGACATCTCCCGGTCCAACCGCTCGATCACCCACCTGAAAGAAGGCCGTGCTCAGCGCCGACCATTGTGCCCCGTTCTTGGTACGGGTAAACAGGATGGTATTACGGTCAAGGAGTGGTATCGCATCGCCACCCGAGTTGCCCGAATTAGAAATGGCCGTGAGTTCCAAGTCGAAGCTGGCATCACTCGTCGTAGGTCCGGACTGGTGCAGTTCCACGGCCACCACATTGTCTCCAGTCTTAAAGAAAGTCGCCGCGATGGGAAACTCGGAAAAACTCTGGCCGTCATCCGGTGAATTTTGTGCTGCCGTGGTCGCCAGGATATTGCCATCGGGCATGGAACTGCGAAGGACTTCACGCCCGTTGACATAAACGATGGCCCCATCATCGCGCTTGAGTCGAAGATTCCATCCAGACAGTCCCTGAATCGAATCAACCGCAAATTTCTTGCGGAAATAGGATGAGGGCCACTTCTTGGAACTATCGCCACCAAACGGGATCTTGGTCGCTTCGTCATTCTCGCCATAACCCAGCTGAGCGGGACCTTCACTCCAAGTTGAGTCGGAGAAGTTCGGATGTTTCCAATTGGAACTGGTCCATCCGGCGGCGCCTTCGACAACTGCGCTGGATCCCAATCCCGTGGCGTCCGTGAACCATCGCCAACGGCTTCCTGCCGGAATCACTGTCACCTGATCTTGACCCGTGGAGTAGCTACGCGCTTGCGGCGATACCGCGCCGCCGATCAGCCGGGGATCTGAACCATCGGTGGTGAACCAAATACTTCCACTGCCGGGTCCGGTGAACTGGACGCGGAAATTGTTCGAGACCACACCTCCTGGTTGATTGAGCGTGGGTGCGTTGATGGACGGATAAAAGCCTGCGGCACGCCATTGCGATCGCACTTCGGTCGTGCGCTTCAGCAACCAGTTTGTGAGCACCGAATCCCGCCGTTGTGCCCAGACCGAAGGTGTGAGGTAATTCCATCGGGCGGATTCGGCGAGAAAAGGACGGCTCATTTCATCGGTCCTCAACTTGAGCCGTGCGATCAAGCGCTCGGGCGTGAGGGCGCCCCCTTGGAACAACGCGCGGTGAATTTGATCGGCCAGCAGGGTCCGGAATTCGGGATCACCTTCGGCAAACAAGGTCGAAAGCAGACTCCCCGGGCCGTCGCCCGCTTGTCGCCCCGGCGCGCCCCGTCGACTCCGGTCATCGGCGGCACAATACCACGAGCCGCAGAACCAGCCGTCCGCGTCGTTCAGATAAAACTTCATGCCACTCCCGGGCACCGTCGGACCCACGCAGCGATATTCATCCTCACTGCCTCCAAACATCCACATCAGCATGTAATCCACGTATTCCGACACATCGAGCCAAGGCCGAACAGAGCGATAAGAATTACGCAAGGTTTTGATCTTCCGCCAGGTGCTGCCATCGCCGTCGTAAGGTGTACCAGGTTCCGCCCAACCACCGACATTCCAGTTGCCGTTGATGGATTCATAATTGGTTTTGGATCCGCCCAGATAATTGGCATGCATCGCCGCGCCCCAGCGTTCCCGCATATGATACACCCCCCAGTAAGCGCCATTGAGATAGAGGTGAACGAACCGACCATGCGGATTCAGGTGTCCCATTTCTAAAACGGTGTCATCCGTGAAGATATTCGACATGTAGAAACCGCGCATCTCCATGTCGTGGGAACCGGTTCGCAGCTCAATCTGGTCAAACTCTTCGGCCGCCGCATAGCCGCGCTCGAACCCGGCGAACAGGGGATACCTTAGCTTGGAGGCTCCGTACTGTTCGCGGAAATAGAACCGGAAGTTTTTCTTCGCAAAATCCGTGAAGGCACCGCCAAAACGCTGGACACCGCAGTCCACCTGCGTCCCGCGCACGCCGTCCGGCCGAATCCATTCAAACGAGGTTTTGACCTCGCTCGTATCATTGATGGTCGCCCGCGTCGAAACCGAAATGCTCGGCAAATCCAACAAGGCCAGCTTCATCTGTGGCGCGTAGATCGAATTCTTCGTGACACTCGTCCTCATGTTGGCCGCCGCAATCACATTGCTCGGATAGACATAAGTGTGCGTGTCGACATCCGTCGGTGCCCAACCTTCGCGAAACGCCGCCGCCCGCAGAATCGTGGTGTTGCTGATGGAAATTGGGGCCGTGTAAATCTGGCCCGTGGTGGCCGTCGGCTCTGTGCGGTCCAGCGTATACCGAATCTGGGCATCCGTTGTGGATGACGCGATGGCCACAGTGATGTTGGTCTCATAGAAACCGCGATCTAAACTAAACGAAGTGTCGGCCACGATTCCCTGAAACGCACTGCGATTGGTCTGTCCCGGCGTCGCTGGACGCATGAAACCCAGGAAGTCGTTGGCCCCACGTCCAAAACTGATGTTGGCGCGTTGCGCAGGAAACGTTTTGGTAGCTGGGTAATCGGCCGGAAACTGTTGCAAGACGCTGACCCCATCAGGTGCCACCAATGACAAATAATCGCCGCTGGCGGTCAGCTTGAAATTCGTATGTAGCGGCGAACTCGGCACACGGCGGTCTTTGCCTGAGGCAAACACGACGAGCCGGCCACCCGATGCAATGCGCACGGCGGGAAACTTCCACTTGGTCGGCACTTTGGGATCATCACTCAGTTGATATCCCTCCAGATTCAGCCGAAATGAATTGGTGTTAACCAATTCGATCCAGTCCGACGAATCCCCATCCTCATCCAGCAATCCACCACTGTTTTCGGCCAGAAACTCATCGATCTTCGGCGGTCCCAACCCTACTCCAACACCCACTGTGAGGCTGGTTTCCGACTTCCCAGTCACTCCGGCCGCCTGAAGTTTGTAGGTAATAGTCGAGGTCGGTTGAATGATCAACTCCCCGCTGTGCCCCACGACGCCGGGCCCGGGTGTCAGTGTAACAGTCGTCGCATTGGACACTGTCCAACGCAAGGTGGTGGACTGCCCCACCGATAGCACATCATCCTCCGACTCGAAACGCTCGATGCGAGGACCGGGCGCACCGTAGACTTCGATTTCAGCCAGTTGCGGGTTGTACGGTGCGTCGCTGATGTTGACGATACGCACAAATCGGCCACCAAAGACACCCGCAGGATCTGCCGCAGCGAGGATGACGTCGGAACCCCCACTCGGCGGAAATGTTCCATCCAAGCGAATGTCTGCTGTCCAATTCAGCACCCCAGTTTCTCCTTGGCGATCCGCGTAAATCTCTACCCGATAGCGGCTCAGCCGTTCCGGACAGCACCCGTCGCTACGAGAGAACAATTCGATTCGTTCGAACAAAAAGCTCTGGCCCAAATCGACCTGGAAGTAATAGCCGCGAATTCCGGAACTGGCTTGCGGATGCGTGAAGGTGGCGCGATCCCCGTCCGTGAGATTGGCTGGGGGATAACCAGGCCAAGTGGGGCCAGTACCAGAAACCGGCTTATTGAGCGCCAAATTGTCGGTGGTTTGGCCTATCGCAAGGTTTAGGAACCCCACCAAAAAGAGCAACAAAAGACGACCTGTACGCATGCGCAGAAACCTTAGCAGTCTCTATGCCGGTGCGCCAACCACTGCGAAAGTACTTGCCCACCTCGTCGTTCGCCGTCCCATCCGCCTCACTCACAGTCGACCTCTGGCCCAGCGCTCAGGAAAGTCAGCGCTGGTCGACAGACTATTCCCATGTCCCTGGCTTCCAGCTCTTCGGCAGCTTGGGGCGGGCATTAATTCCCTGATGAATGATCTCCAGGATTCGCTTTCGTTCTGGCCCCTTGAGCGGTAGCCGGGGGGCTCGCAACCATTCGGCCCCCAAACCGCATTCCTGCACCGCCAGCTTGATGTAATGCACAAACTTGGTGTGAACATCCAAGTGCAGCAATGGCGTGAACCAACGGTACAACGTCCTAGCTTCATCCCAACGCCCCGCACGAGTCAGCTCCCACAAGTACTGATTCTCAAGCGGGAAGGCGATGCCACTGCCCGCCACCCAACCGTCAATGCCAAGAATGGCGCATTCCAACACCAAATTGTCTACCCCGGTAAACAACGCATACCGATCGCCGACTCGATTCCTCAGATCGGTGATCCGGCGGGTGTCGCCAGAACTTTCCTTGATGGCGACAAGGTTCTTTTGCGACGCCAAGTCGTCGAACATCTCCGGTGTTATGTCGTTCGCATAACTAACTGGATTGTTGTAAACCATGATCGGCAAGTCCGTGGATTTGGCAACTGTGCGGAAATGCGCCAAGGTTTCATCGGGGGCGCCTTTATACAGCATCGCGGGCAACAACATAATGCCGTTTGCCCCCAATTTCCCGACCTCGCGTGTGTAACGGATGGCTTCGGCAGTGCTGGTTTCAGCGACGCCACTCAAAACCGGTACGCGCCCGGCACTCACTTCGATAGCCGTGCGAACGACATCGATTTTTTCGTGAGGGAGCAGGGACTGATTTTCGCCGAGCGAACCGCAAACGATCAGGCCTTTGACGCCGGAATCGATGAGCGCTTCGAAGTGGTTGGCCGTAGCCTCGAGATGCAGCGAACCACCGCGGTGCATCTGGGTGGTGACAGCAGGAAAAACGCCTTGCCAATGAGGTTTCATGTGATGAGCGGGAACTGCGGAATCAAACAGGTTACTTGGTCGGCGAATAATCGGTGGCGGCAAGGAAGGTGCTCTTGACGCCATTGGGCACGGTGAGCGAGCCACCGGCTTTGTCTTCGGAAGCCTTGCGGGCGGCAAGCCAGATCGGATCTTCTCGAAACGCTTTGAACGAAGCCTCACCCGCCGCTTTGGACTTGTGATGCAGAAAGTACTCCAGTTTCACATTGGCCGAGGTTTGGTCCGCCATGCGGTGAAAATACGCCCAGTTTCCCATACCATGCTTCTCGAAGAGCTTGAGCGTGTGGTGGCGAAAACGGGCATCCAGGTCTGGCAAAAGACCCGGGGGAGTCGTGTAATCGCGGAACTCAAACACCCCACCATGAGATACATTACCCATCGCGATGCGCGGGGAATAATCCGTCGTCACAAAGAACGGGTTTTCAACGCGGGCAACCAACGGGCCATTGGCTTCGCTGGCTTTGGCAGCCGCCTGCCAGTCGGGATCGGCGGCAAAGGTTTTCCATGAGGCTTCGCGGCGTTCGCGGCTCGGATACCTCAACAGGAAATGCAACCGCAGATCTGCCGGATCGATGGGCATCCAGTAGCCGACACTTTCAATGCCGTGCTTCTGGAAAAGCCGGAGTGTGTGGTCTCGGAAGCGGTTGTGAAGGGCTTCGGTCTTTCCGGGGTGAATGGTGTAGATCCGCAGTTCGTAAACGAACGGGCCGGTGTGCTGGGGTTGGCTCATGGAGGAACAACCTGCCGCCACAATTGCCGCGGCCGCAGTGGACCGCTGGATGAATTCTCGACGTGTCAGTAAAATCATGGATGCAGATCGCCCTCAATGCCGCCTGATTTTCAAGCCGGGGTCAATCGCCATGTCGGCTTGGAGCCGCGATCGTTTCGAGACTGGACAGCCGTGGAGGGCAGAAGGTGCGCCGAAGCCAAACCAAGTCGACCCCTAGTTCCGCGCTCCGCAGCTCATCCAGTAAACAGAATCGGATGTCTCAAAATCCCTTCTTCCAAAAAAGGAGGCCGGTTCCTGATCGGAACCGGCCAATATCACAAGCCCAAGGAAGTGAGTCCCTTACTTGATCCGAGCCGATGTGCGCTCGGACATCCAGCGAATATCAACGTTACCCTTTTGCGATGGTACTCCTGTGGGAATAGCCCCCAGTTTGGTACGGCCATCAACCCAACGTTTGATCTCAGAATGGCCGTCCGCGAAGGCGAACCCACAAGCGCCATTGTGATACCAACCCGGCCAGTCCACCATTGCTTCACTGCCTTTGGACCAATCCAATCCTGCGGGAGGGCCCATGACCGCAAACCCAGCATCATTCAAACTTTTTTCGTCCTCATCGACAAAGATGAAAGTCGAGGCCGGTCCGGGGAGGACAAAGTCTCCCATCTTACCGTAACTGTACCAAGTTTGGTTCCGTTGGTGCCCATAAGTCGGGGCACTAAGCCATGGCCCGCCGATCGCCAACTTTCCACCTGTAGATGGATCCGTTCCCACCGCCTGGCTCGCGGAAAAAGTGCGGGCAGACTTGACCTTCTTCTTGAGTCCCCGGTCGCGTGGCGACGTCGACACACCCGTTCGCTTGTCAGCTGGGCAACTGTACATTGTCGTGTTGCGGCCCGAGTAAGTGGACAACAAGGCTCGCGTGGGGTCTTCCAAGATTTCGCTATTGAACTCCTCCCCGCCGCCTCGGCCGGCCTGACCCGGGCACCAGTTACGGCCTGCGGTCGTGTTGCCGTCGTCTGGATTGGGCCAGAGGAGGTCGTTGAAATCGTGGGCGTATTGATGGGTCGCCAGAACCATCTGGCGTCCGTTGTTCATGCAGAAGATGCCTTGGGCCTTGGATTTGGATTTGGCCAAGGCCGGCAAAAGCATGCCGGCAAGGATGGCGATAATGGCAATCACTACCAGCAACTCGATCAGCGTGAAGCCGGAATGATCGCTCCTGCGGGAGCGCGATTTGATATTCATAAGCACGTGGGCGTGTGGACAACGACTTGATAATCCTCGCCAGAATGAAAGTCAACGGACGGACTTTAACAGTTACAATGGGCTCATCGTCACCCGTTCCGCCCGAACCGCCACCAGAACGCCTTTCAAAGACCCAATTCCCAAACCTCCTTGAAGACAGTGGATGGACTTTGTCGTCGAACCCAGGTACGAACTGTCACCCACTATGAAGCCCTGTTGCCTACCGGCCATCGCCTGCCTTGCCGCACTATCTCTGGATGCAGCGGATTACAACCTGCTGTCGTTCAAAAAATTGCAACTCCACGATCAGTTTTGGAGCGAGGGTGCCAACTTCGGTGACCTCAATAACGACGGCCACCCTGACCTCGTCGCTGGACCTTGGTGGTGGGAAGGACCCGAGTTCAAGACTCGCCACACTTACGCACCCACCACTCAAACGTTCGACTTGAAGCTCGGCCCGATGACCACGGTCAAGGTCCCCGGCTTTCAAGGCACCCTTGGCAGGGATAACACTTACTCCGACAACTTCTTCGCCTGGACCTATGATTTCAATCGAGACGGCTTCAAAGACATCCTGATCATCGGATTCCCCGGCAAAGACACTTCCTGGTTCGAAAATCCCAAGGGCAAAGATCAACTCTGGGTCCGTCATCGCATCTTTGATCAAACCGACAATGAGTCGCCGACGTTCACCGACATCACCGGTGATGGCGTTCCCGAACTGGTGTGTATCACCCATGGCCAGTATGGCTATGCCCCCTTCGACACCACCAATCCAGCCAAGCCTTGGGTGTTTCATCCGATTTCGCCCAACAACAAATACGGCAACTTTACCCACGGCATGGGCGTCGGTGATGTCAATGGCGACGGGCGCCCCGATCTGATGGAAAAGGATGGTTGGTGGGAACAACCCGCCTCCCTAGCAGGCGATCCCATTTGGAAGTTTCACAAACAACCCATGGGTGTCGGCGGCGCCCAAATGCACGCCTACGATGTGAATGGCGACGGGTTGAATGACATCATCACCAGCCTCTCCGCCCACGGGTTTGGTCTCGCTTGGTATGAACAATATCGCGACGGCGGAGAAATTCGATTCCGCGAACACATCTTTATGAACAAGGAACCCGGCGAGAATCGTTATGGCGTCAAATTCTCCGAGATCCACGCGATCGACCTCGTGGATATGGACGGCGACGGATTGAAAGATATCGTTACGGGCAAGCGTTTTTGGTCGCACGGTCGCACGGGTGATCCGGATCGCAACAGCGCTGCGGTGTTGTATTGGTTCAATACTCACACGAGGTCCCGAAAATCAAGTGGATTTCGTCCCCATTCGTATGGATGACGCGAGTGGTGTTGGGACCCAAGTCGTTGCTGGAGACGTGAATGGCGATGGGTTGCCGGACATTGTTGTCGGTAATAAGCATGGGGTATTCCTCCATACCCAAAGCCGCCGGGCCGTGACCCGCGAGGAATGGCAAAATGCTCAGCCCAAGGTAGTCTCGGCACCTTGATAACAAAGCCCCCCCTCATACTCATACAATGCGTTGTCATACGTCTATCGCCCGCGGAGAAACTCAGCGCGCCTCGAGGCGATGGCGACATTGGATAGGACTTATGGGCTGGATTCATGGCCTGGGTGCCGTGTTGGCTATTGGAGCCGAACCTGGCAAGTTACCACCGGCTGCCACTCGCTCAGTGGATTTCGAAAAGGACATCCGACCTTTGTTCGCCATGCACTGCCAAGAATGCCATGACGAACGAAAACAGAAATCAGGGTATCGGCTAGACATACGTGAGGTCGCGTTGCGTGGCGGTGAATCCGGTCAAGCCGCCATCATACCAAGAAACAGTGCGGGCAGCCGCCTGATTCAGCTCGTGGGTGGACTTGTCCCCGACTTGGTCATGCCGGAAAAAGGTCCGCGGTTGTCGGCCGACGAAATTGGGTTGTTGCGGGCCTGGATTGATCAAGGTGCTGCATGGCCAGCCCATTTGTCAGGACAAATTCGGGGTCGCGACCACTGGGCATTTCGGTCGCCCACCCGCCCAGTGCTACCCGCGGCAACGTCAAACACGCCAACTGATTCAACGAACCATCCGATCGATCGATTCATCCGACACCGATTGAAGCAAGAGCCACTCACGCCGTCGGTCACGGCGGATCGGGTGACTGGGTTGCGGCGACTCTCCCTGGATTTGATTGGGTTGCCACCCACGCCGAAGGAGGTGGACGACTTCATCGCGGATAGCGCCCCGGACGCCTACGAACGGCAGGTTGAGCGCTTACTGGCGTCACCCCACTACGGCGAGCGCTGGGCGCGTCACTGGCTGGATGCAGCCCGGTTCGCCGATTCTAACGGCTACGAGAAAGATCGACCGCGGGAGATGTGGTACTATCGCGATTGGCTCATCCAAGCCTTCCAAAAGGATCTGCCGTACGACCAATTCCTCATCGAACAATTCGCGGGCGATCTGTTGACCAACGCCACTCAGGATCAGATTGTCGCCACCGGTTTCTTGCGAAACTCCATGATTAATGAGGAAGGTGCCATTGATCCAGAACAGTTCCGAATGGACGGCATGTTCGACCGACTGGATTGCATCGGAAAAAGTGTCCTAGGTATCACCATCCAATGCGCCCAGTGCCATACGCACAAATACGATCCATTGAGTCAGGAGGAGTATTACCGCTTGTTTGCCTTTCTGAATGACGACGACGAACTCACGACCGCCGCCTACACACTCGAAGAGCGCACGACCATTGAGGGTATCCATCGTCAGATCGCCGAGATCGAATCGGAGTGGCAACGACAACATCCCGATTGGGAGACACGAGTCCAGCGATGGGAACAAGATCGGCCACCTGACACGACAGAGTGGCATGAATTGGAACCCTATGAATACGGCGACCCCGGTGGTCTCTCCAAACTCACACTCCAACGAGACCGCTCTCTGTTGGCAGGCGGCCATCGATTCAGCGGAGGCACTTGGCGCGTCAAGGTGCGCAATGTGCTTACGAACGTCGCTGCAGTTCGGCTGGAAGTCCTCACCAACGGCAACCTGCCCATGCATGGCCCTGGACGTTCTCGCGACGGTTCATTCGCCTTGCGCGAATTCCGCTTGAAGATCGCACCGGTCAACCAGCCCACCAATCAAACTACCCTGAAGTTCGAACGTACCTCAGCCGACATCTCGGCGGCTCAGCGACCAGAAGGCGATGTGGTGAAAGACAAAGACTTCGCCGGCCCAATCGGCTTTGCCATTGACGGAAATGAGAAGACCTCCTGGTCGATCGACCTGGGTCCCGGACGTCGCAATGCCGCTCGGAAGGCGGTGTTTAACCTCAGTACCAACGCCGGATTCGCCGAGGGGACTGAATGGACCTTCGAGTTGATGCAACACGATGAAGTGGGCTGCTTCCGCTTGTCGGTGACTTCTGCCACCAATGCCGTGGTGGACCCCACGCCTGACACCGTGCGTCAAATTCTGCGGACCCCGGCCAATGAACGATCCAAGGCCCAGCAACGCCAGATCTTTCAATGGTGGAGCCAGTCTCAACCCGATTTCGCCGAGGTGCGTTCTCGGATCGAAGCCCTTTGGCGAGGGTATCCCGAGTTCAAGACCACCGCCTTAGTGCTCCATTCCCGAACCGAACCACGTGACACGCGTATCCTGAAGCGCGGCGATTGGCTGAAACCGACGACATCTGTGACGCCCGGTGTGCCCGCATTTCTGAACCCCATGCCAGAAGGAACCCCACGAAACCGTCTCGGATTTGCTCGATGGTTAGCGGACAAACAGGCCCCGACCACCGCGCGGGTCTTCGTGAACCGCGTGTGGCAATCCTTCTTTGGCAACGGGTTGGTCACGACTCCCGAAGATTTTGGTGTTCAAGGCGAACGGCCCAGCCATCCAGAGCTATTGGATTGGCTGTCTTATGAGTTCATGAACCCGACGCCGCTGACCTCGGGGCCGCGAGCCGGTAAGGCGGTGGAACCTTGGAGTATCCAACATCTGATGCGCTTGATCGCCACTTCCGATACGTACCGCCAGAGCAGTTTGATCACGGCAGCACAGTATGAAAAGGATCCTTATAACCGCTGGCTGGCGCGCGGACCGCGATTTCGTGTCGAGGGCGAATTGGTTCGGGACATTACGTTGGCAGCCAGTGGACTGCTCAATCCCGCGATCGGCGGACCGTCGCTTTATGCGCCAGCTCCCGCATTCCTTTTTGAGCCACCGACGAGTTATAGCCCGTTTCCCTGGAAGGATGTGACGGGTGCCGATCGATATCGGCGTGCGTTTTATACGTTTCGTCGGCGATCGACCCCCTACCCGATGCTGCAAACCTTTGATACACCCAATGGCGACGCTGCGTGCGTGCGACGCCTGCGATCAAACACGCCGCTGCAAGCCCTCACGTCGCTCAATGAAACGCTGTTCGTCGAGAGCGCTCAAGCCCTCGCGCGCCGTGCCCTGAGCGAAGGCGGACGATCGGATCCCGACCGCATCACCCACGCGTTCCGTTGCGTGCTCAGCCGCCACCCCACCGAGCGCGAACGCGCTCGCCTCCTCGATTTGTTGCAGCGCCAAAAACAATACATCGCGGAGGGTTGGGTCAATGCGCTGGACCTCAGCACCGGACGCAACGAAGTCCCCGCCAACCTCCCAGAGGGGGTCACCCCTGCCCAATTCGCTGCCTACACCGTCGTCTCTCGAGTTCTTCTCAACCTCGATGAAACCATCACCAAGGAATGAGGCTCCCATGACTCACGCCCAACAAGTCTTTAAAGAAGTTCAATGCCACCGCAGTCGTCGCTGGTTTTTCAAGGACTGCGGTGTTGGCCTGGGCACGCTCGCCCTGGGTTCCCTCCTAGGTCCAGGCCTCGCCTCCGCCATCGGTGCTCCCGCCGCCGTTCAGGATGTCATGGCCGCCAAGCCCTCGGCTTTGGCCCCGAAGGCCAAGCGAGTCATCTATCTGTTCATGGCTGGTGCCCCGAGCCATCTCGAGCTCTTCGATTACAAACCCGAACTCGCCAAATGGAGCGGGAAACTTCCACCCGCCGAATTGCTCAAAGGTTATCGCGCCGCCTTCATCAATCCCAACTCCGCCCTTCTGGGACCACGATTCAAATTCCAGCGCCACGGCCGCTCCGGGACGGAATTATCGGAACTGCTTCCAAATCTAGCAACGGTCGCCGATGAGATCGCCCTCGTGAAGTCGATGCATACCGACGCCTTCAATCACGCGCCGGCACAGATCTTCATGAATACCGGCGCGACCCAGTTCGGACGCCCCAGCTTCGGTGCCTGGACGACATACGGGCTCGGCTCGGAATCCAGCGATCTGCCCTCGTACGTCGTGTTCAACACCGGACGCAACGGTTCGAGCGGTGGCGCCTCGAATTGGGGCGCGGGATTCCTACCGTCTGTCCATCAAGGCGTGATGTTCCGGAACACAGGCGATCCAGTCCTGTACCTTTCCAACCCGCCCGGTATCGATCGAAGAATTCAGCGCGAGTCGCTCGATACCTTGCGCGCGCTCAATCAAGAACGACTCGGCGTCGTGGGGGACCCTGAAATCGCGACACGAATCAATTCCTTTGAGATGGCCTATCGAATGCAATCCAGCGCGCCAGAATTGATGGACTTGTCACAAGAATCGAAAAGCGTTCTGGAAATGTATGGGGCGGAGCCAGGCAAGACCAGTTTTGCCAGCAGCTGTCTGCTGGCTCGCCGCCTCATTGAACGAGGTGTACGGTTCGTGCAGATTTTCCACGAAGCCTGGGATCAACACAGCGGCTTGTCCAAAGACCTCGCGCGGAATTGCCAGGACACCGACCGGGCGAGCGCTGCCTTGATTCAGGATCTCAAACAACGCGGTCTGCTCGAGGACACACTCGTGATTTGGGGCGGCGAATTTGGGCGCACCCCGATGGTCCAGGGCGGCGATGACGGGCGGGATCATCATCCGAACTGTTTCTCCCTCTGGCTCGCTGGCGGCGGCATCAAACCGGGAATCACTCTCGGTGAATCCGACGATTTTGGGTTCAATGTCACGCGCGACAAAGTCCATGTCCACGATCTGCACGCCACGCTGCTGCACCTGCTTGGATTCAACCACGAGCGATTGACCTTCCGATTTCAGGGACGCGATTTCCGCCTGACCGATGTCCACGGCGAAGTCGTGAGTAAGCTGCTGAGTTGACGACCCTGGTTAGACCTTTTGGAATGCTGGAAGCCCGCTGCCGCTTTCGTCCACTTGAGCCAGGACAACGGCGCATGTGGAAGCCAACGAACAGAAAATTCGTCGCGACCCCTACCGGTGACTTGGTGTCGCTCGTCGGGGCACTCAAACCCGATAACCCTATCTTCCCAAAGACAAATACGGAAAATCGTACTGGACGAACGGGTCAATCGTTATGCCAAAAGGACACTCCAAGAAACGCAAACCACCGCCGTGCGTCAAACGGTTTTATGGAGTCGGACTAGTGGTGGCCATCGATGAACACATCCACTTGCTGGCCGATGAACAGCGATGCGGCCTCCGAGCCGACCACTTCATAAATCACCTGAAGCACCCGCGTGTCTACCCGCTCCGTAGCGCCGCCCGTCAGCGAACGTTTGGGCACCACCAGCGGCTCAAATCGAACGAATTTCAGCGCGAACTCCGCCCGGGCGTCTCCGCGACGATGCGCGATGGCCTCAGCCTCCGGCCGCACTCGCAATCCTTCCTGCTCGTCGACATCCACCCGGACGTGCAACGGCTTCAGACTGCCCAGGACCATCAACGGCGTCGGCAACACACCCGCCGTCGCAAACTCCCCCGGGCGCACATTGACCTGGAGGACCGTCGCTGCAATAGGGGCTCGAATGATGCTGCGATCGAGTTCCACCTCGACCGCGGCGAGTTCGGCGCGTGCCGTTGCCGCAGCGGCACGCGCCTCGACCAACCGAGCGTCGGCGATCCGCAGCGCAAACCGCCGGCGCGAAAGTTCATCCGGGCTGATCACCGCAGTCCGGGCAAGCTGTTCGGCACGCTCCAGTTGGTCCTTCTGGTCGTCCGCGTTGGCAAGGGCCGTCTGCGCTCCGGCTTCCGCTGCGGCGAGCGCGGCAGTTCGAGACGCTCGGGCGGCCTGCAATGGACGCGTGTCGAGCTCGACCAAGCCTTCGCCCATCGAGACAACCTGCCCCACGAGCACGGGCAATTTGACCACAATTCCTGAGAGGGGCGTGGCGATTTCAATCAGTTCGCTGCCCGGTTCCACGAGACCCACCGCGGCAATGGTGTTGGTGAAACGGGAAACCGGCGGCGGCGAAGGAGGCTCCGTCCTCGGACGCCGCGGATGGGAGCGCACTATCGAAAACACAGCGAACGCCACAGCGATCAAGGCGATGAACGGCAGACCGAGAGCTTTCATGACAGAGCGGGTCCAGGTTGATTTGAAACAGGATCACGAGTGGCCACCTCCACAATTCGACCATCATCCATTTTAGCGATCGAGTGGGCAAAATGGAGCAATCGTGTGTCATGGGTCACGACAATGACAGCGCGGTCTGGCGCCAGGCCGGCGGCGGCCAGCAATTCCATCACGGCTTCCCCCGCCCGATGGTCGAGGGCGGCGGTCGGTTCATCGCACAGGATGAGGCGCGGTTGGTGGATGAGTGCGCGCGCCGTCGCGACACGCTGCTGTTGCCCGCCCGAGAGACGCGACGGTAGAGTATCGAGCCGATCGCCCAGCCCGAGTCGGGTCAACAGCTCCCGGGCTCGGTCGAACGCATCCCGGCGCCTGGCTCCCGCCGCAAGCAGAGGGACCGCGGCATTCTCGGTGGCGGTGAGCGATGGCAGCAAATTGCACTGTTGAAAAACAAAACCAAGGTTTGCCCGGCGAAACCGAACACGTTCGGCAGCCGGAACAGATCGAATGTCGCGACCAAACAGCTTGACGACACCGCCAGAACACTCGAGTAAATCGGCAATCACCGACAAGAAAGTGGTCTTGCCGCAACCGCTCGGCCCGAGGAGGAATGTGAGCTGCCCGGCCATGGCGGTGAAATCCACGCCGCGCAAGACCTCAATCCTCGTGTCTCCCTCGCCGAAATGCTTCTGAAGGTTCTGACAGCGGACGGCCGGTGTATTCATGATTCAGCTGCGGAAAATGACGGCGGGATCTAGGACCAAAACCCGGCGTACGCTGAGATAGCTCGCAAGCAGGATGACCAGCAACATGCAACTGCCAGTAAGTGCTACTGTCTGCCAGATCAACGTGATGCCTCGCGTGACGATCTTGAGGTGGGATACCTCAAAAAACAAGGCGGCCATACCCGTACCCAACCCGAAGCCGATCAGCCCGACCGTGAACGCCTGCAACAGGACCATCGCGACCAAGCGCGGATTGGAAACTCCCAATGCCTTCAGAGTGCCGAACTGCCGCAGATGCTCGACGGTGAACAAGTAGAACGTCTGTCCAGCCACAACCGTCCCCACCACAAGTGCGATGGCGATCGTGATGCCGAAGTTCACGGGGAGGCCCGTATTCCTCAAGTAATATTGGATGCAATCCCAGGCGAATTCGTCGGTTTTCCGGGCGCGAAGGCCCGTTTGAGCCGTGATGCGTGCGCAGAGTTCAGAGAGCGCGATCCCGTCGGCAGATCGAACCACCACGTAGGAAAGCTGGTTGCGACCCTGCCCCTGAAAATTCACGGCCACACTGTAACGCGCATGGAGCACTGGGAAGCTCACAAAGGGCGCTGAGGCTTCGGAAATGCCGACGATAATACCGATGTGGTCGTTCATTTCCAGCCGACCGCCCAAAGCCAGCGGCTCCCCAGGAAACAAAAGAAAATACCCCGCCCGGTCTACGATCACCGAGTCCGGCTCGCGCAAGCGTTCCCAAGACCCGAGCACCATGCGACGCGGAGCCCCTACCAACGTCGCGTCGTCGAGTCCAGTCACGATGGACTGGGCGAAATGACCCGTGCTTGTGCGCGCCACCGGCAATCCCTTGTATAATCGCACCGCCCACCGCACTCCAGGGACACCGCGAACCCGCAACAGCGCCGTGTCCCTCATTGGTTTGGTGTCGTCGAAGTACTGGCTCGAAGGCTCCATCACCCATACTTCCGCATCCGTCACGTCCAGAATCTGACTCGCCGTCCGTTTGAGAATCCCGGCGAAGATGGAGGTCTGATTCTCGAGCAGGAACGTGCTGAAGGCGATCGCGAAAACCAGACCTAGGTATTTCGCCCGATCGTGGAGCAGCATTTTCCAAGCGACAAAGTTCATCGCGCCTCCGACCTCCAGGGGTGGCTGCAAGTGCGCCAGTACAGGTTGAAACCAAGCCCATCGGCGAGCCACGCGATCTCGGGGGAAACCTCAGCCAAGATTCGCCGACTCGCGACCGAACAAAAGAAGGTAAATAGTACGCTGTGCATATTCGATCGGGTGGGCGAGCTATCCAGGTTCAGCCCTCGAAAGCCATCGCGCAGGAGCCAGCGCTGTGCGTGTCCGGCGACGATCTGCTTGCGGCACGCCAAAGCGCGCTGCTTACGTTCAGTGGTACCAATGCCACGCACTCTCCCTCGCATCCGACTCTAAGTCAAATCCGAACCTAGGGACAGCCAACCTGCGATTCAGACAGTAGGAAGCGGCACTAAAACGCCCCATTAATGGATGGTTTTCGAACGGTTCCTGGTTTTTATCCGACTTTTTGCCCCGGCGGGCTGGTTTTAAGTTGAAATCTGTATTCTGTAATATATACAGCATTCAGACATGAGTGAGCCCGTTTCTCGTCTCCGCCAGGAACTTTGGCGCACTTACATCGCCACGGCGCGCACCTTGCGCACCCTCCAGGTGGATCGGCCCATGGTCCAGGGGTCCCTGCGGAGAGCGGCGAGAAAGCCGAGTTATTCTGACGATTTGAAAACCGTGTGTGTTTTTGGGTGCCAAAGCAGAAGGACGGCGCCAGATGACTGGTCGCCGTCCATGGGTTGATTAATGGCGGGTGGTTTACTCCGGGTTCTCGATTTGATCCTTCATCCGGTAGCT
>SXSK01000044.1 GCA_005793375.1 Verrucomicrobiales bacterium | reverse complement strand
CGCTTTGGTGAGCCAAATCCGGCTCAACACGGGGTGTTGCATGCCCGAGTCAGCAATCCGGCGACACAAAATCCTGCTCAAAAACTGAAAAATCGGAATCCTTCGACGACCTAACTCCAACACGCTTGTTTTAGGGCTAGTCGTCGTTGAACGGCAGGATTTGCTCTCCTTGGCCTGGATCGTCCTCGGCATTTCTGTCCTGGCAAGTCTGTTGGGTATTGGCAAAGCGATGCTTGTCGAACCGAACAAGGTGCTGTCATGACCGCCACGACCCACTCAACCAACGCCGCACTGGAGGCGATCGGATTGACGAAGATTTATGGCTCAGGGAATACTGAAGTCGTGGCCATGAAAGGTGTCACGGTCACGTTGGCCCGCGGCGAAGTTGTGGCGCTGCTCGGTCCGAGTGGTTCCGGCAAGTCCACTTTCTTGACGGCGGTTGGTCTTATTAACCCGCCCACCAGCGGACGGATTATTATTGGAGGTGACGTGGTGATGGAGGGGGACCGAGCCTTGGTCGATCTACGAGCCTACCGGCGTCAGCATTTGGGTTTTGTATTTCAAAAGGCCAATCTGATTCCGTTTCTCAATGCGGTTGAGAACGTGGCGGTGGCGATGGAAATCAACGACGTTCCGCCCCGCCAGGCGCGCAGGCATGCGATGGAGTTGCTCGAATATCTCGGAGTTGCGGATCGCGCCAAAAATCTTCCGGAGGCACTTTCTGGCGGGCAGCAACAGCGAGTGGCGGTGGCGCGTGCTCTGGCGAACGACCCAAACCTGATACTGGCCGACGAACCGACTGCGGCGTTGGACAGTCATCGCGGCCGGCAAGTTATGGAACTATTTCGCCAAGTTGCCCACGAACGAGGGTCCGCGGTGATTGTCGTCACCCATGACCAACGTTCCCTGGATGTTTTTGACCGGACGTATGAAATGGAAGATGGTCTCTTGCGCGGCGGTTAATGGAGTGGGCCGGAGACCTGGAATTCTCGGTTAGGAACTCATTGTAGGAAGATCGCCAATCAAGAGTTGATACGGGAGGCGGGGTTTGAGCCGGATGCCAGCGACGCCACGGGCCAAGCCCTCATGAAGGAGTTAAGGAAGCGACATGGCGCGAAAGAAGCGGAAGTTTCACGAGCGGGTTGAATTGCCCCACGGGTCAAGATTTGGTCAAAGTGGGGCACGTTCAAGTTCCGGCGATTGTCTGGGGGTGGGGGGCTGGAAACGCCAATTTGCGGCGGCTTTTAAGCATGCGGTGGAGGCGGAAGAGGCTGTGGACGGATACTGTCCCAAAAACGGCAGCTTTCCGTTGGAGTTACCTCTTGTCGTGGGGGGGATCTCGGGTAGGATGGCGCAAATTCCTTGGGTTAGGGTGTGCGCATGAGAACGTTTGCTTGCTATCAGAATCGGATCGCGTCGGCCGTGGTGTCGCTCGCGGCACTTACCTGGATTGCTGGAAGTCTTACGGCGGCTGGCGATAAGGCCGCCGACAAACCAATCCCGCCCAAACCTCCATTGCCGAACATCAAGGCGTTGCGTCTTGAGCCGGCCTCTTTGACACTCAACCACGCCCGCGATACCCGAAAAGTGTTGGTTATTGGGGAACGCGCTGACGGGGGTGGGGTGATTGACCTGACTGCTGAGGCCAAATTGACCGCGGATTCTGCGGCGCTCGTGGTGGAGTCGGACGGTTATGTGGCGGGCAAGACCATTGGTGCGGCTTCCGTGACCGTCGCGGTGGCGGGACACACCGCGACATTGCCGGTCCAGGTGACGAGTGTAGAGAACAGGGCGGTGGGATTTGTGCGCGATATCGAACCGGTCTTGAGCAAGACGGGGTGTACCCAGGGAACCTGTCACGGTTCGGCCAAAGGCAAGAATGGGTTCAAGCTTTCATTGCGCGGGTATGATCCCGAGTACGACTATCGGTCCCTGATTGATGATTTGTCGGGTCGACGCTTCAATCGGGCGGACGTGGATGAATCCCTGATGTTGCTGAAACCCTTGGGAGACATCCCACATGAAGGTCACCAGGCCATCAAACCCGGTTCGCGCTACCATATGGTTTTACGCCAGTGGATTGCTGAAGGCTCTCGTTTTCAAGATATCGCGTCGAATCGGCCATTAAAGCTCGAGATCTTTCCTAAGGAGGTTGAGATCGATTTGCCGGGGCGCGTGCAGCAGTTTCTCGTTTTGGTGACCTATCCCGATGGATCTACCCGCGATGTGACTCGCGAGGCGGTTCTGAGCAGCAATAACGAAGAGATTGCGCTGGTGAAGGAGGGAACCCTGACGGCGCTGCGCCGGGGAGAGATGGGCGTACTGGTGCGGTATGAGGGACTCTATTCCTCCCGGGACGTTGTGATCATGGGTGATCGGACGGGCTATCAATTTGCCGCCATGCCCGAGCACAATTTTGTCGATGGCCACGTGAACGGGAAGTTGCAGCGGATGAAGATCAATCCGAGTGAACTCTGCAATGAATCGGAGTTTATTCGGCGGGTGTCCTTGGATTTGACGGGACAGCCGCCGACATCGGAGCGGGTTCGGGCGTTTCTGGCTGATCCCGTGGAATCTCGTAAGAGGCGAGAGACGTTGGTCGACGAGTTGATTGGATCGCCTGCGTTCGCGGAATTTTGGGCGAACAAGTTTGCCGACCTCCTGCAATGCAATTCAGAGAATCTGGGCAAGAAAGGTGTGTGGGTGTTCCGGAATTGGATTCGGGATCAACTGGCGGCCAATAAGCCGTACGACCAGTTCGTGCGCGAATTGATGTTGGCAAAGGGGAGCACCTTTGAGAACCCAGCCGGCAATTACCTGAGGGCGCTGCGCGATTCAGGGAAAATGACTGAGGACATTTCACAGACCTTTCTTGGAGTGCGTTTCAATTGCAACAAATGCCACGACCATCCTTTTGAGCGGTGGACACAGAACCAATATTACGAGTTTGGCGCCTTTTTTGCGCAGGTTGCTTTCAAGCGGGGCACATTGGGACGAGATCATTTGATCCGGTCGGGTGAGAGTTACGCCTATGAACAGGTTTCTGAAGAAATCGTCTACAACAGCTTCACAGGTGGCGACGTAAAGCACCCGAAGAATGATGCCGTGATGGCGCCCAAGGTTCCATACGGGGCGGGGCGTGAAGTGAAACCTGGCGAAGACCGGCGTCAGGCATTTGCGGAGTGGCTCACTTCAAAGGACAACCCGAACTTTGCGACCTCCACGGTCAATCGTTTTTGGAGCTACTTTTTTGGCCGGGGAATCATCGAACCTGTGGATGACATACGCGCCGGCAATCCCCCCAGCAACCCAGAGTTGTTGCAGGCTTTGACCGAACAGTTTGTCAAAGAAGGTTACGATTTGCGGAAGTTGATGCGCCTGATCGTGTTCTCTCGAACGTATCAGTTGAGCATTTTGCCGAACCGGTGGAATGAGGATGATTCGATGAACTTTTCCCACCAGACCCCGCGCCGCTTGAGTGCGGAACAGATGCTCGATTCGGTTGCGGTCGCGACCGGTTACCGATCATCCTTCAAAGATTTGCCGGCGGGCACACGTGCGGTGCAATTGCCAGACGGGAACGTGGTCGGCAATGATTTTCTCATGTTGTTTGGGCGCCCGAAGCGGCAGAGCGCGTGTGAATGTGAGCGGTCCAGCAATGTGACGTTGTCGCATGCATTGAACCTGATCAATGGAAAGACCATTGGTGAATGCGTGAGCAATTCCGGCAATCGATTCACGAAATTGGTTGAGAGCGAAAAAGACAACCGCAAGGTGGTTGAGGAAGTCTATTTGAGCTGTTTGAACCGACTACCGACAGAAAAAGAATTGCAGAGCATCCAGTTGGGCGAGGGGGGAATGCGACTTGAAAACGTGCAAGACCTCGCATGGGCGCTTTTGAACAGCCCGGCATTTTTGTTTAATCGATAACTCCAACAACACCCTCATGATCTCCATTCCTGGACAATCTGGCGCCACGTGTGATGGCTTTAGTCGTCGCGAATTCCTGCGTGTAGGTGGGGCTGGGCTGATCGGCTTGAGCCTACCGGACATTTTGCGATTGCAGGCATCCCAGTCGGCAACGGCTGGACCGGCGCACAACGCGCCCAAGAATGGGTGGGGCCAGGCCAAGCAAGTCATCTTGATTTACCTGCAAGGCGGCCCGAGCCACATCGACATTTGGGACCCGAAGCCCGACGCGCCCTCCAATGTCCGCGGGGATTTCAAACCGATCAAAACCAAGGTTCCCGGCATTCACCTGAGTGAAGTGATGCCGAAATTGGCGCAGCAGATGGACAAGGCGACGTTGATTCGGTCCATGAGTTACACGCCAGCCGGGTTGTTCAACCATACGGCGGCGATTTATCAGATCATGACGGGTTACACCCCGGATCGGGTCTCGCCCTCGGGCCAATTGGAGCCGCCTGCGCCGAATGATTTCCCACACATGGGGTCGCAAATCACTCGATTGCGGCCGCTTCAGTTGCCGATGCTTCCTTTTGTGATGCTGCCGCGTCCCTTGCAGGAATCCAATGTGATTGGCAAAGGCGGAACGGCTGGGTTCCTTGGAGCGGCGTACGATCCGTATTATTTTTATCAGGACCCCGCGAAGGACATTAATCTGGATGACCTGACGTTGCGTAAGGAAGTGAGCCGAGAACGATTGGAACGACGTTCAACCTTGCTGAAGACGGTCAATGACGCCATGCCAGAGATGGAGAAGGCCGTCGGGAAATATGCCTTGGACAGCTATTACCAGAAAGCGTTTGACTTGGTCAGCAGTGGCCGGGCACGCGATGCGTTTGACCTGAACAAGGAGAAGGACAAGCTGCGCGAACTCTATGGGCGGCATACATTCGGCCAAGGTCTGCTATTGGCTCGGCGTTTGATCGAGGCAGGCACGCGGTTTGTGCAAATGAATTGGCCAGCCGTTGCCAACGGAGACCCAACGGTGGATGCGTGGGATACGCACGCCGCAAACTTTGGTCCACTTCGCAATTTGCATTGTCCGAAATTGGACTCGGGCCTGAGCGCGCTTTTGGTCGATTTGGACGAGCGTGGGTTGCTCAAGGAAACCTTGGTGGTGGCACTGGGCGAGTTTGGCCGCAGTCCTCGATTGGGGGTTAGCACGAGTGGCAACAGCAATTCCCCTGATGGCCGGGATCACTGGCCTTATTGTTACACGGCGTTTGTGGCCGGCGCTGGCGTGGGCCGTGGCATGCTCTATGGCAAATCCGACGCAACCGGGTCGTCGCCAGCGGAAAATCCGGTTCACCCGACGCAGCTCGTTGCCACAATTTACCACGCGCTCGGAATTGATCCGCATTCCATTGTGTTCAATCATTTGAACCAACCTCGTGAGCTGGTGCAGGCGGATCCGGTGTTGGGACTATTCTCTTGAGTCCTCCAAGGCGCTACCAATGTGAGCCTGTGGCTTTCGGAATGTGAGTGTGGGAAGAGCAACCTAAAGCGGTAGTGGACCCTCATCTTTGTCTCTAAAATGGCTCTCTAGACATTCTCACCATTTTGCTTGGGAATGTCGTGCTTGGCGGTGCGTGAGTTCAGGGGTCTCCGGTATCTTGTTTGGCACACTCGCCCGGAGCAGATCGAGGATGCCCGG
>SXSK01000407.1 GCA_005793375.1 Verrucomicrobiales bacterium | reverse complement strand
CGCGGAGGATGTGAGCCCCCTCCATCACTGCCCAGGAAGCTGCGGCCAACGATCCAGGCAACCGATCCCCCACCCCGGCCTCTGTGAGCAGACCGATGAAGGATTTGCGCGAAACGCCAACGAGAATCGGCCTGCGAAAGTGTTTAAAGATCCGGAGACCGCCCAGCAACCTCAAATTATGCTCCAGAGCCTTTCCGAAACCGATTCCAACATCCAGCACGATTTGATCGGGGTGCACACCCATTTCAACCATCGCCTTCATCCGATCCTCGAAGAAGCGATCCACGTCGCAACAGGCGTCGTCGTAGGAAGGATTGAGTTGCATCGTCGAGGGCTTACCTTGCATGTGCATCGCCACGTAGCCCGCCCCTGTTTCTGCAACCAATTTCCACATGGCCGAACGTTCTTGGCCAGCTCCGACGTCATTGATAACGCAGGCACCATGCTCCAACGCCTGGCGTGCCACGACTACCTTTTGTGTGTCCACCGAAATGACAGCCCCACAGGAACCTGAGAGGGCTTCCACCACCGGCAGAACCCGGCGACATTCCTCAGTCTCGTCCACCTCGCATGCCCCGGGGCGAGTGGACTCCCCGCCCACATCAATCCAATCTGCTCCCTCCTGAACCATCTGCAGACCCCGGCGAATCGCAGCATCGAGACTGAAGTGCTTCCCCCCGTCCGAAAAGGAGTCCGGGGTCACGTTCAGGATTCCCATGATCTGGGTCCTAGCTCCCAAGCGGATTTGCCGACCGCGGATTCTCAAACTCACTTCTGGACGGATGGACCGAGCTACCGGGTCGCTCACTCCCCCTCCTTCCTCGTGCGGTGGTAGGGCGAAGACAGATTAAAGTAGATGCCGCACAGCGGACGATCCGTCTCTGTCTGGCTCAGGATGATGGTGACCTGTCGATCCAAGGCGATTCCGTGCCGCAGGTTGGGCTTGCGTGTGGAGTAGGCCGTGATGGCCTTCTCCATCAGAGAAAGCAAGGATTTACGGGCTTCGTCGGGGGGTTTGTCCAAGCACACCACAAAACGATCGAAAGAATGCAGCGCCTCATCGATCTCCGCCTGAAATGTTTCAACTGTTAGTTCCATAGTTTCAATCAATCGGCCACAGGTCGTGCGAAACGTCGGGGTCCAAAAATCGCGGTACCCAGCCGAATTAACGTCGATCCTTCCTCAATCGCCGTCTCGAAATCGCCGCTCATGCCCATGCTAAGCTCCATAGACGGCACCCCAAGATGGGAGCAGCACTGGTCCCGAATCTCTCGAAGTCGCCGAAAAGCGGCGCGGACACGAGTCGCGTCAGGGGTCCACGGAGCCATGCCCATGATCCCATGGATCTCCAGCCGCGGAAGTTGGTTCAACGCTTCCAAGTCTGCAAAGATCGCCTCAGGCGAGTAACCGAACTTGGTCGACTCCCCAGCCACATTCACCTCAAGAAAGATGCGCGCCACCTTGGCTGCCTTTTCGGCGGCTTTATTCAACTCCACCGCGAGATTGAGGCTATCGACGCTTTGAATAGTGTGAAAGAACGCCACGGCATCGCGGACCTTGTTCGATTGCAGATGCCCAATCATATGCCATTCGAGTCGCCCGGGGCAGAGCGGGATCTTGGCTTTGGCCTCTTGAACTTTGTTCTCCCCAAACATCGCCAATCCCGCGTCGCAGGCGGACCTAACCACTTCAGGCGGGTGTCCTTTGCTAACGGCGAGCAAACGGACAGAGGCGGGATCGCGGCCGACACGTGCGCAGGCCGTATCGACCCGTCCGCGGATCTGGGATAATCGTTGCACCATGTCCATGCAGCCTATAGTGCCAGAGTGTGCGCCGCCGTAAACTGCGATCTGACTCCAGTTTTACGTTTGACCTGTTGGATCAAGCGCGGCTAAGGTCCAGTTTTCGTGTCGCCTATTTAATCGGAAGTATGTTCGCAAGCATTCGACGTCATCAAAAGTGGCTGTGGTTCCTGATCATAGTCGTTGTCATTCTATCGTTCGTGGTGTTCTTTAGCCCCACGGCACGCTACGACCGGGGCGGAACCGGTGGGGAAGCCGATCTAGGGACTTTGGACGGGCAGCCCATCGCGAGGGACAAATTCCTGGAAGCCTACAGAGAAAGTTTGTTGAGCTACCTCTTCCGCTACGGTGAATGGCCCACCAAAGACGCCATGAGTCGGCAGATGGACTACGACGGCGATACCGAGGCTCGGAACCGATTGTTGCTGGTGAGCCGTATGCAGCAGTTGGGAATGTCCGTGACCGATGAAGGGGCCGCGAAGTGGATCGCCAACTCGCCAGTATTCAGCGATCGGGAGAAGGGTGGATTCAAGTCCGACACTTACAACCTGTTCGTCAAGAACAAGTTGCCCGAGGCAAACCTCACTGAAATCGACTTCCATCGCTTTGCTCGACATGAAGCGGCGATTCAACACCTTGCCGCCGTTGTTGGAGGGGCTGGAAAGCTGATCTCCACCCCAGAGGCGGAGACTCTCTATCGCCAGGAGAACGAGGTTGCTTCCGTGTCCTTGGTCACATTTGCCAATTCGAACTACCTCGCCTCCGTCAAGGTCGCCCCCGATGAAATTTCCCGCTTTTTTACAAACCGGATGTCGATGTACCGCATTCCGGAGCGTGTCCAGGTCAGCTATGTGCGGTTCATGGCGACGAATTACAACGCGGAAGCGGACAAAATCATGGCTTCAGACACCAATCTCGCAGCGAAATTGGACCAAGTTTACTTGCAACGCGGGGTGAACTTCTTTGTAGAACCAGATGGCAAGACGATGTCGGCAAGTGCCGCCAAAGACAAAATCAAATCGGAGTTGAAGAACGAGTACGCTCTGCGGGCGGCCCGCCGTGCGGCGGCGGCATTTGCGGACGAACTGTTTGGAATGAAGCCAGTGATTGGCGATAACCTCGAAAAGTTAGCTTCCACCAAAAACCTTCTAACTGG
>SXSK01000043.1 GCA_005793375.1 Verrucomicrobiales bacterium | reverse complement strand
TCTGCTCCGGGCGAGTGTGCCAAACAAGATACCGGAGACCCCTGAACTCACGCACCGCCAAGCACGACATTCCCAAGCAAAATGGTGAGAATGTCTAGAGAGCCATTTTAGAGACAAAGATGAGAGCCCTCTGCCGCTTTTTCCCCCCAGCATTGAATGAGGCGTCTTTAACTTGGAGGTTTGGAGATCGGTTATGGTGGGAACTCCCCGAAAGCGGTGTAGGGCCACCGCGCTCTCCAAAGGCTCCGGGAACTCGACAATACGCCCACGCCCACTCCTACTCCTACTCCTAACCCTCAGGCTTCCTGGACAGCGACTCGGCAGTTGTCAGGACTCCCAGATTGGGCATAGTGCTCAGTGAACCTCGCCGACTGTCATTCAGGTTTCTAGACGAGGCTGTTTTTCGCGCATGAACAATGGGCTGCAACGAACCATCCATCGAGGCTTTGCTCCCGCGAGGCGAGTGAATGCTTCGTCAACGCGATGGCTTGTCATCGGCTTTACCCTGATCGAGTTGCTCGTTGTCATCGCCATTATCGCGATCTTGGCGGCCATGCTGTTGCCAGCTCTGGCACGAGCGCGGGAGCAGGCGAGGAGTGCTAACTGCAAAAGCAATCTCCGCCAGCTGTCCTTGGGTATCCTGCTCTATGTCGACGACAACCGGGACTACTTCTGTTGGGCGGGTGACACGGATCGGGCGAATTCGGATTCGCGGTTTTCGCCCGATTGGGTGTTCGGCGGGCAGGAAGCACCCGACACCAACAATCGAAATCGATGGCAAACCCCGGGGTACGGGTTTCATGCAGAGGCGGGGTCCATCTTCCCGTACGTCCTGTCGAGCCCAAGGCTTCCCTACAGCGAACGCCACACCAATCGCTATGCCGTTTACCGCTGTCCCAGCACCGGCGCGCAGGGCCATGCACTACGCGTGAACTTCAGCCTGAACAGTTGGTATAACAATGGAGGCGGGCAAAGTGGCGTTCCAACAGCCGGTGTCCGGTTTGCTTCGGTGCAACGCCCATCCGCTAAAGTGTTCCTGGTGAACGAGGATCCCAGGTCGATGAATAATGCCTCGTTTCATCCCGGCAACAGCCATACGGCTGCTGCAATCGGGCGTTTCATTGTCCACAGTGGACGGATCAATCTGACGTTCACCGACGGACATGTCGAAGCATTGCGGGATCAGCGAATCCGGTACATGCTGAACGACCGCTACGCCGATGAGTTTTTTCACCCGTTCCGCTGAAATCGAGACACGCCAGTTGAAGCCGCTGGCCGAATGCCGGTTGTATGCATTCGTCGATACGGCTTACTTGCATGGACGTGACCCCGCAGAGCTCGCCCGACAACTCTGCCAGGGAGGTGCGGACTTAGTCCAACTCCGCGCCAAGAACGCCTCGGCCGCTGAAGTGAGGAATCTGGCTGCACGAATCCTTCCCGTGACCCGCGACGCTGGCGTGTGGTTTGTTTTGAACGACCATGCGGATCTGGCCGCTGAATTCAACGCTCCCTGCTGTCATTTGGGACAGGAGGACTTCTTTGACGCGGGCTTTGGTCACGTCAACGAATTGTGGGCGAGTCGCGAGCGGCGCGCCTGTTGCATTGGGTTGAGCTCCCATGCGCCGGATCAGGCCTTGCGCGCGGTAAGGGCGGGCGCAGATTATGTGGCGATCGGTCCGGTATTCCTGACCGGAACCAAGCCCGGGCGGGCGGCCGTCACGCTGGACTATGTGCGGTGGGCCTCGTCGAACCTCACGCTTCCCTGGTTTGCCATCGGCGGAATTCACCTGGGCAATCTCGGTGAGGTCTTGGCTGCGGGAGCGACTCGCATCTGCGTCGTTTCAGCGATTCTGAATCAACCCGACGTGGCAGCCGCTTGCCGACAATTCCGCGAGCGGTTGCCCGATTAATTCCGTGTCGTGACTCGCCAATGGTTGGAGGGTTCTGATGAAATTCATCCGCACGTTTTGACTCAAGCTCCCGACACCTCAGCCATCGATCCCACCCGCCGACCTGTTCAGGCAAGGTCAGGGCGTTGTGGCGTTATCCGCTTCTTGGGTTATCGATGGATCGCCTATGTGACGGCTTTAGCGTGGGTGTTTGGGGTCGAGTTTTGTCAGGCAGAAGTCGTCATCACGGAATTCATGGCGGCCAATGCTCCCGGGCTTCGAGACGAGCAGGGCGACGCATCGGATTGGATCGAGCTGAGCAATTCCGAAGCGGTGTCCGTCGATCTAACCGGATGGCGGCTCACCGATAGCGCCGGGAGTCGAAGCAAATGGCGCTTCCCAGTCGGAGCGCGGATTGCACCATTGGGACGGCTCGTGGTGTTTGCATCCGGCAAGAATCGCGTGGATCCGAGCAAACCGTTGCACACGAATTTCAACTTGCGCCAGGAAGGTGAGTACTTGGCGCTGTTCCCGCCGGAAGGCGTGGTGGCTGCTACGGAGTTCGCCCCCTCATACCCGCCTCAGGCCCCTGACATTTCTTATGGCGTGGGGTATCGCGAGTTGGACCTGGAACTCGTGACCGCCGATTCCAATGCCCGAATTGCCATCGCCGCTCCAGGAAACAGGGATCGCGACTGGGTGGGCACTATCGATCGGGAACCTTTTGACGACTCGAGTTGGATTGTCGGCAATGCCAGTGCGGGTTACGACGATCTCACGTCGGACGTCCCAAACACGCTCCTGGGTTATTGGAATTTTGACGAGGCGCAGCAACCCAAAGTGGCGGTGGATTCCAGCGGCCGGGGCAACCATGGCACGCTGCTCGGTCCGGCGGTGCTCGGCCCCTCAAGGAGCGGTCGATCAGGGAAGGTCGGGGATCGGGCGTTGGATTTGGGTGTAGGCGGCAACAATAAAGCGTCGGTTCGTGTCGATGCCGCGGCGCGAGGCGCTTTCGACCTGATTCAGCAACGGGACGTCGCCACTGTCAGTTTGTGGGCCTACGGCGGGCCGCAACAACCCGTTGCCAATAGTGTGATCTGGTTCGATTCAGTCGCCACCACCGGCGATTCCCGAAACCTGATGGTGCATCTCCCCTGGTCGGATAGTGTGATCTACTTCGACACCGCTGGTTGCTGTGGTGGGGATACACGAATCTCACGCCAGGAATTGGATACCACCAAATGGCGTGGTCGCTGGAACCATTATGTTTTTCTCAAAGACGGTCCTCGGAAAGAAATCTGGCAGAATGGTCAACTCTGGCACAGAGGTTCGAGTGCCGTTCCGTTGAAAGCCATTCGATCCCTATGGCTCGGCAGCGCACCCAATGCGAGCGCAACCTACCCAGGGAAATTGGATGACATCGCCGTTTGGGCCAATCCGCTGACGGCAGGTGACATCCAGGCTCTGGCTCAAGGTGTGTCGCCGATCGCCATCGGCAGCTATCGCTCCTGGATCCGAACCGATCTCACCTCGGTTTTGGCCGGTGCGAGTCCCGTCGCCCGGATGCGCGTACCGTTTCAAATACCCCCGAATTTCAGTGCCGATTTCCTCAGGTTGCGGTTGCGTTATGACGATGGACTTTCGGCCTGGATCAATGGCGTGCCGGTCGCCGAGTTGAACATCCCCGTGGCGGCATCTCGAAGTAAGCTGGAGGCCCTCGAACCGGTTGTGTTGGACATTCCGATTCGGCCGGGCTGGTTGCGGTCGGGACAGAACATCCTCGCATTGGAGGGTGTGAATGAGGCGGCGAATGGGTCCGACTTTCTAATTCACGCCGAGTTGATCGCCGGAAACTTTTTGGCGCAGCGCTATTTCACCGCACCGACGCCTTTGGCAGTGAACGGTACAGGTGTTGCGGGGTTGACGGCAGCGGTTGGTGTCACGCCCGAGCGCGGATTCCTTTCGGGGACCACCGTGGTGACCCTGAGTTGTTCCACTCCGGGCGCCTCCATCTACTACACGTTGGATGGCAGCCTGCCCACTCGTGAACAGGCGTTCGCTGTGAGTCCTGCTGAACCCAATGGCCGGCCCACCGTTGAGCTGACAGTTTCAAATGCGACTGTGGTCCGGGTGATGGCCCTTCGCGACGACTTCGAGCCCTCGGCGGTTCAGACGCATACCTATCTCTTTGCGGATCAAGTGGAGAAACAACCGGCACGTATCCCGGGTTATCCGACCACTTGGGGCGTTTACGGGGCGTACGGTCCACGGCAGGGACAACCGGTTCCGGCGGATTATGAAATGGACCCGGATGTGGTCCGGACGACTACCGCGGGTTACCGGGTGAGCGACGGAATCCTTTCGCTGCCGGCGATCTGTCTCACCATGGCGATCACCAACTGGTTTGACGCCAAGACCGGCATCTATCCGAACAGTGCGAGTCAGGGAGACCAATGGATTCGACCGGCTTCGGCTGAGTGGATTCTTCCTAACGGCGACCCGGGATTTCAGATCGATGCCGGTGTGCGAATTCACGGGGGATTGAGCCGTCAGCATTGGCATGCCATCAAGCACAGCTTTCGACTTCATTTCCAACGCGAGTATGGCCCAACGCGTCTGCGATTCCGATTGTTCGACGACAGTCGAGTGACCTCGTTTAATGAACTGACTTTGCGAGCTTCCTCGACCGATGGCTGGGCAGTCGAGGAATCCGGAGCGTGGCCGCCCGAGAAGACATCGTATCTGCGCGATCCCTGGATGAAAGACACCCAACTCGCCATGGGTTGGCCGGTCGGGCACAACCGCTACGTGAATGTGTTCCTCAACGGGATCTATTGGGGCCAGTACAATCTTGCGGAACGGACCGAATCGGTGTGGCTGGCGGAGAACTTCGGTGGCGACCCTGAGGAATACGACATCATCAAGGATGGCGGCGAAGTGGAGGCGGGTACCAAGACGGTTTGGGATCAGATGATCGCGAGGGCAACGAGCGGCTTAACTTCGGACACCGCCTACTGGCGCTTATTGGGTCGCCGCGCTGATGGCACTCGCGATCCGGCCATGCCGGTTTATCTCAACGTCGACAGTTTGATCGACTACATGATCCTGCACATCTATGCCGGCGCGGTCGATTGGCCGAACCATAATTGGTGGAGCGCGCGGCGCCGCGGTGATTTGAGCGATGGATTCCGCTTCTTCACCTGGGACCAGGAGATTTCCAATCTGTCGCTCACCTCCACGACCACCTTCCCGGGAGAACGCTTCGAGGCGGTGAGTGGTCCGCCCGATTCGCCCGCATTTCTGTATCACAAACTTCGCCAAAACCGGCTGTTTCGCGAGCGGTTCTCGGCGCGGGTCATCGCATTGACCACGGGTACGGGAATTCTGACGCCGACTCAAAACGCCGCCCGTTGGGAGCGCCGCGTCGCCGAGATTGATCGGAGCATTGTCGCCGAATCCGCCCGTTGGGGAGATAGCCGCCGCAGCGTCCCCGCCAAACGCAGTGATTGGCTAAAGGAAATGTCCTGGATGCGGTCGACCTATTGGCCGGGCATACACAGCGTCGCCATTGCGCGTTTCCGGTCGGTCGGGCTTTATACCAATACGCTCAGTCCTGCAGTCGTGATCACTCCTCCGGGAGGTATTATTTCTCTCACGGTGCCAGTGTCTTTGAGTGGTGGTCCGAAAATCGTCTACTCGACCAACGGGGTTGATCCCATAGCGGCCGGCTCCACTCTGGCCCCGGGCGCGAGCCCTTACACCAGTCCCTTTTTGCTGAAGGGTCCGACGCACGTACGGGCACAACGACTCATCGGCGAGACTTGGTCAGCTCCGGTCTCAGCCTTCTTCTTACAGCCAACCGCTGTCGCCGCGCCCGATTCTATGGACGTTTCAGAGGTGTTCTATTTTCCCGAGACGGTGCCCGCGGAGGAGTTCATCGAGGTCCACAATCGATCGACCACGCGCTATGCGATTCTCGGCGGTGGTCGGCTCTCGGGTGGCATCGATTTCACAGTTCCGAATGGTTGGATTTTGGGTCCTGGCGAACGCGCGCTCGCCGTGCGCAACCGCGCAGCGTTTGAAACGCGTTATGGCGCCGACAAACCCGTCCTCGGCGAATACGCTGGCGCGCTCGCCAACGACGGCGACTGGATTCACCTGTTGGCTCCCTCAGGGCGTGTTGTATCGCGATTCCACTACGGCGATGCGCGTCCCTGGCCGTTGTTGGCCGCTGGTAGTGCACGTTCGATGACCCGGGTGGCGTCGCCCCAAGGCCTGGATCCAACCGACCCGCGTTCTTGGCGAGCCAGCGCCGTCGTCGGAGGCACGCCCGGTTGGGATGACGCGATTCCGTTCACTGGCGAACTCAATCAAGATCTCGATGGCGATGGGTTGTCTGCCGCGGAAGAATATTTTTTGGGCAGCAACGATCTCGATCCCAAATCGGGTCCCGATCGGCAACCGAAGCTTCTGGTGGGTCCGAGTGGCGAGATAAGCCTCAGTGTCAGCCATCCATTAGGAGCCGATCGTTTGGGTGTGGTGTGGGAGAGTTCAGCCGATTTCGTGAACTGGTCGTTGGCAACGGATTGGCCCCAACCGGAATCCTGGGTCAGTGGTGACAATGAGACGCTGCTCTGGCGTTCAGTGGGCACCTCAGAAGCCGCGGTCTACTATCGGCTGCGATTCGAGCTGCGATGATCTTTTGGAGTGGTCCCGCATGCGCGACTCTGCTGCTTTCTTCTGTTCCACGTTTATCCAGCACGAAACCCAAAGAACCGCGGAGGACAGAGGACACGGAGGGGGACTTGATTCGAGGACGGCGAGCTCAGATTTGTTTCCGCGAACTCTGCCCTCCGTGGTTTTAAGGTTCTTGGGAGTGGCAGTAAACCTGAAGAACCACAGAGGGCACGGAAAACACGGAGCGGAATACGAATGCTTCTCAGTTTTTCTCCGCGCCTCCGCGCCTCCGCGTGCCTCCTTCGGGTCACGCCGGTTACTCAACTCATGAAGACTTTCATGCTGGGGATTTTGGATCTTGCGGAGGCGCGGAGACGCGGAGGGGGAAGACGAGACTTGAAGAGTGGTGAGCCTGGATGGCTATCGGCGAACTCTGTGTGCTCCGTGGTTTTAATGCTTTTTGGAGTGGCAGCGAACCTGAGGAACCGCGGGGTGAAGGAGGACACGGAGCGGAAGAAAAATGGCCTTCTGTTTTCTCCGCGGCTCCGCGCCTCCGCGTGCCGCCTTCGGGTCCGTTGTGCGGGACTTTCCATTTGCATTGCAGATGGCGAATGCAGTGCCTCGACTCCCCTGGGGCCCATCGACAGATGCTGATGGCTGACGGTGAGAGTGCGCCTGTTTTCGGGCCAAAATCCCTCGTCTATATCATTGGTTCATAAGGAGTAATGGGCGCATGTCTCGTTTACACAACCAGGGGTGGACGCCGTTGGCATGACGGTGGCTTAAGGAGTGGTATGAACAAACTGAACAACAACGGATCTATGAAACTCAAAGTTGCCGCCTCCTTAATCGTCAGCCTGACCTCCATCGAACTGGCCAATGCCGCTCTCAGTGTTACGGGTTCGGTCGGCGGTGCACCTACTGGTGTCAACAAGATCAACTTTAACAACCTCAGCCTGGGTAACTCCGGAGGCGTGGCCAACGGCCCGAATGGAAGCCTGACCGTCAGCTTTACGGGTGATGCTCAGACCGTGGTGAATTCCGTGGGCGGACGATATGCCGCGCCTTGGCTGTCCGGCGGGAATGGCAACGGCTTTGGTGCGGGCGGGGGTAACCAAGCTAATGGAGCCGACACGACGAAGTATCTCTCCACGGGAATTGGGTCCGTCACGTTGACGTTTGGATCGCTCCAGCGGTATTTGGGGCTGCTTTGGGGTTCGGTGGATGGTTACAACAAACTCGAGTTCTTCAATGGCAACGTCTCTGTGGGCTCCATCACGGGTGGCCACGTGACCGCCAGTCCCAATGGCAACCAAGGCGTCAATGGAACGTTGTACGTGGATATCAACTCGACATTCGGCTTCGACAAGGTTGTCGCCAGCAGCAGTAGTTACGCCTTCGAATTCGACAACGTGGCGTTCAACTCAACACCGGTTCCCGAACCTTCGACTTACGTTGCTGGCCTTCTGTTGGCCCTGCCCGTCGTGGTTCAAGGCGTGCGCCGTTTGAAGAACCGTCAGTAATTTCTTTCTTTCGTTCTTCAAGGATCCCTTATCACAGGACCAGGATTCTCCTACCTCGCGGCCAGGTCCCCAGCCTGCTGAATCAGAGCGGGAGCAGGAGCAAGACCAAGAATACGGCCTTGGATTCAAGTGATCATAGCGGAGAACCCAACCTGAGGGGAGCTCGTTCAAGCGCGGGGACGCGGAGGGAAGACGACAGTCAGCCCCCTATTCCATCCACTCGCCACTGGAACATCTGGGGCGATTAGGGTAATCCTAGACGGTGAATTCGATGTATTGCGCGGGCCTGGAAAGGCTCGTACCAGCCGCCGCCCAAACCTCGTCCTGGTCGTGCTGCACCGTCCGTTGGAGATTCATTCGATTCGTCGTATGCGCTGTGGCCAGCCTAATTCTTGCGGTCGGTGCTGCATCTGCTGCCGAAGCCGCCGGGGTTCCCAAACTTCCCGACCAGCTCGACATCCAAGCCGTCGACACCTATCTCACCCACCAGGTCCGGCAACGAAATCGCGTGGGCCTTTCCGTAGCCGTCTTCAATGATGGCAAACCGGTGCTCGTCAAAGGCTACGGAAAACAATCCATCGAATCCGGTGAGCCTGTCCAGGCAGACACGTTGTTCGCCATTGGCTCGGTTTCAAAGCAGTTCACCTGCGCGGTCATCCTCTTGCTGGCCGAAGACGGGCGACTGTCCCTGTTTGATCCGGTAGGGACGTATTACCCAAATCTCACGCGAGCCCTTGATATCACGCTCCTGGACCTGATGCATCATGTCTCCGGATATCCGGACTATTATCCGCTCGATTTTGTGGATCGTCGCATGAAGCGTCCCAAAGCTCCCGATGATCTCCTTCAGGAGTATGCGGGCGGCAAACTAGATTTTGAGCCTGGCACCAAGTATTCCTATAGCAATACCGGTTATATTCTTCTCGCACGCGTTGCAGAAAAAGTCAGTGGGAAGTCATTTGGTCAGTTGCTGGCGGAACGGATTTTTCAGCCGCTGGGTATGTACCACACTGTTTATGAAGCCAATCCCTCGGATCCACGGCTGGCTCGCGGCTATACCACCTTCGCCCTCAGCAAACCGGAAGTCGCCTTACCGGAATCGGTCGGTTGGCTGGGCGGTGCCGGGGAACGGTGTTACTACCTCAATGAGGTCTAGTCTGAACGTATGGCTTGTATAGCTTGCAGGATTCAGTTTAGACGACTCATAAAAACCCACTCGTACACCGGATTGATCGACACT
>SXSK01000042.1 GCA_005793375.1 Verrucomicrobiales bacterium | reverse complement strand
CCTCACCAACAGGTCCGAAACATGCGCGCAGATCCCTGTCCCGCTCTTCAGCCGAAGGTCGCCACGAACTGTTCAAGATTTACTACACCCCAATGCGGACTCCTTGAAACCCATTGGGGTGGTAACACCGTTCGTCAGGCGAGGATCTCGCGGATGACGTCTCCGCCTGTGTCGGTCAATTGTTTGAAACGCCCCCCGTGGTAGAAAGTGAGCTTGGATTGGTCGAGGCCGAGGCTGTGAAGCAATGTGGCGTGAACATCTTTAAGACTTTTCCGACTTTCAACCGCCTTGTTGCCGATCTCATCGGTTGCTCCAATGAGAGTTCCGCCGGCGGTGCCACCACCGGCGAACCACATGGTCAAGGCTCCGGGGTTGTGGTCCCGGCCGGGCATTTTCTTCTTGTGATTTCCCTCGTTGGTGTCGGGAGTACGACCAAACTCGCCGCCCCACACGACCAGCGTTTCATCGAGCAACCCGCGCTGCTTAAGATCCTGAATCAGTCCGGCGATGGGAACATCCACCTTCTCGGCAGCGTTTCGATGTCCCTTGAGAATGTCATCGTGAGAATCCCATCCACCCGACCATAGTTGCACGAAACGCACTCCACGCTCTACCAAACGGCGAGCCAGGAGACAGCGCGTTCCGAAGGCCTTCGTCGTTTCTTGATCCACTCCGTAAAGTTTCCGGATAGACTCCGACTCCCCCTCGATGGAGAGCGTGCCAGGAACCTCGGTTTGCATTCGAAAGGCGAGTTCATAACTGGCCATGCGTGCCTCCAGATCCGGATGTGTCGAATTCCGCTGGCTGTGTTCTCGATTGAACATCTGCAATAGATCAAGGCTTTCACGCTGGCGCTTCCGACCGACATCCTCCGGCGGTTGCAGGTCGAGGATCGGAATTGCGCCGCTGCGGAGTTGGGTCCCCTGGTAACAGGTGGGCAGAAAGGCGTTGCCCCACGTCGCGGTGCCGCCAAAGGGTTGTCCGTCCCGGAGGACCACAAAAGCCGGAAGATTTTGGTTCATCGTTCCCAGGCCATAAGTCACCCAGGAACCGATCGAGGGGCTGCCTTGAAAGGCATTCCCGGTCAGAAACTGGAACAAGGCGGCTGGATGATTGTCGCTCTCCGCATAGACCGAACGAACGAACGCGAGGTCATCCACGCAGCTCGCCATATTCTTGAACAATTCGCTAACTTCCCTCCCGCTCTGGCCATAGCGCTGGAATTCAAAGGGGGACGGTGTGAAGAAGCGATCACCGTTATTCTGGTTCGACTTGAACTGGTCATCCCGCTTGAAAATCTTCCCGCTCACTTCCTTCAACTTGGGTTTGGGGTCAAACGTGTCCATGTGACTGGCCCCGCCCTCCATCATGAGAAAGATGCAGGACTTGGCTCTCGCCGGAAAATGCGGGTTCTTGGCCAGCAGCGGATTAAGAGTGAGTTTGTTCCCCAGCGCCTCGGCGGCAGCAGCTCGATCCTGATTCAGCATCCAACTCAAGGCCACCGAACCGACGCCGGAGCCCAGTTGGTAGATGAACCCGCGCCGGTCGAGCAGGCTGGATTCCAGAAGGGGAAGGGATTTCGATGGCTTGTGCGTTTTCATGCTGATGAACTCAATTTCTTGCCGCGCCAAATCCCCGCCACCCATCTCGCCGTGCGTCGGTTCGGTCTGGCGATCCCAGTGGCATCGACTGCGAGTGGAGGGACAAGTTTAGCATTATTCCAAATAAAGAAATTCATTGGTGTTCAAGACCACCAGACATAAGTCCGCCAACGCCTTCGAGGGTTCGCTGTCGGCCGTTTCCGCGCCGGACTGCTTCTCGAGGAAGCGGGCACCCGCATCCAGTTCAGACGGGGTTGGTTTTCTTGCAAAGGCAAAGCTGAACACCCATTCCACCTGACGGCGCGGTACCGGTCCGGCTTCGCGTTGGACACGCCGGGCAAAATGCCGGCTGGTTTCGTAAGCGAATTGGCTGTTGAACAAGGTGAAGACCTGCGGCGTGGTCACGGAAGTGCCCCGGCGGGGGCACGATGCGGACATGTCGGCTGCGTCAAAGGATTCCATCATCGGGACGATCAGGTTGCGGCGTTGAAATTGGTAGAGGCTGCGACGACGGCGCTGGTCTTCTTCGGAAGGGTCCCATTTGAACATGGAGAAATCGCGCCCCATTTCCGGGGGCAACTCCTCAAAAAAACCAGGACCGCCCGGGACGAGCAGCAAGCGTCCACTGACGGCCAGCATTGAATCTCGGAGGACTTCGCCCTCCAGACGTCGGAAGTGAGCGCGCCACAGCCACCGGTTGTCGGGATCAATTTTGGCACTCGCTTCGTGTTGAGGATGACGGGAGGAAACCTGGTAGGTCCTCGACAAAAGCAGCAACCGGTGGACGGGCTTGAGCCGCCAGCCGCTCTCGATCAATCGCGTCGCCAAGTAATCGAGCAACTCAGGGTGGCTCGCGCCGGACCCGTTGACACCAAAATCATTAGCCGTCGCGACAATCCCAACACCAAAGTGATTCTGCCAGATCCGGTTGACTAGCACACGTGCGGTCAAAGGATTTTCCTTGCTGGCAATCCACTGGGCCAGAGCCTTTCGCCGCCCGCCGGCGGTGGATTTCAGTTTGGGCTGCTCCTCGAAACATTCCGCCGACCATGCCGGGACAGCGGAGAGGAACGCCGGCACCACGCGTTCTAACGGAGACGTCAGACTTCCACCCTTGAGCACACGGGTCTCCGGAATCGGTTCTTCATCCGTGGGATTGGCGACTGCACAGGCCACCGCTTTGAAACGTGCGGGGCCTTTAAACTCACCGACGGCCATCTTGAGTTGATTAAACTGATTGATCTCGTCTTTGGTGTATGAGGGATCTTTGCCGAAGGCCTCATCGAATTGCTTGTCGTCGACATCCGCGGCCGCCTTTTTAAGAATGGACGCAACCCGCGGCCTAAAGGAGGTCCGAAACTTGGATAAGGCACGCTGTCGCCGGATCATCTCTTCCTCGGCTTTAGCGTATTGCGAGTAAAACTCACCGCGTTTTTCCCTCTCGAGAAATTTGGCGGCTGGCTCTGCGCGCTTCAGTGGGGCGAGAAACGCTTGCAGGCTGTAATAATCCACGATGGAAACCGGGTCGTACTTATGATCGTGGCATCGGGCACAGCCCACCGTGAGCCCAAGGAACACGGACCCCACCGTGTCGGTGATTTCGTTGAGATAATCCTGCCGCTTGTTTTCCGGCACCATATTGTCGGCCTCCCATGGACCGAGCCGGTAAAAGCCCGTAGCGACAACCCCCTCGCTCCCGGCGTCGATTTCGTCGCCCGCCAATTGCTCCCGGATGAAACGATCGAATGGACGGTCCTCATTAAATACGCGGACAACATAATCCCGGTAGCGCCAGAGCGTCGGACGTTCTTCATCAATGGCAAAACCGTCGGTCTCCGCAAACCGGACGACATCGAGCCAATGCCGCGCCCATCGCTCGCCGTATTGAGGCGAATCGAGCAAACGGTCCACGACCTTCTCGTAAGCATGAGGCGAAGTGTCCGTCAGGAACGCCTCCATTTCTTCTGAGGTGGGAGGGAGACCTGTCAAATCGAACGTTACGCGGCGGAGGACCGCTCGGCGGTCGGCCAAGGGCGCGGGTTCGATTCCCTGCGCATCTTGTTTGGCGAGGACGAACGCGTCTACGGGCGTGAACACCATGCCAGGTTGTTTCGCCTCGGGAACGGCGGGACTGGCGATTGGCTTGAACGCCCAGTCGCTCTTGCCTGGGCTGCGACCGGTTTTGGAGGTTTCCCCTGAACTTTGTGCCGACAATTCGAGGAGGCCACCCAGTAAGCCAAGGGCAATGGCCACGCAGCCAATCCAGGCAGGTCGAGTTCCGACACCGGCACCGTAAGGTCCTGGCCGGGACCTGAATCCAGGGATCGTTGCGCTATAAATCATTTCGGTTTTTCCTACGTCTCACGAACCCTCGCGCTGGGCGCGACCGCATCAACCTGGTGATTCGCTGTTGGCGTCTTACTCAAACAAATTCCGGGGCTCGACTCACCCTGCTTTTTGGGTAGGCAGGTCACTCGCCCCATTAAGATACAATACTGAGAGGCAGCGCAGGACTTGTCATGTCTAAAATGATTTCGATTGGCGCCAATCAGGGCAGTTTCAAGATTTCGACTTTAAGGAGGCAGGTGAAACAAAAGGCGGTATAAAACTGGACAAAAGGCGCTGACTTTATTTAACTGCCGGCATGTCCGAGCCTATTACGCTACCCGAGCACGAGCAACAAACGG
>SXSK01000406.1 GCA_005793375.1 Verrucomicrobiales bacterium | reverse complement strand
ACCATGACCGACGACACAGCCGCTGCGGTGCACCAGAAGGAGCAGCGCTACACCGAACTCGTGCGCAGCGATTCGTATGAAAATGCGCGTTTTCTTGCTGACGCTTGGTGTGCCGCCTTCGTTTGGAAAAAGACGCGCGACTTACCTTATCCCATTACCAACGATCTGCTGCGCAAAATAGAGCGCAACCCGCAGGACTGCGCCACGTGGATGCGTGAAGAGGTCAAGCGACTGCGCGACCGCTACCAATTCTTCCACTGGCACCTGGCCTTCCCGGAAGTTTTCTCCCAGAAAAACGGTGGCGAACGCCCCACAAACGAGCAGTCTGGCTGGGATGGCGGCTTCGATGTGATGCTCGGTAACCCGCCATGGGAGCGCGTGAAATTGCAGGAGCAGGAATGGTTCGCCGAACGTCGGCCAGACATCGCAGACGCGCCCAACTCTGCTGCTCGCAAGCGCCTAATTCAGCGACTAGCCGATGAGGATCCTGCACTCCTTTCGGCTTTCGTTGCAGCATCCCGCCAAGCGGATGGAGAAAGTCATCTGCTCCGAAACAGCAACCGCTTTCCGTTATGCGGAAAAGGGGACATTAACCTCTATGCCGTTTTTGCCGAACTGGCCCGAGCGAATCTCAGCACCTTTGGTCGCGTTGGCTGTTTGGTTCCAACCGGCATTGCGACCGACGACGGGACGAAGGACTTTTTCCGCGACATCATTCGGAGCGGTGTTTTACGCAGCTTGTTCGATTTCTCTAACGCCGAGGCGTTATTTCCCGCCGTCCGCCGCCATCAGCAGTTCTGCGCCCTCACGATATCGGGAGCGCGTGAAGGAGGCGCCGTGCCAAGGTTTGCGTTTTTTCTTACGAATCCGGCGCAACTCAACGAGCCCGATAGAACCTTTGAACTGAGTGCTGACGAAATTCGGCTCATCAATCCGAATTCCGAAACCACTCCGGTGCTTCGCAACCGGCGGGATGCGGAGTTACTAAAATTGCTCTACCTCAAGTGCCCGATTCTAATCCGCGAAGGTCCCCCAGAAGAGAATCCTTTCGGTTTAAAGTTTCTTCGCATGATGGACATGGCGAATGATTCGGGATCGTTCCGCACGCGGGAACAACTGGCCGCACTTGGCGTGACGGTGCCGGACGGATGTAAAGTCGTGGAGGGTCAAACTTGGCTCCCGCTCTTCGATCCGAAAATGGCGCACCAGTTTCAACATCGTGCCGCCGTTCTTGGACACAGCGGACACCAATTCCGTAAGATCTCAAAGGAGGCTGTCACCGAATCGGACCTCCAAGATCCCGAATTCTCACCGGAACCTCTCTACTGGGTTGAACGTAGTGCCGTAGATGCACGACTTGAGCAGTGGCCGCATCGGTGGTTGCTCGGCTTCAAAGATGTCACAGGGACGACAAGCATAGCTCTAGGGGTCTTCACCTTAATTCCGAGGCTCGCTGTTGGGCATAAGTTTCCACTCGTGCTCGCATCCGTGGGTGCCGCGGAACATGGATTTCTCGCGGCAAACCTGAACTCGCTGGTGATGGAGTTCGTGTTGAGGCAGAAATTTCAAGGACTGAGCCTCGCATATTTTTACCTAAAACAGCTCCCCGTGCTCCCGCCAACGGCCTACGCCGAGCCGTGCGCTTGGGCTGGCCAACACACTGTCACCGTCCATGACTGGCTGCTGCTGCGAGTGCTAGAGCTGACATATACAGCCTGGGACCTAGAGCCGTTCGCGCGGGAATGCGGGTGGTCCGGCCCGCCCTTCGTGTGGGACGAAGTGCGCCGCTTCCAGCTCCGCTGCGAACTCGACGCCGCCTTCTTCTACCTCTACGGCCTTAGCCTCGCCGACACCGCCTACATCCTCGACACCTTCCCCATCGTGAAGCGCAAGGACGAGGCCAACTTCAACGGCGAATATCGCACTAAACGCGTCATCCTCGAAATCTACGACGCCCTCGCCGAGTCGATCCGCACCGGCACCCCCTACCAAACCCGCCTAGACCCACCGCCGGCTGACCCTCGGTGCTGCCATCCAACACGTAAGCCATAGGGTTATGCCTTTCTATCGGTTCATCTCAGAGCAGGAACTTGACCGTATCCGAAACCAGCGGAGTTTATTGCCGCACGGTCACTATCGACCATACGGACTAAACGAGATTACGTGCGTTTTTGAGTCAGACGACTTACCCGGACTGTTCAGGAGGTATGGCGTAGCACTTGCCGAAATGCGAAATATGGCAACGGGAACGAAGCTCGTTGCTATTGAAGTCGTCGTTCCTCCGATGCGGATGGAACTCGATAAGTCGCAAGGTAGTCTTCTTGGCGGCGGTTGGCCCGAATCGAGAGCGTTGTTTGAACCAATCCCACTTAAGCACCTGCGCATTGTTGGCGAGGCGACCGTCCAGAGTAATCTTGGCGGACAGGTAGTCTTTGGCCCGCTGAGAATGCTCCAACTGGACCTCACGCCAGCTTCCTAATCATGCCGATCTGGAAACGCATCGTCGTCCTCGCAAACTCCATTAAGCGACACCACCGGTGTGTCGCGGGAAAGGAGATTGCTTGGGATGGTGCCCAGTGGTGCGTTGGGTCGTGGATTCGTCCGATTGATCGAAGCGATGCTGAAGGAGCTGTTGCGCTCAACGTCATGCGTTGTGAGGATGGAGGATTCCCGGATGTGCTCGATATCGTCGACGTGCCTCTGCTTCAGCCGGCAAACGATGCAAATCATCCCGAAGACTGGCTGTTGGACACTGGGCAAAAATGGAAGCGTGCAGCGAAGTTTTCTGCGGCAGGAATCAACCTGTTGGTCGACTCCCCGGCAACTCTTTGGAGCCACTCGACGCAGCCGAAAAAGGTTCCTGGGGGCTACGTCTCGACCATGCCTGGAGCGGCAAGCCTCTATCTCATCAAGCCTCCCGTGGGATGGGAGTTCGTGCAGTTCCTCGACACATTGTGGATGAATGGCCTTCCGACGGAACAAAAACGAACTCGAAGTCTGTTGCGATTTACCCTCGGTGGACAGCAGCACGCCTTTGACATCAAGGATCCGCACTGGCGCGAGCATTACGGCCAGCATGTTTCCGTCCCAGTGACAGGCTCGATAGTTGTTCCGATTGCGAATCCGGACTGCGTCCATTTCACACTCAGCCTTACCCCTCCTTTCAATGGCTGGCATTACAAGATATTGGCCGCAGTTATCGAGGGAGGGGCATCGTGAACCCGCTCTACACCATTGGCCACTCCACCCATGCGTGGGAGCATTTCGTGCAACTGCTGCAGGCGCACAAAATCGAGGTCTTGGGCGATGTGCGTTCGCAGCCCTACAGCCGGTTTACTCTCCAATTTAACCGTGAAGCACTGAGCGGCGGACTGGCCCGCGTGGGTATCCGCTATGTATTTCTCGGCAAGGAACTCGGCGCTCGGCGCGCCGAACCGGAATGTTTCGTTAACGGTAAGGTTGAGTATGACTTGGTGGCGTCTACGCCGGCCTTCAAACAGGGCTTGGAACGGCTTCGCACCGGCATCGCCCAATACCGGGTAGCAATCATGTGCGCTGAGAAAGACCCGCTCGAATGCCATCGCACGATTCTTGTCGCACGCCACGCGAAGAAATTCGCCGAGATCTTTCACATTCTTGCAGACGGCACGCTTGAAACTCACGCCCTAGCCGAGGCGCGACTCTTGGCCGAGTCCAAGCTCGGTGAGTCGGATCTCTTCGCTTCGGATGAGCAGCGCCTGAAAGACGCCTACGCGAAGCGCGCCGACGCTATTGCCTACCGTGAAACCACCGAGCCTTCCTCGCCATGACACCGAACGAAATCCAAGTTCACACCATCGGCTTCACCAAGAAGTCGGCGGAGCAATTCTTCGAGAAGATCAAGCGTTCCGGCGTAAAACGGGTGGTGGATGTTCGCCTTAACAATGTATCGCAGCTCGCTGGGTTCAGTAAGAAGGACGACCTCCAATATTTCCTGAAACAGATCGGCGGCGTCGACTACGTCCACGAGCCCAAGCTCGCCCCGACCCAAGACATCTTGGATGCCTACAAGAAGGACGGGGGCGATTGGGCGGTCTACGAGGAAAAGTTCCTCGCGCTGATGGAGAGGCGCGAAATTGAGAAGGTCATTCCCCGAGAACTACTCGACGGTGGCTGCCTGCTTTGCAGCGAGGACAAACCGCATCACTGCCATCGCCGCCTAGTCGCCGAATATCTCAATCGAAAGTGGGGATGTGTGAAGGTGAGTCATATCGTGTAGGGCTCGGCCTAAACTCAACTCCGCTGAAGAGATTTCGTCATGTCGTTTACGCCAGGCCAAATAGTCTTCCACATCAACTCCCCTGCGAGGAGGGGGCTGATCACTGGTCGCAAGCGCACAATGGGGCCTGTGACAGCATGGGAAGTTGACTACGGACCCGGCGATCGAACCTACATTCCTGAAGCGGCGCTGCGCCCGGTCGAGTTTCAGGCCGAGTCAATGGAGGATCGGATCGCGAGGGGTCAGTTTGGCCGTCCTGAGGATCTGCAACGGCGCATGACCTTTGAAAAACTGAAGGGATCACTCTCGGAATTCATCTACTCGATGGATGCTGCGGAGATCGACTTCCTGGAGTATCAGTTTAAGCCGGTCTTGAAGTTCGTGGAGTCGCCGAACGAGCGACTGCTGTTGGCTGATGAAGTGGGCCTCGGCAAGACGATCGAAGCGGCGTTGATCTGGCTGGAGCTCCAGGCGCGCCGCGATGCCAAGCGTTTGCTGGTGGTTTGCCCCAAGATGCTCGTCCGAAATTGGCGTTCCGAGCTGCGCGGAAAGTTCAACGTACCGATTGAGCAGTGTAACATCGAGCAACTGTTAGGCCACATGGCTGATTTGCGTCGGACTGGTGGCAGCCATCGCTTCGCGTTGATCGCCACTTACAGTTCCTTGCGCGCCGCCCGGGAGGATTTTGCCGAATTAGAGGAAGGAGGTCTCCTCAGCCCAAAAGGAAAGCTCGTGCAGGCATGGGACAGCTGGGAGGAAGACTTCCCCTTTGCCGATTTGGTCATTTTCGACGAAGCCCACACCTTGCGGAATCCCGGTGCCCTGGTTTCTCGAACGATGCGCGCATTGGCCAGCGCGGTGGAAGGCTTGCTCTGCGTCTCGGCAACTCCGGTGAACAACCGAAACGAAGACCTCAGAACTTTGCTGCGGCTGCTCGACCCTGGCATGTTCGACAACGAGTTCGTTTTTAATCAGATTCTTGCCGCGAATGAGCCGGCGGTGAGGTTGGGTAATGCTCTGGCGCTGGTCCCACCAGCGTTGGGACGCGCGTTGGAGGCCATTCCGGAACTACGTTCTTCGCCCTTCATCGGGAAGTCCGAGTTGCTGCCGCGCCTGGAGGAAATCCTAAATTCCTGTGCCGCCGGTAGTCATGAACCACTGATCGAGGCGCAGAGGCTTGCTGAGCAGCTTAATGTGCTCGGGCGGTACGTGGCGCGAACGCGAAGGCGCCAAGTGGCGGAACTCCGAGCCAAGCGGCAGCCTATGGTTGTGCCGGTCGAGTTCAGCGAAATGGAGTCAAAGTTCTACTGGGCAATCACCCGCTTAGTCAGGCAGCGGGCGGAACGCGCAGGCAGCCGATTTTCTGCATTCCATTTGGTTGGCCCGCAACTCCGCATGGCGAGCTGCATCCCTGCAATGGTGGATGCGTATCGACAAGGTCAACTGGGAGATTTCGAGGATGTCTTATTCGACGCCTTTGAAGAGGACGAAGATCTAGGATTGGGGGACGAAACAGAAGCACACGAAGAGTTCGAAGAGTTTCTGAAAGACTATCGTGCTTACGACTTCGAGGCGAATGACTCGAAGTATGCGAAACTCCGGGAAGTGTTGTTGGAGCGCCTGAGTCTGGAAAAGATCGTGATTTTCTCCTTCTACCGGGGCACCCTGGCGTACCTGCGCCGGCGAATCGAAGCTGAAGGTGTGGAAACGGCGATGATCCACGGCGGAATCTCCAAACAGGAGGAGCGAGACGCCGAGATCGAACGCTTTTCCCTGCCGGACGGCCCTCGGATCTTGCTCTCTTCCGAAGTGGGTAGTGAGGGTATCAACCTTCAATTCGCTCGCGTCGTGGTCAATTACGACCTCCCCTGGAATCCGATGCGGGTCGAGCAGCGTATCGGCCGTATCGACCGGGTGGGCCAGCAAGCGTCCATCTTGCACGTCGTGCACTTCAAGATCAGGAACACGATTGAAGAACGCCTTTACGAACGGCTACATCAGAAGCTCGAATTTTTCCGCAACAGCCTCGGCGACCTCGAAGCGGTCATCGGCGAAGAAGTCGAGAAACTGACGGCGGACCTGTTTCGCAGTCAGCTGACGCCCGAGGAGGAGGCCGAACGAATTGACCAGACCGAACAGGTTTTGATCCGGCGCCTTCGCGCGCAGGAAGAACTCGAACAGAGCGGTCAAAACCTCCTGGGGCTTTCAGATTACATTCGCGATCGAATCAATCGAAACCGTCAACTCGGCCGCTTTGTTTCGGCACACGAACTGCGGAGCTACCTGGAGGACTTCTTCCGTCGCAAGTACCGCGGATGCCGGCTTTCTTGGGATAGTCCGTCGGAAAAGGTGTTCCAACTTGAACTCACGTTCGAAGCCCATGAGGCGCTGAATGCTCACATGGCTGAGACCAAGCAGGAGGCCATCCCCGAGCAGAAAGCGCGGAAAATTACGGGTACTTTGCACAATGAAGTCGCCAAGCAGCGCAAACGGATCGACGGCCGGCGGGTTGTGCTGATCAACCATCTCTCTCCGTTGATCCGCTGGATTACGGCGGAAAATCGTGCGGATAAGGGAGTGTTTTTCGACACCGCTGCTCTTCGCCTGCGAGATGCTGGCATGCCCGCAGGCGTATATGTATTTCGAATCGAGCGCTGGCTGTTCAAGGGCCTACGCAAGCGGGAAGTGTTGAATTATGCCGTGGCACACCTGGATGCTGGAGAACCCGCGCCGGCCGATGAGGCAGAACGCATCGTGCTCAAACTGCTGCAAAGCGGGGAAGACTGGTTGCACCGCACCTACGACACGTCACGCGTAGCGACTCGTCTGGACGGGACTCGTGACTCGCTCGCAGATCGTTTTGAGAGTGCGTACGAAACATTTGCAGCCGAGAATCAGAATCTCGCGCTGATCCAGCGGCAGCAGGTCAATGCACATTTCGAACGGAAAGAAAGCCAGGACCTTCAGCGTCTGGAGTCGGTGGTTGCGAATGGCCGATCTGAAAGAGTCATCAAGCTCGCGAAGGCACGACTTGACGCGACTCGGGAGCGCCACCGCGATCGGCTGGCTGAGTTGGAGCGAAATGCGGAAATCGATCAGCAACTGGAGGAGATAGCGGCCGGTGTGTTCTTCAACGATTTATGAGCAGCTGGATAGATGACTTGATGCGGATGATTGGGCTCGGTGGCACTCCGAAGTCGGAACCTCCTGCCCAAGAAAAGGCAAAAAAGGGCCATGTTGAGATCGAACACCTCCGAGAGAGGCACAACAAGACGGAGGACGCTTTGGCTTCTGGGGTGCCGGGCACGGCGCAAAATCGAAGCCGACGTTCCACGGGCTACATGCTCATCGTTGGTCTGGATTTTGGGACCGCTTACACCAAGTGCATAGTCCGGGACGCTATGGTGCGGGATCCGGGCAAGGCTTACCCAGTTGCCTTCAATCTTGTCGGAGGGAAAACATACCTCTTTCCCTCGGTTGTCATCCGGTCGCAATCGCAACTCCTCACTGCTCGCGACACTTCACTCGGCTCGCACACCGAGGTCGTCGATTTCCTGAAGATGCGGCTTGTTTCCGAGGTCGATGGGGAACGGGCGGCAGCGTGGCGCAGCGTTGACTCAGGGACGTCGGTAAGGGCGATTGTGGCATGGTTTTTTGGGCAGGTGCTTGCGGAGGTCGGGCGTGAATGTCGATCTCGGTGGAGCGACTTCGGCGAGCATCCTGAAGACTCGTTCTTTGTGAATACGTGCGTACCCATTGCCTACGCAGATGGTTCCAGGGTGGAAGGGGCTTTGCTCGACTCGCTTTGCGCCGCACGTGTGACGATGGGAGCCGCAGGAGTCAATGCACCCACGATCGAGGAGATTGAGTCCGCACTTGCCGATCCCGAGCGACTCGCGACTGCGCGTGATTGGTGTTACACCTATCCTGAAACCTCGGCGAATCTGCAGTCGTACCTGAAATCGCGAGCGCGTCAGCCCGGTCTCTATCTCTTCCTGGACGTTGGAGCGGGCACCGTGGACCTCACTTTTTTCCAGTTGATGAGCGATGGAAGCGACGAAGCCCCGCTGCGCTACTACCATGCCTCTGTCTTGGACGCGGGCTCATCGCGGCTGGAGCTGAAAGCAGTGCAGATTGATTCGTCGCTATCACCCTTCGAAGTCTTGAGCTTCAAGGAAGGACGAGAACATCGCGCGTCCATGCGGTTGAAGCAGGCGTTCGAACGAGCCTGCCTAGAAATCCACAATGAAGTCGGAAAGGGAGTTGGTGATGGCGTCTCGGTCACGGAATCCAAGCTGCATAAGGACCGAGATATGCAACTGCGTCAGATGAAGCGAGTACAGCTCATGTTCGCTGGCGGAGGTTTTCTGCACAATCCCTACGAACTCGCAGCAAGGTTTTTCCAGAAAGCTAGAAAATGGGACACGCAAGCTCCGATGCATCCGTTACCCGAACCAGACGACATCGAGTGGCGCCGCCAGACACCGCCTATTCCGTTTTCGCGTCTATCGGTGGCCTACGGACTATCCTTCGCTCGCTACGAGTTGGACGGCCATCGGTTTCCGGGAGAAACCCGCGTTAACCCGGATGCGCCTATCAGACCTCCGCGGGAGCAGGTGGTCGCGCCAACCAAGGACGACGTGTGAACTCCCCGCATGTAGGCAAAACAAACTGAAGAATGTCATCCTTCACCTGGTTGGACTACTCCGAGCACGAGCGGCGCAAGATGCTCGATGTCGTCGACCAGTTCCGGGAGCGGGATACCCGGGACGAACTCGGACTCGGCTCCATTCGCGACTCATTCGCCGACCAGCTTTTTCCGGGCACGAGCACGATCATGACCCGGGCGCGCTATTTTCTCCTCGTCGCCTGGACTTATCAGCGTCTCGAAAGCAAGCAGGTTAGCTCCGCCCAAATCGCGTCGCGCGCCCGCCGAGCGGAGACAGAACTAATCGACGTGATTGAGGAATCGGACGACCACGATGGGAACATCGGCCGGTTCGCCAAGACGACGTTGAAGCGACTCCCGAGCAGTGTCTATTGGCAAGGCTTGGGGGTGTGGGGCATCCGCGCATTTGCTGGCTCGCAGTCACAGTATCACCGCAGTCTCGACCGCCACTATCTCCTTGCTAGCAGGCATGGTCGGAGAACGCAGGAGCGGGATGAGGAGCACGACGATCTTGCGTCGTCCAACTGGCATGCCGGTCTACTTCCGGCACCGGCGGACTTTCCCGATCGGTGTTCCCTCTCGTTGTCACGGGCCGAAGCGGAATACGTCGCGGAGCGTATACGCCTCAGTCCACTGTGCGCCGGATCGCTGCTTGCCGAGTTGGTGGCGCGCGGGCGCTCGGGTGACACCGTGGAGTTTGCGTGGGAGCATCCTGATGTCGGGGAGCTGCCGGCGAAGCTGCGCGAACTCCTGCTTCATGCCCGGAACTTTTCCGAGGTGATGCACGGTGCGGCGTTGCTCTATAACCTCATTCTGGCTGAGCAGGCCAAGTGGAAGGATGGAATCGCGACCTATCGTGAGGCGCTCGCGACGTGGGCTAAGACTTTGGTGACGCGCGCGCGGGTCTTTTCAGAATGGAACCGCCAACGATTCTGGGAAATTGTTCGTATCGGAAATCCCCGGATTAGCGCTGGTTCACAGGCATTCGTCACAGCATGGATCGACCTTGCGCTGGCAGGAGACGCCGCCCGGATTCACCGTAGTCAACCAGCCTGGACATTGATTCGCGACCGGGAGAAGCGGCTGAAGCGAAGCCTCGCCCGCATTGACAATCCTCGGGCGCAGGAATTGTGGAACGGCGACTCCGGCTCTGGACAGCTGGAGTTTCGATGGAGAATCAGCCAGCGACTGCTGACAGACATTTTTGACGGAATGGAGGCGAAGGATGCTTAAGCCCGACGAGCGTGCTCATCTGCTGGAGCTCCTTCGCCCGCCCCAGGGGTGCCAGCTCGACTATGCCGTGGGTACGACCTTCTCGCTCGACCTCTTGAGCGCCATGATGGTGCCGCTATCATTTGCGCTATTCGACTGGGAGCAGCCCGATGGCAGGCCCGAAGCGGATCCCCTCGCGCTACTCGAAGCGCTGCGGCGTTATCAGGACCGTTTTACTATCTTCTGCCAAGCCGGCCAAATTCGGCTACCGCCCAAGTATCCACCACTGGTGGCCTTTTTGGAGCCATGCATCCATGAAGTGCAGGCTCCGGACGAAAAAGGGATCTTTCATCCCAAGGTATGGGCGCTGCGCTTTCTCGCTGACGATGGGGTTGTTCGCTACCGACTGCTCTGCCTGAGTCGCAATCTAACGTTTGACCGCTGTTGGGACACAGTTGTCGCTCTTGATGGCGAGCTGGCGGACCGATCCACGGCGATTGCCGCCAATCATCCATTGGGTGACTTCTTCGCCGAGCTGCCGAAAATGGCACTGAAAGCTCGGCCAGTGCCGGCTGAGCGGCGAGCCCGCATCCGAGAGATGGCAGATCAATTGCGCCGAGTTCGTTGGACGTGGCCAGAGGGTTTCGATGATCGGGAATGTCGTTTTTGGGCCGGCGGACTCGGTGGTCGGGAAGTGTCGCCCTTTGATCACAACATCGAGAAATGCCTGATTGTGTCGCCCTTCCTGACCGACTCAGTGGTGAAGTCGTTTCAAGAAACAGGAGCCAAGGTCCACCTAGTCTCGCGGCCGGAGGAGCTACAGGAACTGCCAGCGTCGACATTGAAAGCCTGCAAAACAGTGCGCTTCATCCAGCCTCAGCCACCGGATGCCGAAGCCGCGGATGATTTGATTGAAGTCGGTCCGGATGAGGTCCTGGAAGGCCTACACGCGAAACTCTTT
>SXSK01000405.1 GCA_005793375.1 Verrucomicrobiales bacterium | reverse complement strand
TCCCGGCTCAACCTTCGCACGTTTTCGCTACAGTCGTCAGGACGTGAAGGAGTTCGTTGGATTACTGCCCGACGGCGAAGTCGAGGATTACCTCATTCGGATCGGAGCTCAGACCAATCTCGATTTCGGCGATGCGCCCGATCCCAAATACCCGACCTTGATCGCCAATAACGGCGCACGGCACGTCGTCAATCAGGACGTATTTCTCGGGAAACTGATCGACGGTGAAGTCGATGGTCAACCGCAGGCTAGTGCCAAAGGCGATGACGCAACCCCACCTAACGGTGGCGATGAAGATGGGGTTAAGTTCGGCGGGAATTTGGTAGCGGGCCAGCCCGTCACGGTCATCGTGACCGCCAGCGTCAGTGGACGCCTCAGCGTATGGTTCGATTGGAATGCCGACAGCAGTTGGGGTGATCTTGGCGATCTGGTGCTCTCGAATGTCCCGGTTTCTGGTGGTGCCAACAGCCTTGTTGTGAACGTACCTTCAACCGCTAAACCCGGAATCACATTTGCACGCTTCCGATTTAGTCGACAGGATGTGAAGGAGTTTGTCGGGTTGCTGCCAGATGGAGAGGTCGAAGACTACGAGATCCGAATCGGGGCAGTATCTGGTTTGGATTTTGGTGATGCACCGGATTCTTATCGAACCAAACTGGCGGTCGACGGCCCTCGCCACATTGCCAATTCTGGGTTTACCCTGGGAAAGAGCATTGATTCAGAACCAGATGGCCAACCCTCAGCAGGTGCCAACCTGGATGGTCCTGATGAAGACGGTGTCATCATGGGCGGGGCGTTGAATGCGGGCTTCAATACCCCCATCTCGGTGACAGTCAGTTCGGCTGGATTACTGAGCGCTTGGTTCGATTTCAATTCCGACGGTGACTTCGCTGATGCTGGCGAGCGCGTGTTCAATAATCTGGCAATTCCCGGGGGTGCCAGCCAGTTGCAAGTGCCAGTGCCCGCCACTGTCCAGGCCGGACCCAGTTTCGCCCGTTTTCGTTTCAGCAAAGCCGCGGTAAAAGACTTCTTTGGTGCCGGTGAAGAAGGCGAAGTTGAGGATTACCCGATTCGTTTTGCAGCCGCACGCCTCGATTTCGGTGATGCGCCAGAGCAACTCGGATCCGTTGCTCTCTTTCTGACCAAGTTTCCAACCACCTTAGCTCGCGATGGTGCACGCCATGCCGCGGTTGAAGGATTTACCCTTGGACGTCTCATTGACGTCGAAAACAACGGCCAACGATCGATGGCATCGAATGGCGATGATCTGAATCCAAGCCAATTGGATGATGAAGATGGCATTGTGTTCCCTGATCCATTGGTCCCGGGCGAAATCGCAGTCGTGCGCGTGCACGCCCCCAAAGGCGGCTTCCTAGACGCTTGGATCGATTTCGATGGCAACACGGATTGGTCGGAAGCCAACAACCGAATCTTCAACGCCGTCCAATTGGTTACCCCAGTTACCATACTCTCATTTCCAGTACCTGTCGGAGCCAAACTTGGGAATACCTACAGCCGATTCCGTCTCAGTGAAAAGGGCGGTCTGGACTTTAAAGGATTCGGAGGGCCTGGTGAGGTCGAGGATCACTTGGTTGAAGTCCGCCCCGATCGCGGTCGCTGCGACCTCGCTTGCACCGGCAAAGACTTCTGGCTGGCGTTCCCAGGCAATTATTACCCGGATCCAACCAATCAGGTTCGACCTCAACTGTGCCTAGTAGGACAAAAGGGCACCATCGTCACGATCACAATCGACGGCATCGGTTATACGAAAACGGTCGCTCTAGTGGGTAATTCCCTGAATGTGGAACTCCCCAAGGCGGCGGACCTGGGGGATTTGAGCGACGCCATTGTGAACAAAGGTATCCATGTGGTCTCCACCGAACCCATCGGCGTCTACGGTTTGAGTCAGGTGAAATACACCAGCGACGGATTCCTCGGACTGCCAACGGAATCCTTGGCCCGTGAGTATATCGTCGCCAGTTACCCGAATGTGCATACCGGTGTCCCAGAATTGAACGGCACCCAATTCGCCGTCGTCGCCACCGAACCACTGACTACGCTGTCCATCACTCCCAGCTTCGTCACTCCACCCCACGACAACGGCTTCGCCTTCACCCTGGTGCTCACCAACGTGGGAGATGTTTATCAACTCCGAAACACCAACGACGCCCCAGCAGACCTGACGGGAACCATTATTGAATCAGATAAACCCGTGGCGGTGTTCAGCGGGCATCAGGTGGCGAACGTCAATTCTTCAGAGGTTTTCTTTGCGGATTATATCGTTGAACAACTGCCCCCCGTTCGGCGCTGGGGTCGCGAATTCTTCCCAGTCTATTCCGAGGGACGTCTTAAGGGAGACACATTCCGCGTGATTGCTAGCGCCGACAACACGGAAGTCGAAATCGACGGCACCACCGTCGCCAATTTGGATCGAGGCGAGTTTTACGAAACGGTCATCACGACCGTGAGCGCGCATGTCAAAACCAGTCGACGCTCCCTCTTGATGCAATACGCCAACAGTTCGGACTTCGATGGAGTGGTGAAATCAGATCCCTTCATGACGTTGGTACCCGCACGCCCTCATTTTAGTACCCAGCATGTCTTTTGCACGGCCCCGGCGGGTTTTGAAAAACACTACATTAACGTGGTGGTTCCGGTCGCCGCCAAAAATACGGTTAACCTGGACGGCGCCGCCATCGGGGTGCCGTTCTTCGACATCGGCACCAGTGGATACGCTTATGGCCAAAAGGAAGTGACTGCCGGTGTCCACACGGTAACGACCGGTCTCGCTTCGGGCGTCACGGTCTATGGATGGAGTGAGTATGAGTCCTACGCTTGGCCTGCGTGTTTGTTCTTTGGGGACACGACACCTCCTAAATTGATCAACTGCCCGACCCATGACATTGTCGTTCCGGCATCTTCCCAAGCGGGGACCGTGGGCGGCATTTCAGGGTGCACGGCCTCTGTGCCCAACCTCCTGGATGGCGTTTCCTTTAAGGATAATTGCAACGTCTGGTCGAATGCTCGGGTAATCCAGGACCCTCCTCCAGGAACCCTGGTCGGCGTAGGTACCAATTGCATCTTCCTTCGAGTGACTGATGCCGCTGGCAACGTGGGCGAATGCAAGGTGAACTTCATCGTCAAGGATCCCAATCCTGACGGCGAACTCACACTGCTATGCCCGCAGGATTTCACCGCCAAATGCACCAGCACCAACGGAGCGATTGTCCGATACACCGTCCGCGCGTTGCGTGGATGCACCCCGATCAACGTTGAGTGCAATCCGCCCTCGGGAAGTTTGTTCCAACCGGGAATCACCACCGTGGTTTGTAAGATCAACGATCCAGAACTGCCATCATTGGAGTGCACCTTTAAGGTGACGGTGGATTGCAAAAAGCCGGCGCCATCCATCAACATCAATCTGGCCACTGCCCAACTGAACCAGCGGTTGATCAAACTGGAGTGGGGTGATGACAATGCTGATGCCATCATCCTGGAATCCGCGGAGTCCCCAGCAGGCCCTTGGACTGCTGTGCCGAATGCCCGTTCCGGCTTCACTGTAGACGCCAATCAACAGGTCAGCCCCAGCAAATACTTCCGCCTTCGCGAGCGTTGATGCTCAAGTGAGCAATCCACAGTCGGGCGCTCTTGTGGTGTGTATAGAATCTAGGGAGAGCATTTCAAACCGGGGGCAAGTGCCGCACGGAAGCTGGTTCGATATTCTCGGTGCGCGAGCCATTCCCGCCTCTTCGAAACGAGCGGACCCTGGTTTTGGCCCTGTCCAGGAATCATAGTCGGAGTGTCAAAATATTCGAATCCGCTCATCCGCAATCGTTTCGGCCCGTTCACGGGATTGCACACGATCCTGCTCTTACGCCATTTTCCCGCTCAATGAACTGGAAACGAATCCTCGCGTACATCAGCGGTTCGGTGGATCAGGAACTACTGCTCCGCAATGAGTATCTGGCCACTGAAAATCGGATTCTCCGGAACCAGATCGTGGGCCGTTTGCAGCTCAATGACTCCGACCGGATTACCCTGGCCGAGATCGGCAAACGGCTTGGAAGAAATGCACTCGAAGAAGTCGCCCAAATCGTTCGTCCAGAAACCAT
>SXSK01000404.1 GCA_005793375.1 Verrucomicrobiales bacterium | reverse complement strand
GCAACGCCCGGCTTGGTCTCCTCGAAGCCGCCAATGGTGGAACCTTGTTCCTGGACGAGCTCGCCAGCCTATCTCTATCACTGCAAGCCAAGCTCCTGAAGGCGCTCGAAGACCGACGCATCCGCCGCGTCGGCGGCACCCGCGAAATCCCGGTGGATGTACGTGTCATCGCCGCCTGCAATTGCGATCTCAAGGAATGGGTTCAGGCCGGCAAGTTCCGAGAAGATCTTTATCATCGCCTGGATCTATTCCGGGTCTTGCTCCCGCCCTTGCGGGAGCGCGGCGGCGATATCCTGCGTCTTGCGGAATCCCTAATCCAACGGACTAGCTGCCGTCACCGACTGCCTGCCCGCGCCATCTCCAGCATCGGGCAACGACGGTTGTTATCCTACGGCTGGCCCGGCAATGTAAGAGAACTCGGGCACGAAATTGAACGCGCCCTCGTTTTTGAAGAATCGCCCGAACTCAATTTCGATCAGTTGCTGGGGGTAGCGGGTATGGTTTGCAGTACGACGCCTGGGCTCCCAGCCAACCCAGCCAAAGGAACCGCCCCGTGCACCCCAATCAACGACTGGTTTAACCCCGCTTACCACTTTCCCGATTCCGGATTTTCATTGGAGGATGCCATCATGAAGCTCATCCAGCACGCGCTGGATCAGACCCAGGGAAATGTCTCCGCAGCCGCTCGTTTGCTAGGTGTCTCGCGAGATTACCTCCGATACCGCATCGGCGGCCAGCCCTCCAAGAGCGAACCGGCGCCACTAGAGTAGAACGTGCCAACCTGGGAACTCTCACCCACCTCACCCTGGGTGTAGAGCCCCAACGATCGGGTTTGGGGGAATTCCCCAGCTCTACGATTCGACATAACCGTCTCATTATTAATAGGATTCGAATCAAATCAACACCTCGATCGAGTGGCACGCGAGTTGCAAGAGAGTGCCTAGAACCGCAACGCCGGGTAATCCAGTGGTGCGGCAATCAAAACGAAATAAAGCAGCACACATAACGAAAGATCCTATGAAACCGATTCAAAAACTTTTGGCCCTCGCCTCCGTGGTCCTCGCGCTCACAACCTTTAGTACCGCGCGTGCCCAGGACAAGGGTAAGCCCGAAGGTCCCGGTCGTCCTGGCGGCAAACCCGAGACAGAATTGCCCGGCGACGACAAAAAGGGTCCTCGCGGACCTGGACTTAAAATTCCGCGCCTCGGCATACCACCCAAAGTCGAGCTTCCCGAAGCCTTGAAGAAACTGGTCGAACAGTACCGCACCGAGAGCCAGACATTTCTCGCCGGGCAGAAGGAACTGCTGAAAACTCTCAAAGGCACCACTGCTGAAGAAAAGGCCAAGATCAAAGAAACCTTGAAGGGCAACCGCGAGAAGTTTCTCACGGAACACAAAGAACTCATTGTCGAAATCCGCCAGCAGATCTCCGAAATCAAGAAAGACTTGAAGAATCACGAGAAACCCGTCGATGCCGGCACCGACGACGGTGGTGGTCGTCGCCGCGGTCGTAACTGATAAATTTAGGGACGCCAACCGATCTCGCGATCAGTTGCACAGGCTGCACAAAGGCCCGATGATCCTTCCAATGATCATCGGGCCTTTCGGTTCTCCGAACCACCCAAATACACACGCTGGAGGAGTCTAGACCGGATGCTCAATAACCACATCGCGAGAATCAACGGAATGCCACACACCGCCTGGAACCGCACAGCACTCCAAATCCTCTTGGTCTTAGGCGGCGCTTGGCTGGCAAGATCGGGGCCTATCACGTTCACTCCCCCTTCAGACGCCCCTGGGCCTTTTGCCCTATGGGACCTCTCGACAAGCCTTCGCGCGGATGTGGGTCATCGAGAAAACGTCCTACTTTCGTCCACGAACCTCCATTCCAGCGGCTTCATCACGTTGGGTGGCGACCTCTTTTTGTTCCGACTTCCCGTAGATGGAACGTCATTTAGTATCCTGTTTAGCGCGGAAGACCGACGCTATGTGAATGCCTCTGACGGATCCACCAACGGCCCTGGAGCCTCCAAGGAACAAACCTTCCTGACCCACGCCTCCCTGAAGAAACCCCTGGCAAATCAGTGGACAGTCTCGCTGAAAGCGCTGCATCTATACGCAGATCAGGTGTTCGATGCCTCCTACGAGGTGGACACTGCCTCGACCCTTGAGGTCGGGGTCGGCACCATCCAGGCACAGGGACATCATCTGGCGCTCACCCCCGCATTCCGTCGCGACTTCGGCCCCGGTTTCTGGGGCGAACTTTCCACTCCAATCATACGCCAGTATTATCGCGCACCCATTAGCAGCTTTTGGGAAGGCGGCCCCAAGCTGACCGTGGGATGGTCTTACCGCACCAATTCTTCGGTGGAAATCCTCTTGAGCGCCATGCGACGTCCCTACGACGACCGGTTCCAGATTTCTCGCATCGGCGCCGCCAACCCTAATTTGTCACTGACGACAGACGATATGAAGGCCGAAATCGCCTGGCGCCACGATTGGGACGCCGAGGCTCGATGGCAGTCGGTCGCACGACTCTTCTACGTTCACCGCGTCGAGAATGGCAGTGGTTGGTTTGATTTGGATCGTTTGGGAACGATTCTCTCCGGTAGCTATCGAATTTCCAAATGGACCTTCCAGGGCACTGCTCGCTGGTTGACCTATGATTTTCCGCTGCAACGTGCTTCACCCTTCGATCTCGCAACGCGCACCCGCGACGAACTGGAATTGGAGGGGCGCATCGAATACAGGCTCCACGAAAAATGGCTGCTGAACGTCGCCTATCAAAACGAACACGTCCGATCCAATGTTCCGCTGGACGATTACCGCGCCAACACGGTATCCGCCGGAATCGAATTTGAGTTCTAAATGATTTATCGGGATAGTCGGGTTCAGAGCGATTGGACTGATTCCATCACGCGCCGTGCAAACCAAACCCTCAAACCAGTCCAGAACGGCGTCCAGAATGAACGCCTCCCGTGAACGGTGGGTGCCTTGGATTGCCAACGGAATGACTCTGCTGCTGCTGGCAGGGGCCGTTCAGCTCACACGCACCCAGTTGCGCTCGGAACTCAGGGTTCAACTCGTCAATCGCGACGCCCAAATTCTCCGCGCAATCCTTCAGCAACAGGTTTCGGGAATCTCTTCGTCGCCCGATGGGGACCCACTACTAACAGTGCTCGATGCCTCAACCTTGCCGGAACTTCCTGGAATTTTAGGCGTCCGATTGTTTACAGAACAGGGCGTTTTCTTCACAGGCCTGCTGAGCGCGACGAATGAGAGCGACCTGCCCTCGCCAATTCTGAATCAGATTCGATCTGGCCAGTCTCCAAGCCAATTCCATCGGACCGAAGCCCAATCGGCTGCAACCAGCCTCTCCCTAACGGGCCATCCCCCCGTACTCGAAATGGTACTCCCTTTGCCCGAGGCTTCGGGCGGCCTCGCCGGGATCGCTCAGTTCTACTTTGATGGTTCTGGGCTGGCGTCTGAATTTGAGGCGCTGGATCGAAGCTTACAGCGCCAAGCGCTTCTCGCCTTTGCACTCGCGGGCAGTGCCATCAGTATTGCGCTCGCTTTCGCCTTTCATCGATTGTCCCTCGCCAATCAACTACTCGAAGCCCGTACTCAACGACTGCTACAGGCGAACCATGAACTCAGCCTGGCCGCCAAAACATCGGCGATAGGTGCTGTCACCTCTCACTTGCTCCACGGACTCAAAAACCCTCTCGCAGGGCTCCAGCAGTTCATGTCCAGCCAAACCGGAAACGCAAAGCCCCAAGCCAAGGGCTCTTCTGCCTCACCAACGACACCTCCACTCGATGATGCCGGATGGCGCGACGCCGCCGCCACAGCACGACGCATGAAATCAATGATCGATGGCGTCATGCAGGTACTCAGTCAAGAACAAGGAACGTTTGCCTACGAAGTCAACACTCGTGAACTCGTTCAAATCCTTGAAACCAAATTTACGGAACCCGCCACCCGAGCCGGAGTGCAATGGATTGCCCAGTGTGACGCCCAGAAATCACTCGAAAATCGACAGGCGAACTTAGTGATATTGATCCTGGAAAACCTGATCGGAAATGCGATCCAAGCCACGCCACCGCTCGGCATGGTCTCTCTGTCCTGCACTCTGGGGAACGGCGAAAACCCGGTATTCCGGGTTTGCGACCAAGGCCCCGGATTGCCAGAGCAGGTCCGCCGACACCTTTTCACTCCGGTGTCCTCCACGAAGGAGGGAGGCAGCGGATTGGGTCTAGCACTCAGTCACCAACTCGCGCTCCACTTGGGAGCTTCCCTCGAATTAGTTCGATCCGATGAATCTGGAACCGAGTTTGCCCTCCAGCTAAGCGGCCAAAAAAACAACGCGGGCGGGATGCCCGAAGCATCCACACCCGCGTTGCGACGTCACTTAGCCTGATCAGGACAATTCCGTGGTGCCGTAACTGAGCGGCGCGATCTCGCGTCCGGTAGCGTCCGTCACTCGACGGGTGGCAGCATCGAAGTAGCACATCATCCCAAGCCGTTCAGAAGTTTCCGCCAGGGAAATGACCGTCTGCACTTTGACGGCGAGATCAATGCCTGCATTGGCTTTGGCGGTGCCCCGGATGGCACCGAAGAAGTTCTTGTGGTGCGCCGCAACGCTTTCGGTCGCGAAGGGCTCGCTCGTCTGCGGATCAATTTCTTCGGCGAACGGACGTTCGGGCTTCAGTTCCACCTTGTTGCCGGCCATTGTCAGGGTGGCTTTGTGGCCGCGGATCATTTCTTGCGTGCCCTGTTCATTCACCGTGCTCGACGTGATATGCATCACCATACCACTCGGGAACTCCGCGATGAGTTGGATGATTTCGCAGACATCGCGTTCATACTCGGTCTTGCTCTTGCCTTCGGATTTGGCGTCCGTGCGCACCTTCTTATTGCCGACCGCAGCGACGCGCAAAGGAAATTCCGGATTACCGGTGGCCAGCATGTACGGATGCAGTTTGTGGGGGAACAAGTCACCCAACAAACCGGAGCAGTAGGGATAATACTTCCGCCAGCGGAAGTAGTGGTCGGCGTTGAACGGAACCTGTTTCTTGATCTCATTGCCCATCCACATGGCCCAATTGACGTCGTCCGGTGTGCACCACGGCTGCACATCGTAATTCCATTCGCCCTTGGGGTTGTTACGCATGTAGCTGCCCTGGCTCATCACCACAGGGCCGATTTTGCCGGCTCGAATCCATTCAGCGGCTTTGTGCCACTTCATATCAGAGCACCCCTGGGATCCGACCTGCAACACCTTGCCCGTACTCTTGGCAATGTCATGAATCTGGAATGCCTCGTGCAAATGCCGTGTCATCGGCTTCTCCACATACACGTGCTTGCCCGCAGTCATCGCATCGCAACTCACCTTGGTGTGCCAGTGGTCTACCGTCGCACAGAAGATCACATCAATATCCTTGCGCTCCAGCAACTGGCGGTAGTCGCCGTATCCCTGCGGCGTGCCTGCTTTGCCGTCCTGGACCTTCTTAATATTGTCTTGGACACGCCGCTTTGACACATCGCAAATGGCCGCATGCGCGATGTTGTTTTCATCCTTGTGCGCCAAGGATTGCCCCACATGAGCCCCGGAGCCCTGACCGCCGACCCCGACGAAGCCACACACAATCCGGTCGTTGGCACCCAACACCTTACCGGCGTAGGGCGCGACATTGGTCTTAAAGGCCTTCTTCAGCGCGCCGGACGTCCCGGCGGATACAGGCGTCGACGGCGCGGAAGGACCCGCACTTCCACCGGTGGAACCTGTGCCGGCCGTCGAGCAACCTGCGGCGGCACTGGCAGCGGCCGCCGCTGCGGCAGCAGTCTGCAAAAACTGGCGACGGGAAGACGCCGCCCTCTTCATCGAATCCTTCTCTGGCTGTGACATAAAATGCGTGGCTGTTAGATGTGTTGAATTAATTTGTTGGTGACTGTGGCCCCAGCCTACCGTGAGCAAGGCACGGGTCAACGAATCAAATGATGCGTCAAACGGACGTTCGGCAATTCAGTTTCTGTCCACCTCGCCGTGGAGCGCATCTCCAAGTTACCGGCGCCGCATTGGATGCTGATGGGAAACGCGGTGGAGGGCGGCCGCACTCTCCAAATGAACAGGGTCGTGCGACTCGAATGGTGGTGCCTTAGGAGCGCGGTGGTCCTCCACCGCTTTTGGGGAATTGCGCCGCCAGCCGATCTCCAAGTGTCCGACAACTCGGAGATGCGCCCGTGGCCGTGGAACCTTTTCGGGACAGATGGACAGCGAGGACCCATTGTGGGATAAACGCGACGATGTGGCGCAATGGCGGCGTCAATTCGCTCAAAACAGAGCGAAGCGATAACCGTCCAGGTCGCTGCCAATGACCGACCTTTGACGAACTCAACGCGAAACCAAAACAGTCTCATGATCCAATTCTTAAAATCCTCCTGCCTCCTCAGCCTTCTGATGGTTGGAGTTGCCTCCAGCGGCTGTGGCACCACCAAATCAAAAACCGGCGGCAATTCGACAGCAGCAACCACGGCTTCCACCTCGAACTCGGCGACGATCACCCCGGCAAACGGCGCGTGTGCCCAATGCACCTGCCGGAAATTTGAGGCGCGCATCGAAGATAAGACCGATTGCCGGATGTGCCGGCATCCCCAAGCCTCGCATACCCGCCCTTAAGTCTTCGGACTCATTGCTTCGGCCAAAAATCGGTCGAATAAACGACAGTAATTGTAAAGCCAAGATCAGCCGACGCCAACTAGGGTCTCGGAAGTCGGACTTCGAGCCGGCCTAGAATTCAGTTCGTTGAACACGTAATGATATGAATCCCGAAGAATTGACTACAGATCACAGTGCTTTGGCCCGCGAACGCGTTTACGCAGACCTCCGCGCCCTGTCGCGTGACGCTGAGGACTTGTTGCGAGCAACCGCCGGGGACATGAGCGAAAAGGCCAAAGAAGCTCGATCTAAGGTCGCAGAGGCATTGGAACGGGCTCGTAACACTTGCGATTCCTTGCAAGAAAAATCTGCTGCTAACGCCCAGGTTGCCGCTCAGAAAGCGGACACCGTCATCCGAGCACACCCCTATGAATCCATGGGCATCGCCTTTGGAATCGGCCTCTTGATCGGTGTTCTCGTGAACCGGAAGTAGTCGCATGAGCGACCCTGAACCCGAAAGAGGTAGGCTGCGCTCGTCCGCAAACCGGATTCTCGAGACCGCGATTGGCCTCTTCACCAGTCGCGTGGAGCTGTTCGGCGTCGAATTGCGCGAAGAACAGTTGCGATTTATCCGGTGGCTGGCGTGGTTCGGACTGGTCTTCGCCTTTGGCTTGGCGGGAATTCTGATAGGTCTGGCCGCGTTGTCCCTCTTCTTGTGGAATACCGCAGGTTATGGTGGCCTCATCGGGTTGTCCGTAGTCACTCTGGGCACTGCGGCGGCGGTATTCCGCTGGCTCCATCGTCAAATCATGAGCAGCACACCGCCATTTGAGGCCTCCATCGATGAGCTGCGAAAGGATCGAGAATGTCTGCGCCAACCCGATTAGAACCCCTCGCCGAACGAAAACGCCTCATTCTGCTGCAATCCGACTTGCAGCGGGCTATCCTTCGTGCGGAATGCATCCAGCTTCGCGATCGCTTCTCGTGGGTTCAGGAAGCTGGCGATAAATGGCGCTCAGCCAGCCCTCTCATCGCCGTAGCCACAGCGCTTGCCGGGTTTGCCTCGCTCCATTGGGGTCATCGCTGGCTCCAATGGGTCCCCGCCGCGGTCGCCACCTGGAAGTGGTTTCAAAAGACCAAACAGGACCCCAGGTCCTAGTGCGCCAACCGGTTGAACATCGGCAGAGGGTTGGGTGCAAGGAAGCCAGCTCGACCGGCCGAACCACAGCGTTACGGCCCAGGCTCAGACTTTTTCGGCAGATGTCGCGACCTGCGTTCGCCTTCGTTCAATCGCAATCGTTTCCCAGCCTCGAAACATCATGAAATTCTTCATTTTGGGGCATCCGATCGTTTCCACGATTGAATGCGGCACCACCTTGCACTATCTCAGCGCAGCCCTTCATGAGTGAAGTCCTCGTCATCGGTCATCGCAATCCTGATACAGACGCCATCTGCTCCGCCATTGGTTATGCGGAGTTCAAGCGGCGGACCGGCATGCCAAACGCGCTCGCAGCGCGGTGCGGAGAAACCAATGAGCGCATCGATTTCGTTCTCAAAACATTTGGGATGGAGGCACCCAAGTTTGTAGCGGATGTCGCCCCCAAAGTCTGCGATGTCATGGAACATAAGGTGGTTTCGGTAGGACCGCGTACGAGTGTGGTGGAAGCCTTGGCCATGATGGATGAAAAGAATCTTCGCATGCTGCCCGTGCTCGATCAGGACAGACGTTGTCTCGGTCTATTGTCGGTGTTCAAAGCCAGCAGATTCTTCTTTCCTTCCCTCAATCGCATCTTTGATTCCCGACGGGTTCTCGCCTCGCTGCGCAGCCTTTGCCGAGTGCTTCAAGGCACTATGATCTGCGCGTTTGACCCCGAACGCGAAGACGACCTCATTCTGATGGTCGCCACGCTTAAGCCTGCGTCGTTCGCCGCGCGTCTACCCCAGTATCCACACGAAAAACTCGCCGTCGTGGTCGGAGACCGCGAAGACATCCAACGTCTCGCCGTCCAGGGACGCGTCCGCGTTGTCATCATTACGGGGGGCTTGCGGGTTTCAGAAGACATCCAGGCGGTTGCCCAGTCTCATGAGGTTAGCTTAATTGTGTCGCCCCACGATTCTGCCACCACAGCCATGCTCTGCCGGGCTTCAATCGCTGTGGAACATCTGCTCCACCAGAATTTCCAGTCTTTTGGCATTGAGGATCGCCTGATGGACATCCAACACCGGGCGGTCGATTCCCAACAGCAGGCATTTCCGGTATTGAACAATGAAAAGCACGTCGTGGGCGTGATTACCAAATCATGCTTTCTCCAGAAAACCACCCGACAACTGATCCTCGTTGACCACAATGAATTGACCCAAGCCGTACAGGGAGCGGATCAAGTGGATATCCTGGAGATCATCGATCATCATCGGATCGGATCGCTCAGCACCACGCAGCCCATTCTTTTTCGAAATGAACCGGTTGGGTCCACCAGCACCATCGTCGCGGATTGTTTCAAACGCTATGGTGTGGAGTTACCGCCAAGTATCGCTGGACTGCTATTGGCTGGATTGGTCTCGGACACACTGAATCTCACATCTCCTACCACCACTCCGCGCGATGCCGAAATCCTTGAATGGCTGGAGGTCTTGTCCAATACACAAGCCCGGGAGTTCACCGAGAAATTGTTCGAATCCGGCTCGGTTCTGGTATCTCGTCCCGCCGATCAGTCCATCACCGCCGATTGCAAGGAGTATGTCGAAGGCAATCGTCGTTTCAGCGTTGCCCAAATCGAGGAAATTGGCTTCGACCAATTCCAAAAGCGCAAAATCGAAGTGCGCACAGCGCTCGAACAGTACCGCGCGGTCAACCGATACGACTTCAGCGTGCTGCTCGTCACCGACGTGGTTCTGCAGACGTCCCTATTGCTGGTTGCTGGCAACACGCGACTTCGCGATGCCATCCAGTATCCAGAACCCGAACCCGGTATGTTCGAACTCACCGGAATCGTCAGCCGCAAAAAGCAATTGTTGCCCTACCTGACAAATATGCTGGCTCGACTCGACGGAGCTGGCACCTGACAACGAGCACCACGTCTCCGTTGGGCCAAGCCCGACCATTATGAGCCGCATTTCGCATCGCGAACTGCTCTTGTCGCTGAAGTATTCGACAATCGAGGCATGCTTCAGTGTCCCGATGCTCAACCTCACGCTCCCCAGTTTTCCATTTGTCATCGCCTTTGCCGTCGTCGGGCTTCAGTGGGGACCCACCAGCGTCGGAGCCATGGCGGCACTCCCACATCTCGCCAACCTGATTCAACCGTTGCTCATGGCACTCCTGAGACGGTGGTTCTCGTTGTACCAGATTCTATCCGCATCGTTCATCTTGAATGCAGGTCCCTGGGGCCTAATGGGTTTCCTCCCTTGGCTAGATCCGCCTTATCGAAGCCCCTTGTTCGCCGGCATTCTCAGCGTTGCCACCCTGGCTAATAGCGTCGGCAGCGTCGCCTGGTCCGCGTCCATCTCTGAACTGGTCCCTCCGCGCATTGGGGGAAAGTTCTTCGGACGTCGAAATCTTATTTTTGGGTTTTGGACCCTGCTCGCGCTCATCGTCGTCGGTCACATCGCGGATCACGGCGACAATTCGCTCGCGACCTTCGGCGCCATCTTCGCCGTGGCTGGACTGGCCCGGATGATCGGCTTTCTATTCCTCACCCGAATGAGGTTTCCCGCCAGTGTGCTTGCCCCGACGACTAAACCGCCGGATCTGGCGGAAATCATCGAGCCCATCCGAAATTTCAATTACCTGAAACTCGTTTTTTTTGTCGGCGTCTGGGGCTTGTTGCTCAATCTCAGTCAACCATTTTATCCGATGTTTCTGGTCGAAGGCGCTCATCGGTCAGTCAGTGACGTCGGCATTCTGACGGCGCTGGGTGGCGTGGGTGGCATCCTGACGCTCAAGGGATGGGGATGGCTGTGTGATCGTTTCGGAAGCAAGCCAGTATTGTATGTCGGCTCATTGACCTGGGCATTAACGGGCTTGATCGCCTGGAGCTTCGTCGGCGAACGCTTCTTTTGGCATCTCGGCTTGAGTTATTTGATTATCGGCGGTGCTACCGCCGGTTTCCAGCTCTGTCAGTTCAATCTCATGCTCAAGCTAGCCCCCGCCAACAAAGCACCTTACGTCGCGGTCTTCCTAGCCCTCACCAGTTTTCTCACCGCTACCGGCCCCCTCGTAGGCAGCCTCTTCCTACGCCTCACTCCCGACCATCTAGGGGTGTTCCTAGGCCAGACCATCCACGATTATCACATTCTGTTCGCCATCTCCATGATCGGCTGCCTGCTGAGCACCCACTTGATCGACTGGATTCGCGAGGAAGAAGCCCATCCCCCGGAAGCTGTCTGGCGGACCATGCGCCGGATGAGCCCCTTCAACCCGCTTCTCACCTTGTCCACCACCGCAGGCATCTTGCTCACCCCAGGCGGTCTCATCGGTCTCAGCCGAAATTCCATCCGTCAACTTCGGCGCCACGCGAAAGCCATCACCCATGTTGGCGAAAAACTCGTCGAAAGCACCGCCGACGTGATCCGGTCCCGAATCGATCCACGTAACTCCGACCCGAAGTAGGTTGGTTCTGCCAAGTCCACATAGTCACCACATGGACCACCCTGAAAAAACCAACAACAAACGGGCTCGCCATTGGCACTCGTTCATCGATGGTGATAGCGGCAAATGACATTGCACACGCTCTCGACCGAACTAGTCCTGCCATCACCGCGATCCGCTGTCTTTCAATTCTTTTCCAACGCCCGCAATCTGCAGCCCATCACGCCCCCTTGGGTCCAATTCGAAATTCTGATCACGCCTGACGACAACCTAACGTCAACAGGACATTGGCCCACAGAGCCTGGTCTCCAGTCTGTATGGTGAGGATATGGTCGGGGGACGAGACCGCCTCATAGAAGTCCCACTTCAAGATCGGTTCCAACTTTAATGGCAATCCCGCTTCCTTGAGCGCCCGACGGTATTCATTCCAGACTGGAGGTTCGCCGTGCTGTGCGTAAGCATCGTCTGGAGGAATCCCCATGACGTTAACAAAATCAATCGGCACAGCCGACAAAACGGCGCGCAAGGTCTGAACCACGGTGACGAGTCCAGGTGACAGGTTCAGGCAAACCACCTCTGCATTCGGTCCTTTCTTGGTCGACGCCGGATAATTCCCATCAGCAATCAGAATTCGGGCATGGTGTCCTGCGCGCCCGATGATTTCGTTGATCTTGGGATGAATCAGTTGGTGATTGAGCATGACAGAGTGCAGCGATGGGTAGTTGAAATGCGGTTATTTACGAGGGAAGAATTGACGGAAAGACCGTATGGTCTGGAGCGCAGCGGCACGCGCATCCGGGGTCGGCAGAATCTCGGCGCTCACATAACCTGTGTAACCGATCTGCCTAAGTGTGTCAGCAATCGGCGCCATCGCCGTGTGCCCCATGCCAATGGCGCGCCGGTTGGAATCGGCGAAGTGCACGTGCCCCAAATGCCCCCCGGCAAGACGCAACGCCGCTGCCAGGTCGACTTCCTCAATGTTCATGTGAAAGAGATCACAGAGGAGTTTCACATTGCGTGTGCGAAGTGTGCCGAGAAACTCCACGGCGTCGGCCACCGTGTTAAATAGGTTGGACTCGTACCGATTCAACGGCTCAAACAAAAGAGGCACCTGAAGCGCGTGAGCGCGCGGGCCCAGTTGGTCCAGTTCCTCGCGCAACCATTCGAACGCTTGCTCTTTGGAAACACTCCCACCCCAGCGCCCCTGCATCGAACCGATGATCGCAGGCGCTCCAAAACCACCGGCGAAGTCAATGACGGATCCAATAAAATCCCGGGCGCACATGCGCTGATGCGAGTCCGGATCGGTCAACGTCAGTTTGCGCCGGAGCCACCCCGCACCCGTACCCATTGCCGCCAACTCCAAACGGTTTTCCCGCAGAAGCCGGCGCAATTCAAAACCATCCAAACTGTCCGCGTCGGGCGGAAAAATCTCCACCGCGTCAAACCCAGCTGCCGAAGCCAGCGCACACCCCGAAGCCAAATTCCCGTGATAAACAAACGGGCCAGCGGCGGCTTCGGGTACCAAACAAATGGTGATGGCGGATCGAATCATGGCGCGAGAATAAATCAGGGCTCGGGAGAATCCAAGCGGTCCGGTCGAAGTGCCGTGCCCAGCACTCTTGCAGTGGTAAGGATTGCGGCCAACTGCAAGCGCTGCCCCGGCGTCATTGAAAGGGCATTCTCCCAAAGCGGTTCAGTCGGCGGAAAGATCATCTCAGCTACCTCTTTCACTGCGTGGATTTCTGGAGAATCGCGGATCACCTCCTCGAACGGCACGGACTGGGGCGCACTCAATCGGAATTCCAGCGTCTCCAATTCCTCCTGACAGATAGGCCTGACTGTCTCGGTGTCGATGTCAGGTGCCTCACAGCCCGGACCGATGAGTGCCACGCAAAACCATCCCAGCGGATCCTGCAATTCCTCCCAGATATTGAATTCCTCCTCTGGATCCAGCAACTCCATCAAATCGTATGTCACAAAACACCCGCTTCGATCGAGTTCAATGCTTAGAATGAACCCGTCTGGAAACCGGCGTTGAGCGTCAACGAATCGGACGCCGAACTCCTGAGCGCTTAGGGGAATGTGCGACAACGGAAGCGCTTCAGGGCGATTCCACTGGGAGTCATCGACCAATGCCTCGTTACCGGTCAAACCGGAGGTCGCTCCAAACGACTTGTAAAACAACTGAAATTCTTGGAGCCCTGCATATTCAGGCGTTCCCTCCGAGCGAGTCAGTTGACGACGCGGTGGAGGCGGCAGGATCAAGTCGGTCGCCCCTAATTCCTGGAGTACGTGAGCAACATCCCCCGTCTCGCCCAGTTTCATGTTTGCGAGATCGAGTTGACCCACGCTTTGTTTGATGAGGTGCACCACCAACGGCTTCAGGCTTGGGTCAAGTATCGCCACTCGCGGCGTGGCTCCTTTCAGGCATTCCATGGGGGTATCCGGGAAGAATTCCATGGACTCCAGAACCGACTCGATCGCCGGAGCTACGGCACCATGGTGATCGTGTATCTCGGGCACATAGGTCGCCTGGACAGTAAGTGGTTCCACCCAATCCTCCAACGGACCTGGCACCAAGCCCTGTGGATCCGAGTCCAGCGGTTTGGCCAATGTAATGACAGGTTTCGCTGCTCGATCTTCGGATAAAAATCGCACATCCGTCCCAACCAACGACTCAAATCGGCCGACCAGTTGGCCCAAAGCGACGGCCCCCATTGCCTTGAGTTCCATTCGATCCGGGCAGAGGACGACGCGTCCCAGATAGCGCGTTAGCGGCATCGCATAGCCCGCCCGAACATGGGAGGGACAAGGCCACGTCCAACTCCAGGCGCGGCACACCCCGGCGTCGAATTCTTGGGGCGTCAACGCGGCGATTCGAACTCCTTCAGCCGTATCCAACAAACGCGCCACGGCCTCCCCTGAAGTGTTCAACGCGTAGACACGATGAGCCCATCTCAAATCGCATTTCTCCACCTTCAGGTTCCAAAGTCTGTCGTTTAACCGATCCAATGCCTGATTCAGGCGCGAAAACTGAGTGATCAACCACCGCTTCATGTTGAGCACATCCGTCGGTCCTCTCAGGTGCTTCACCGTCCGCACCAAAAGTTCTGTGGACGGCAACGAGGAATACGAATCATGGACGAACAACTGTGAGGTGACTCGCGAATAGAACGGCAGGTCCATGACCAGACAGATCACCGGGGCGTATCGGTAAGCCTCCTTGGCCAATTCATGATCGAGAACCAAAAAAAGCGGCCGCTCCGGCTCGAGCAAATCCGCCAATTCGACACGGCGATCATCGTAAATCCGGCGAACCTCGTAGAGGGAGACGCGGGATTTTTGGACAGCTTGTAGGATAATTCGTTGGTCGTTGTTGAGCTGATCCCGGTGGTACTCCAGGTACCCACCGCTGGCTTTAAAACCAGCCAACATCGACGGGCCGTAATAACGGCCACCGAACGATTCAGCGTTGTCACGATCGTCCCATGGCAAGCCCAGCGGATTCGCTGGAAGATCCTTGCGAAACTGGCCCTCGTTGTGCCACCAATCATCCATCATCCGGAGGGTTTTCGATTCAAGCTCCGTATACCGTGCAAAACTGGCCGGATGAAATGTACTGTGTTCGCAAGTCGATGGGCAGGCGTAAACCGAATGCCTCTTTTCACCGCATTCGGCTGACTTAATCTCTCGCCCCACCGCAGGACATTGACGTCGTTTTGCGCTTTGGCTCATACAGAAAAATACACCACAACCAATCCAGAGTTGGCCAGCTACTGAGTATGGATAATTAACCCTAGGCAGCCAAGACTCTTTTCAAACGATCCACGACCGAGTAGGGTGTCGCCATGCCACGCCACCTTCTCAGGGCGCTTGTCGTCCTCCAGTTTCTCTTCGCACTCGCGTCAACGTCCAATGCCCTGGAACGTCCCGGTGTCGAGTTCAAGATATTCCAGTTTCCACCCGATCGGATTCCCCGCATCGATGGCAACGTGGAGGACTGGGAAATCGTTCCCGCCGAATATTCCATTGGCATAAATCAACTCGCAGACACCGTTGGCGGCCGGGGCACCAATTACAATCGAGCTGACCTCGATGTGCAGGTTAAAGTCGGCTGGGTGCGTGGCATCAATCAGCTCTACTTTCTTTATGAAGCCTCCGACGATTACTGGGACTTCATCAAACCAGACTTGCATAACGACATCTTTGAACTGGTGGTGGACGGCGATTTGTCGGGTGGGCCGCTGATCAAACACATGCATCCTCATTTCAAAACACCCGAAGATGCCCACACTCTGTTCCATGGTGTTCACGCCCAGAATTACCACATCTTTACCCCGGCCGAAGGCAAGGATTGGACCATGGTTTGGGGTGCACAACCCTGGATCAAGGATCTCCCCTACGCCAATGCCGCTTACCAGTACAACTTCAAACATGGCCAATCGGGAAAACTGATCCTCGAATTTTGGATTACTCCGTTCGATTATGCCCCGCCCGACGGCCCCGCGCGCGCCGTCATCTCTCAACTGCGGGAAAACCAACTCATCGGCATGTCCTGGTCCATCTTGGATTACGACGATGAAAACTCCAAACAGTTCAAAGGCTTTTGGAACCTGTCACACAAGACCACCATGTACGGCAACGCTTCCGACTTGTGCGCGTTCCGCCTGATGCCGTTGATCCCGTCACTCCGCAAACCCGTTGAAGCCAACTGGGACTTCCAGATCGTGGATGCTTCCCGCCGTGTGGTCGCCTTCCAAGATCGTTCTTCTGCCAATGTCACTGGATGGCGATGGGATTTTGGCGATGGAGAAAGCGCCACCGATCAACATCCCGTTCACGTCTACAAGAGCGGTGGCGAATTTGTGGTCACACTCATCGTCGACAGTCCCGCCGGCAAACAACGCCGGTCCAAGGTTTGGGATGTCGTGCTGAAATGAGTCGTTACAACACTTGGCCCGCCGACTGCCCACGGAGCAGGCGACGGTAAGTAGCCAAGGCGAGCAACGGCCAGGCATTCCGATACATGTCGTACTTGAGGTAGAATACCTGCGGAAATCCGGTGCCCGTAATTTCGTCTTCTGTCCAGGAGCCGTCCTGATTCTGGGTGCGGATAAGGTAGTGGATACCTTGTTGGAGGACAGGATCTTGTGGATTATCGAGTGCGCAGAGCCCCATGACGGCCCAGGCGGTCTGGGAGGCGGTGCTAGGACCTTGACCCTTGAACACCGGGTCGTCGTAGGTGTTGCACCGCTCGCCCCAACCACCATCCGGGCGCTGGACACTGCGAAGCCACTGTGCGCCCTTCTGGATCCAGGGCTGATTCATGTCTATTTTCATCGCACGCATCCCGCGCAACACTTGCCAGGTGCCATAAATGTAATTAACCCCCCAACGCCCGTACCAAGAACCGTCAGCTTCCTGCTCCTTCTGAACATAGCGCACTGCGGCCCGAACCTGCGGTTCGTCCAGAGTGTACCCTTCATAACCCAGCAATTCCAGAATACGGGCTGTAATGTCAGCGCACTCTGGATCCAGCATGGCATTGTGGTCGGCAAAGGGCACCTTTTCGAGGATGCTCTTGGTGCAATCCTTGTCAAAGGCTGCCCACCCACCGTCTTTGCACTGAAAGGTCATCATCCATTTCAGCCCGCGTTGAATGCATTCATCCCGACGTTTTACATCCTCCGTGGGCACCTGCCTCAATGCCAGCAATACCATCGCGGTGTCATCGACATCTGGATTCCACTGGTTGTCATATTCAAAAACCCACCCACTCGGTTCGACGTCCGCGGGATTCTTGTGGATCCAATCTCCACGAAATCGAATCTCTTTTGTCATCAACCAATTGGCTGCTTTGACAATCTTGGGATGATCCGCGGGAACCCCGGATTCTCGGAGGCACATCTCGACGATCGCCGTATCCCATACCGGGGAGAAACAGGGTTCTATGCGAACCGTATCGCGGGTGTAATGTTCGAGCTTTTTGAGCTCGTGGTGGGCACGAAGGACTTGGGGGTGATCGTCTGGATACCCCAGCGCGATCAGTGCGATCAAGGCGTTCAACATGGCAGGGAATATCGCCGCCAACCCGTCACTGCCCTCAAATCGTTCCAGCATCCAGACTTCGGCGCGTTTGAGGGCGGTATGTCGGAACGGATGCATGCCGTGCCGGCTTACCCACTCCGCCAGCTTGTGCAATTTATCCAACCAAAGAAATATGTTGCGGAGTGAGAAATCAAAATAACGCGGTCGCAACGTCTCATCCAACTCCCATTTCCCATTGGGAAACAGTTCATCCAAATTGACTCCGGTCTTCAGCGAACGGGTGGGGCGATAGTGGTTGATGATGGCCAGCGGGATCAGCATCGCACGCGACCAATTGCTCATCTCCCAAAAATTGACATGAAACCACTTCCCGATAAGCAGGACCTCGCAGGGGATGGTCGGGACATGATTCCAGCCTACCAAGCCTATCAGCGCGAGGTAGAGCTTGGAAAAGGTATTCATCCGCGGTACCCCGCCCAAAGATTGGGCGACTTCACGCGCCCGCAACATTCGAGGGTCGGTTACGGGCACCCCCGCCAACTTAAGCGCCAAGTAGCACTTGATCGTGGCGTTTACTTCCGCCGGTCCGTGTGGGTAGATATTCCAACCACCTTCCAACAACTGCATCTGGAACAGATGGTTTACCGCTTTGCGCTGCCATTCGGTATCCACCTTTCCCCACCAATGATAGAACGCCACCATGTCAGCCACCAACGTGGCATCCACCATGAGCTCACCGACCCAATAACCCTCAGGCTTCTGCTCGGCGAGCAGAAAGCTTTGAGACCGCGTTATGGCTTCATCACATCGGGACAAGGTACGCAGTGCGGGGTCAGGCGTACCACCAAAGGCAACCGGCTTTCCGGTCGACGCAGGCATAACTGACATGGAGCCCAGCATGGTTAGAGAAGGCTATCTGTAAAGGCGTTTGTTGCGGCACGGCACCCCCACTCAAAACCGAACGCGTGCATTCCCTCCCGATCCGAGCTATTTTCTCACGTCGTGGCCAACGTCTCGCCTCTTGCCGTCCAATCTGTTGCCGTCGCCGCCATCGCTTTGCGATGGAGCATGCAGTATTGCCTCGACCACCTCAATCAACGCCATGTGCTAGCTCACAAGGACGCAATTCCAGCAGCCTTTCAGGAAACCATGGACGCCGCCACCTACGCCAAATCGGTCGAGTACACCCTCGCCAAGTCACGCTTCGGTCGGTGGGAACAGTTGTGGGATACCGCCATTCTCCTCCTCGTGCTGCTCAGCGGCATCCTACCCTGGAGCCTCTCCTACACAGACGGCCTGCTGGGCAGCGGACACTGGAGCCGCGCGCTTTGGCTGTTTGGGACCGGAATCGTTCTGTCCATTCCGGTATTGCCGTTCGGTTGGTGGAACCAGTTCCGGTTGGAACAACGCTTCGGGTTCAACACCATGACCCTAGGTACCTGGATCACCGATCAGGTCAAAGGACTCCTGATAGGCGCCATCATCGGCATTCCACTCCTATCGTTCATTCTGAACCTCGTCACCTGGACAGGAGACCGCTGGTGGATCTGGGCCTGGGCGGTTCTTCTCGCCTTCCAACTCATCATGATGGTCCTGTTCCCTAAAATCATCCTCCCGCTGTTCAACAAGCTGACACCACTAGAGGCCGGTGCACTTCGAGATCGCTTGCTGGGTTTGGGCGAACGCACAGGCTTCTCGGCAAAAACCATTCTGGTGATGGATGGCTCCAAACGTTCGAAACATTCCAACGCATTCTTCACAGGATTCGGCCGCGCCCGCAAAATTGTGTTATTCGATACATTAATCACGCAACTCACTGAGCCGGAATTGGAAGCCGTGCTGGCTCATGAGATTGGCCATTACAAACGGGGTCATGTGCCTAAAATGCTGCTCTGGGCTGGCTTCAGTTCCTTGATCGGATTCGCAGCCATCGGGTGGCTGGCCAAACAGGCATGGTTTCTCGAAGCGTTTGGATTTCGACTCGAAAACGGCGTCGCCCCAGTCCTCTACCTGTTCGCACTCCTCAGCGGCACCCTGACGTTCTGGCTATCCCCTCTCGCCAATCACTGGTCCCGAAAACATGAATACGAGGCCGATACCTATGCTCGTGAAACGATGGGTGACCGCGGCCCGTTGGTCGGCGCCTTGAGGAAACTCAGTGAAAAGAATCTCAGCAACTTGACCCCTCATCCTCTCTACAGTGGTTTTTATTACTCCCACCCGTCGCTGCTCGAACGCGAACAGGCCCTGGAAACCCAACCCATCCGATAGAAGTGGATCAGGCATTAGGTAGGATTTAGAGCCCACCCCTCCTTTTGTTCTTTGAGCTTCCGGTATCCCCTGCAACACACTGGCCCCAAGCGAGATGATCACGTTTCTACATGGTAAACTGGTTGAGGCACTACCCACCTTGGCAATCGTGGATGTCGGCGGAGTGGGCTACGAAGTGCTGATCCCCTTGAGTTCCTTCGACAAATTGCCCAAACCCGGCAGCCCGGTCGAATTGCTCACGCACCTCTCCATCCGGGAGGACGCCCATGTGTTGTACGGTTTCAGCACCGCGGCAGAACGCGATTTGTTCCGGATGCTCATCCACAACGTCAGCGGGATCGGTCCAAAAATAGGCCTCAGCATTCTCAGTGGCATGAACGTCGCCGCATTCCGAACCGCCGTTGCAGCCAATGACGTCAAAGCCCTCTCGCAGATCAATGGCGTGGGACGGAAAACCGCCGAACGTATCGTCGTCGAACTCAAGGACAAGGTCGGCCATGTCTTGGGATCGGGAACCGCCGCAACCAGTCGCGTCTTCGGCAGCGCGGACCAGAAGACACAAGACGCTGTCGCCGCCCTTACCGCCCTGGGATTAAAAATCGCAGAGGCCCAGGAATCGGTTCGCGCCGCCCAAGCCATGCTCGGCGAACGCGCTTCAGTGGAGGATTTGGTCAAAGCCTGTTTCAAAAAAGGTGCGTGAAGCCAGCAGCGAAAAAACCTCACCTGTCTGTCTCCAGCACTCCCAAGCAGGTCCGCTGGCACGGGCGACTCGCAGCGCGCGCCATCTGGCTTACCACTTGCGGCATCGCTTCCACACTGCGCTGGCGCCTCAATGACGACAGTGGACTGTTCCAACAAGGCGATTCCCAACGCGTCATATTCGCCATCTGGCATAACCGTCTCTCACTCTCGATGATCCTGTATTGGAGATTCATCCGGGGCGGTACCAAGACCGACCGGCGCCTGGCTGCCCTCACCAGCGCATCGCGTGATGGCGGATTGTTGGCGCGAGTCGTCGAGTTGTTCGGTGGCCATCCTGTGCGCGGTTCCTCGAGTCGCCGCGGCGCCCAAGCCCTCCGTGAACTGGTCACCGCCGCCGAGGCGGGATTCGATCTCGCCATCACCCCAGACGGTCCCCGCGGCCCGGTCTATTCCGTACAGGAAGGCATCATTGCCCTCGCCCAACTCACCGGTTACCCGATCGTGCCCGTCACATTCTGGTTGAGCTGGAAAAAATCCCTCAACACCTGGGATCGTTTTCAGGTGCCCTTGCCATTTAGCCAATGCCATGTGCAATTCGGTAAGGCCATCCACGTCCCCCGTGAGACTTCTTCTGAACAACGCGACGCTTTTCGCGCCACCCTGGAATCGGAACTAAGACGCCTCACCCATGACTGACCGGTGTTCAGGAAGTCGAACCACCCTTCCCTGGGCCCGCAACGCCGTCAGGCGATCAGATCACACTTCAGCAGAATGGCTCGTTGAACGGCTAACCCCTTACGACAATGTGCACGATCGTCTGGTTCCGTTCTGATCTTCGAATCACGGACAATCCCGCCCTCAATCTCGGGTTCAAACGGAGAGGCCCAGTCGTGCCTGTGTTTATCTGGGCACCCGACGAAGAATCTCCATGGCAACCGGGGGGAGCGTCCCGATGGTGGCTCCATCAATCGCTCCAATCATTGCAAGGGTCGCTGAGACGCCTGGGTTCCCAACTCATTCTTCGCCAAGGACCAAGCCTGGAAAGCCTGCGATCATTGGCTCACGACGTCGGGGCGGATGCCGTGGTCTGGAATCGGCGTTACGAACCCGAAGTCATGGATCGCGATTCCAAGATCAAAGAATCCCTGCGCACCGAAGGCTTGCATGCCGAGAGTACCAATGGGGCCCTGCTCAATGAACCGTGGACGATCCAGAACCAGCAGGGAAAACCCTTTCAGGTGTTCACCCCATTCTGGCGCCATTGCATCGCACGCCTGAATCCGCCATTGCCACTGGTTGCGCCCGAATCCTTGGCCGCACCCAAGTCCTGGCCCAACTCGATTCCACTGGAGTCCCTCAACCTCAAACCGCACATCCCGTGGGACGTCGGCATCCACAACGCTTGGTCTCCTGGCGAGGCCGGTGCTGAAAAACTTCTCGACCGCTTCAGTGGCACTCCTTTTGATGTCTACAAAGAACAACGAGACCGACCGGACCTGCTGGGAACTTCACGACTCTCTCCTCACCTCCACTTCGGCGAAATTTCCCCAGGCCAAATCTGGCATGCTCTGCGCAACCGTCTGGAGCCGTCTCGCAATCCAGAGTGGAAGAGCTCCCAGTACATTACCGAGCTCGGCTGGCGCGAGTTTTCTCATCATTTGCTTTATCACTTTAGACACACGCCAACTGAACCATTGCGCGATGCCTGGAAGCAGTTTCCCTGGCGATCCGATCCGGGCCAATTAAGAGCCTGGCAGCGCGGCCTCACCGGATACCCCATCGTTGACGCCGGTATGCGCGAACTCTGGAGCACCGGCTGGATGCACAACCGGGTCCGCATGATCGTTGCCTCGTTCCTCGTCAAAGATCTGGTTCTCCCCTGGCAGGATGGCGCCCGCTGGTTCTGGGATACCCTTGTCGATGCGGACCTCGCCCAAAACACCATGGGCTGGCAATGGTCCGCAGGTTGTGGTGCGGATGCCGCCCCTTACTTCCGGATCTTCAATCCTGTCAGCCAGGGTGAACGCTTTGATCCAGAAGGCCGCTACGTCCGGCGATGGATACCGGAAATCGCCAAACTCCCGAACGCGTTATTGCATCAACCGTGGTCCGCATCACTGGCCGATCTCAGGTCCGCGAATATCACTCTGGGAAAGACTTACCCACGCCCAATCGTCGATCACGCCAAAGCCCGTAACGACGCTCTCGCCGCTTACGCATCGTTGAAGAAGACCCAAAAGACGGAGGAGGATGGGGCTAACTAAGCTCGATGACCACTCAAGACCATGGTTCGGTTCTTCCACCCAACGCTTCCCATAGGTTCTATCTCATGGATGCCTTGGCTGTCGTATTGGTTGCTATCGGACTCTGGGTGGAGCTCCGCTGTATAAACACATCCAACTGCTGCCCGACATACACAGGGTAACTCGGTCGTTGGAATTCAAACACGACCTGGAGCACGCGGGTATCCACACGCTCCAAACTGTCCCCAGTCAGGCTACGCTTGGGAACGACGTACGGTTCGATCCGGACGAACGTCAAGGCAATGGCGTGTTCGCGGTCACCCTTCAAGTAAGCTGAAGCCGGCTGGTTGGAGCCAACCAGCGGGGCATTCTGCTCATCGACTTCCGCACGCACTTGAAGCTTCTCAATATCCCCCAGCAGCATCAGCGGTTCCGCCAACGCCGATGCCGGGGCGAACTCACCTGCCCGAATATTCACACTCAGTATCTGCCCGTCCCGCGGCGCTCGCACCGTCAATATCTCCAACTCAACCTTCGTCTGCTGCATCAATTGCCGCTGGGCTTCGATCTGGGACCGAATCGCGTCCAATTCAGCCGCGGCGCCCGCCAACGCGAATTCCGTGCGTTTGCGCTCATCTGCCGTCGCCACCTGATCCCGTTCCAACCGAGTCGTTCGAGCCAACCGATCTGTCCAATCCGCCACCATCACTTCACGAGGTTTGAGCGATGCCTCCAGAGCTTGCACCTGCTTTTCCAACGTGCCAATTCGCGCGCGAACTTCCCGATCATCCAGTTGAAACAGCCCATCCCCTGCACGCACAGCCTGGCCCACATTCACCAGGACCGCAGTGACCAAACCTGGCTTTGGAGAAGCAATTCGGACATTCTCGCGGGACGATTCAATCAACCCGGTTGCGGCCACCGTATCCGTGAATGGGGATCGCGCAGGCTCCGACAACGGCGGTGGTGCCGCCGGCATCCGTTGAACCCGTCGCACCAGCATGGCACACGCCACCACACCGACTATGGCCAAGTAGAAACTGAATTTTCGAAAAATCATCAATGGAGTTAAAAGCAGGTGTTGGAGTCAGGTGAGGGAATTGGGTCCGTGGTGGATGGATCTCAAGGTTTCGCCGGCGAGCACCCGGTTCACTCGGCCGTCCTCCATCTCGGTGATGCGATCGGCGTAGCCGTATATTCGCGGATCATGTGTCACGATGATGACGCATCGACCAGGGACCCGGGCCACTGCGGCCAGCAAATCCATGATCTGATGTCCCGTAGTCGAATCCAGGGCACTGGTCGGCTCGTCACAAATCAATAGTCGAGGCTCATGAATCAAGGCGCGAGCTATGGCCACACGCTGTTGCTGACCACCCGACAATTGAGTGGGGCGTTGCTGCAGTTTGTCTTCTAAACCCACTTCCACCAACAATCGTGCCGCCCGCTTCTCTGCCTCCGACCGCTTCGCACCATTCAATAGCATCGGCACACTCACATTCTCGACGCAACTCAGCGTAGGAATCAAATTGAACTGCTGGAAAATGAACCCGATGTTCTTCCCGCGAAATGCCGTCGTCTTTCCTTTGGAGAGTGTACTCAACGAGGTGCCCAAAACGTCGATGTCACCACAATCCCATCCCAATGTGCCGGCAATCACACTCAGCAGAGTCGTCTTGCCGCAACCACTCGGCCCCACCACCAGATGCAATTCACCCTCTCGCGCATCAAATGTCGCCCCTTTAAGCGCCACCGTCCGACTGTCGCCCGTCCCAAAACTCTTGGTCACTTCTCGCACCGCCACGGCGAGGACTGGAGCTCTGGAGGCAATTCCATTCATGGATTGCAAGGGTTCCATTGTTCAATTTCGGAAGACTACCGCCGCTTCGAGCCGCGCCACACGCCGGATGCCAAGCAGCGCCGCAAACGTGCAAATGGCGAGTACCGCGCCCAGGGATTTAATCAGGGAACTCGCTTCCAAAAAAAATGGCGGCTGGCCGATCGGCAGCACTAGGTACCCAAATAACGCCGTCAACCCCACGCCTAATCCGTACCCAATCAAACCCACCGTGAACGCCTGAACCAACAGCATTTGCGCCAACAACCAAGCACTCGCTCCCATCGCCTTCAGCGCCCCCAAATGCCGAAGGTTTTCCAAAACAAACGAATAAAAAGTCTGTCCAGCCACCGCCACGCCCACAATGAAACCCAGAATAATGGTGGTCAGAAATGAAAACGCGATGCCGGTCTCTCGGAAGACCCAGTCTACCGTGGATTTGGTAAATTCCGGCACCGTAAACGCCTTTAATCCAGTCTGTCGTTCGATCTCGCGCGCCGCAGCTTCAGGAGTCCATCCTGCCGCCGGTTCCGCCAGAATCATCGACAGCATCTTTCGCTGGCGCGGTGCAAACAGGAGAGCTTGGTCGTAGGTACAAAATACGTAGGGATACCCAAAAAAGTGACGTTCCGTTCGACAGATCCCCACGATCCGCGCCTCGCGGTCATTGATCTCGAATGAATCACCCAATCCCAACGGTTTGGCGCGCCCCGCACTGAGCCGTTCGACGGCTAACTCGTCGATAAACACACTGTTCGGTACTCGCAAATCGGCCAAATTCCCCTGGAGAATCACTGCTGGCCGCCCCACCAGTGAAGCACGATCCAATCCGATCACTTGCAGAATCTTGTCCGACCCCTCCGCCGAACGCGCTTTCAGAATTCCCTGGTACAACGGCACCGCAAAGTCCACAGACTTGACGCTCCGGACACGGTTCACATCGGTATCCCGCAACGCTTTGGTTTCGTTGACCTGAATGACACGCGCTTCCACCACCCAGATGCTCGCGCGCATGTTACGCATGTGACTGGTCGTCCACCGCAACAACCCCTGAAAGATTGCATTCTGCTGCGTCATCAGCAGGGTCGCGAAGGTCAAACCGCTCACCAACATCACATACTTGGCGCGGTCTCCCATCAACATTTTGAGGGCAATATGAAGCATGAAAAATTTTGAGCCAAATCGTCCGTCACCCAGGGTCACCGTTCGTATCTCCCCAGGAACCAACCCAAAGCCCTGAGTCTCGAAAGCCATTGAAGGACAGCAGCCATGGCATCCAAAAAATGCCACCCCGCCCCTGCAGGTCGTTCCGGTGCAATAAACCCACAACCCGCCCCCCATCTTCAAACACCCACGGGAACTGTCAAATGAAGGTGGCGAACAGTTGTCCGTGCCGAAATGTCGACCGGAGGATGCCGAAAACACCCACGAGACCTTCTCAGACAACCAACCGTATTGTCTCAGCGGATCGGCCAAGTCTTGCCTAAGCTTCGTCAACCCCGAAGCTTGCCCTCGGGCACGTTCTGGGGGTTTCCTATGGACGTGCACATGTCCCGTTCAAAAACGCATTGGCTGAATCATGCTCTTCAGTTCCAAGGCTGGTTTTGCCTCGGATTTGGTTGGTTCAGCGCCCTATCGCTCAGTCACGCCCAAGACGTGACGCCTGGCCAACTCGAATTTTTTGAACGCAAGGTCCGGCCGGTCTTGGTGGATCGTTGTTACTCTTGCCACTCCGCCGAATCCAAAAAACTCAAAGCCGACCTGCGACTCGACAGCCGCGACGGATTTCTTAAAGGCGGTGATTCCGGCAAACCGAGCCTCATCCCAGGCGATCCTGAGCGAAGCCGCCTGATTGAGGCGATCCGTTATGCCGATCAGGATCTGCAAATGCCACCCAAAGGACGCCTCAGCCCCGAGGCCATCGCCGATTTGACAGAATGGGTGAAAATGGGCGCCCCGTGGCCGCAAGAAACGAAGGCTCCCGCGGAGGCAAAGAAGAATTCGTTCGATCTGGAGAAGCGCAAACGCACGCACTGGGCTTGGCGCCCCATCCAACGGCCACCCCTCCCCGCCGTCCAGGACCCGACGTGGCCATTGCAATCTCCCGATCGCTTTCTCCTGGCACGCTTGGAGTCCGAAAGACTCCACCCCACACCGTCCACCTCCAAGTCCACCTTGCTCCGTCGTCTGCATTTTGACCTCGTCGGTCTGCCACCAGAACCGGGCGAGATCGCCGAGTTCGAACAGGATTCCGATCCCAATGCCTGGGCCAATGCCGTGGATCGATTGTTGTCATCACCGCGCTTTGGAGAGCGCTGGGCTCGTCACTGGCTAGACCTCGTCCGGTTCGCGGAAACCCTCGCCCACGAATTCGATTATCCCCGCCACAATGCCTGGCGATACCGTGACTACGTCATTCGCGCCCTCAATAATGACATTCCCTACGACCAATTCGTGCGCGAACACATCGCGGGCGATCTCCTGCCTCAACCGCGCCGCCATCCTCAGGACGGTTCCAATGAATCATTAATCGGCACCAGTTTTTACTGGTTCGGCCAACAAACCCATTCACCCGTCGATGTCCAGATGCATCAAGCGGAATTCATCGACAACCAGATTGATGTCCTCTCAAAAACTTTCCTGGGCTTAACCGTTGCCTGCGCACGGTGTCATGACCACAAGTTCGACGCGATCTCCACGCGAGACTTCTATTCGCTCTATGGGGTTCTTTCGAGCTCACGCTACGCTCAACGATCCATCGATCCCAAGGAATCTACCGATCCCATCGTCCGGAAACTCATCGACACGAAACCAGCATTGCGGCCTCTGCTGGCGGACGCCTGGTTGAAGTCCTCGGAACTTCTTCCCGCTCAACTGTTGGAGCGAGCGACCAATGCCAATATCCAGCAGTTGCGCAAACAGTTCCCACTTAACTCCAGCCACGTTCATCCTGCTCCCAACGCCGCATCCACGTCGCCGGCTACCCGAATAATTGACTTCGCTTCAGGCCTCCCCGCCGGCTGGAGTGCCGATGGGCCAGCATTCGAAGACGCCACCGTGATTGCGGATGACTTCATCTTGGGTGCTACAGAACAGCCTGTCGCTCGTCTGGTCACCGAACCGGGCCTCCACAGCGCACGCTGGGCGCCCCGACTACAAGGCGCAGTGCGCTCTCCCACTCAGGTGCTAACCAACCGATACCTGCACGTCCGCTGCGCCGGTCGCGACTCCCGATTTAACGTGGTCATTGCCAATTTCACCATCATTCAAGCCCCCATTTACGGGGATCTTCGTCGAGTTCTTGATTTCGATGAACCTCGATGGGTCACGATTGATCTCGCCCGTTGGAGCGGCCTGCGAACCTACATAGAATTCTGCGACCTGACGTCTGGAGATCCCGGTGGCGGCGGACGACCCAGCTATGGACCCAATGGATGGCTGAGTCTCCACCGAATCGCTTGGTCCGATCAGCCGCAACCCCCGGCGATTGATAGCACTCCAGTTCATACACCTCCCAACGAGCCTTTAACCGATTGGACCCACCGCGTGCAAAGCGCCGTGGCCAAGGCACTCCAACTCTGGCGCGACCCGGCATCTGCCACAAACCAGCTCGATTCTCAATCACTTCAGTTGATCGACCGCCTTCTCGCCGTCGGGCTTTTGAACCCGCTCCCGACAGCCGATGTCAACACCTCCCTGAGTGCGGCGCGCCAACTCGCATCCCGCATCCCAGAGCCGCGCCTCATTCCCTCCATGGTCGAAGGCACACCACTGGACGAGCACGTCTTTATCCGAGGTAGTCCCCGCACTCCAGGCGAACCGGCACCCCGCCGGTTCCTGGAGGCTCTGGGGGGCGTGGAACGGGGCCCGTTCCACAACGGCAGCGGCCGTTTGGAATTCGCAGAACAACTCCTCGACCCATCCAACCCGCTTCCCGCCCGCGTATTTGTCAATCGCGTCTGGCTCCACCTCTTCGGACGCGGCATCGTTCCAACGCCAGATGACTTCGGTATGCTCGGCCAACCTCCAAGTCACCCGGAGCTCCTCGATTGGTTGGCCGACTGGTTCCGCACAGAAGGCAATTGGTCGGTGAAAAAGCTGATCCGACTCTTAGCAACTTCCCGCGGCTATGCCATGGCCAGTATCAACCCAGATCCCAACACCCATGCAAAGGATCCCGACAACGTCCTGCTCCACCGAGCCCATGTGAAGCGTCTCGAAGGAGAAATCATTCGGGATTCCATTCTCAAGCTCTCTGGCCGGTTGGATCCCAAGATGTACGGGCCTTCCATCCCAACCCACTTGACCGATTTCATGGACGGCCGAGGCCGGCCCGGCACCAGTGGCCCGCGTGACGGCGCAGGACGGCGCAGTATTTATCAGGAAGTTCGAAATAATTTCCTCTCTCCCATGATGCGCACCTTCGATATGCCAGTGCCGTTCACCACCGTTGGCCGACGGACGCTCTCGAACGTCCCGGCACAATCCTTGATCCTTATGAACGATCCATTTGTCCAAGATCAGGCACGGCTTTGGGCGGAGCGTTTGCTCGCCAGTCCGCAAGATCCCGGATCAACCGCCCGTATTCAGAACCTTTATGAATCGGCATTTGGTCGACGGGCAACCGAAACAGAACTCAGCGCCGCTCACGCATTTTTAATCTCCCAAGGGGGCTCGCTCGGCATTCCGAGCAACCAGATCACTCAGGATCCAAAGGTCTGGGCTGACCTGTGCCATGTGTTGCTAAACATCAAAGAATTCATCTACCTGAATTGATCGACTCGTGAATACCTCGTCACATCATTGCGGCCGATTCACCCGCCATCAGTCACGTCGACACTGGCTGGGAAACTGCGCCAACGGTTTCGGTGGGCTCGCTCTGATGAGCCTGCTAGCTGACAAAGCCTCTGGTTCCGCCCTCGCCAACCCACCACCATCCCCTGGGGCCGCCCTAAAGTCACGACCCCCTCAGTACGAAGCCCGAGCCAAGTCGGTCATCTTTTTGTACATGGATGGCGGCCCGTCGCAGGTGGACACCTTCGACCCAAAACCGCTGCTTCAAAAAGAAAGTGGGCAGCCTTTCAAAATGAAGATGGAGCCAACCCAGTTTAACGACAATGGCCTCACTCTGGGTTCTCCATGGGAGTTCCGTCGCCACGGCACCTCAGGCATGCCGATCAGCGAACTCTTCCCTCATGTCGCCCAAAGTGCCGATGACCTCTGCGTTATCCGCTCCATGACGTCCAAGTTCTCCGAACACACCAACGCCAACTACTTCCTCCACACCGGCCTCGGGCTTTCGGGTCGTCCCAGTATGGGTGCTTGGTTCGGTTATGGCCTCGGAAGCGTGAACCAGAATCTGCCCGGGTTCGTCGTCCTCAACGGCGGGCTGGTTCCTCCAGGAGGACTCGAGAATTTCGGAAGCGGATTCCTGCCCGCCGCGTTCCAAGGCTCGATCTTCAAACCCGCCGCACAACCCGTTGCCAATATCCAACCCGGCGAGGCTCGGCCTGAGCTGCAGGTCAATAAATTGAAACTGATACGGCAACTGGATGCCGGTGTCCTCGAACGTGTCGGCCATGCAGATCAAGTCGAGGCAGCCATCGCGAATTACGAGCTCGCGTTCCGAATGCAGTCCGCCGTTCCCGAGTTGATGAACCTTCAGGGAGAATCCGAAGTCACTCGGAAACTCTATGGCCTGGAATCGGATTATGCCCCCACTCGCACGTTCGGCATGGAGTGTCTCGTCGCAAGACGCCTCGTCGAACGCGGCGTTCGTTTCATCGAACTCACCTGCCCCAACGTTGGCGCCGATCGCTGGGATCAACACGGCAACCTTCGTGAAGGCCACACCAATAACGCCCGCGCCGTTGATCAGCCCATTGGCGCCCTGCTCAAGGACCTCCGCGCACGCGGGTTGCTCGATTCCACTCTCGTCGTGTGGGCCGGCGAGTTCGGCCGAACTCCATTCGCCCAAGGCAGGAACGGCCGCGATCATAATCCCTTCGGCTTTTCCATCTGGCTAGCCGGCGGCGGCGTCCGCGGCGGTATGACTTACGGCGCCACCGACGAATACGGCTACAAAGCAGTCGAAAACAAAGTCGAGATACACGACCTCCACGCGACCATGCTCCACCTCCTCGGCATGGATCACTCACGGCTCACCGTCAGATTCTCCGGACGCGATATGCGCCTCACAGATGTCTTCGGGGAAGTCGTCCACGAAATCCTGGCATAAAACTGGCGCTTCCTCCGGCTCATCGGACGCCGTAGACCCACCCGTCCGCCGCAGCCACCACTGCCGTTAACACTCCCCCGGCGCTCAATGCCCCGAGACTGGGCGGTCCCAAAAGCGCGGGAAATTCCATCACCCACTCAACGTTGCCAACCCATCGCCCCGACCCCTCCTCACGGGCACCAACACAAACCAATCTCGTCCCCACACTAAAGAGTGCCTCGTCCAATCCATCTCCGTCCACGTCCCCACTCGCACATCCTGCCACAGCGCCCTCTACCGGCAACGCCAGGCGCCAAAGGACTTGCCCGGTAGCACTTTCGCAACAGCGAATTCCATCGGAAAAACCGTAACCCACGGTTTGCATACCAGTGGAAGGAATGAAATGGCCAACGGCCGGCCACCCCACGGGCGCTGAGTCCATCGCGTCCCACCAAACCAGCGAACTGTCCCGACGCAAGACACCGTTCATCGTTCGTCCGGCAACGAACAGGGAGTTGAATCCTTGGCCTAAAAAATCCCCAGCCATCGGCAAGCCCCAATACACCGGCCTCGCGGGCACTTCCGACCATAACGCTTCGCGCGCCACCAGATCCACTCCACTCCTTCCGTCCAAAATGTAAACCAAACTCGGATGAAACGAAGCAGCATCCGACAGCCCATCGCCATTGAAATCCGCGATGGCAAACGGGGTTCCGCCGACGCCACGCGAAGCCACCTGCCGCGACCGCCGCCACAGTTCCCGACCATCGACACCCGACAGCAAGCACGTCTCCTCGCTATGCATCATGGAGCGGCGCAACGTCACCAAGACATCTTGCCTATGGAGATCCGTGAAGTGTCCCGCCTGCCAGAAGATCAGTCCGCCCACATTCCAAATCGGTGATCCACCTGGAATCTCTGGCCAGTCGTGGTGCCATCGCTCATTGCCGTTCAAATCGCTGGCAACCATTCTCGCGCAACCCCGCGGAGCCTCCGTCGCTCGCAGAATCTGTCGCCGGCCGTTGCCCGCGAGATCCGCAACCACAGGCCCGAACCCTTCAGGCCCACTGGCCCCTTGACCGCGACCCTTAAATCGACCCACCCGACCGGATGAACTAACCCCGTTGAGCTCGATCTGCTGTGGTTCAAAAATCACCACGTTTTCAGCGGGTCCTTGTACGACGCAGCGCGCCGCCTGCTCATGGCGCTCTCGAATCAAGGCGACCGTGGCGGGTGTGATCCGGGTTGACCGAGTCTCGCCGAGGTAGCCAATACCACCTTCCACGCGCAGGCTGGCCGCGCCCACCGCACCATGCACGGCGCGCAGGCAGAATTGCCCATCAGAATCGAGGCGCGTCGCTCTAAGGCCCCAGCCGGAAACACGGGTGCGGGATCGCAAGGTCCGTCCATCCCATTCCGCTCGAACCAATGTCACTCTTTCATCACCAAGCTTCCTTTCTTCGAGTTCTCGGTAAACCAACTGTTTGCCCGAGTGCATCGCTGTAAATCGGCCCAACGTAGCGGTGCTCTGTGCCTGCAGTGGCATTCCCTGCTCCTCCAGTTGCCAAGCCGCGTTATCTTTTTTCCACAACCTCCGAGGTAACCCGCCCTTCCAAGACCAAATTGACAACGTCCCAAATTCAGGAATTCCGGCTCCGGAAACTTCTGCAGTCAATAATTCAACGACGCCATCCGAGTCGACATCCACAACTCCGCACAAATACTGACCCACCAACTCGCCTTTGACTCGACCCGTCATCCCCTCCATCAAGCGCAATCGCCAGCGGTGATCGTCCATGTGATTAAAGACACTCGCGAGCACCTCCGGCAGTCCGTCGCCATCCAAGTCCGCCACCGGACGCGGTCCCACTCGGAGCACCCTTTGTGGGTTGGATATGTCCGTCTCAATGTTCCACTGCCAGAACAAATCGAGTCGCCCATCCCGAAAACCCAACACGTCGATGTGCTTCGAAAAATCTGCCTGCACCAAAAATTCCTTTCGACCATCCCCATCCAAATCGTGCGCCCCGAAGTAGCCGTAACTTCGCGTGTCCGTAAACAATCGTCGGTCTTTGATCCGCCCCGTGCGCGCCTCTAAGAGCAGCAGTTCCTTCATGGGCAGGATCGCAATCTCCACAAGCCCGTCCCCATCAAAATCTCCAACCAACGGCAACGGCTGGAACAACATCTGGATGGGTTCGGTCTGCCAGACCAAGGTCCATAGCCCTTCCACCCGCGCGTAGCAACGACCAACGCACGGTTGCCACTGCCCTCGAATCGTCGGCTTCTGAAAAGCACTCTCGAACTCGACCTTTTCCAACCCTGCATACTCTGAAAACAGATCGGCAAAAACGACTGTGGATGTGTCCATTTCGGACGCACTCCGTGAATCCCCATTCACACTTCTCGAGTGAACCACATTCTTCTCCCGAAAACCGGCAGTCTCCTTGCTTGGTTCCTTCGGTAAGTCCAACCGTTGTTGTTCATTCCCGGGCTTCACCAGAACTTCTGTCTCCCAATTTCCCACGAATTGTGTCCACCGGATGAAGGGCTTTTCCATTGAGCCACGGATTGCGCTACGTGCCAGCAGACCGTCGCCTCGACGGAAAGCCGGCCACTCATCCGGTTCGGGAAAACTACCAGCAAGCGGACACGCCATCCACTGGGACGCCGCAAGGATCGCAGACCAGATCAACCCTGAATACCCGGCACCTCTCTCGATCATGGCGTCGGCGCCGCGACCGCAGCGTTGGTCGACACCTGGTTCGGGGGCCGCTGCCCAAAGCTCCAACCTCGGCGGCGATTCATCTCACGACGGCTCCGAACCAAGTAATCTTTCAGTTCCTCCATCCCATAGTTTTTGGCCAGAGCCCGCGCGCTCACACCCGGCCGCGTCGCCGACAGAACAAACCACTGTTCTCGGTCCATCCACCGATCTTCACGAACAGAATCTCCACGCTCTCTTAGAAGACGTTCCCGACCTTCCATATTGAAGTTCTGGTGATAGATGCCCCGGTCCAAATCCAGTGTGACGTGCGCCACGTTCACTTCCGGACTCCTCGAGTAATGAAGTTCTTGGCCGGTGATATCGTACATAACGCAATCGCGGGTCCAGGTGGAAGTGATGATGTAATAGTGGTGATTGAGCGCATGTGCCTGGAGCGATGTCCCCGCTGAGTAAGCGCTCGGCCACACCACGAGTTCAGCCCCTTGATCCGCCAATTCCTGCCAAATCTCAGGAAAATTCACATCGAAACAAATGGCCAACCCAAGTTTCCCAAAGTCAGTTTGAAACACCGGAGCGTCTGTTCCAACTCGCACCGGATTCTTGTGATCCAATTCAGCCCAGTAGGGAAACACCTTGTTGTAAACGCCGGCCACCATCCCTTGCCGATCCAACAACACTGCCGTGTTGTAGCGAATGTCGCCAACCATCCGATCAATCGGACATATCAAATACGTGCGATGCTTTTTCGCGAGCGCACCAAAACGGCGAATCGTCGGGCCTTCCAAGGTCTCGGCAGTCCGATCCGACTGTCCTGTCCATGTTTCCGGCAAAATCACCAAATCCACCCCTTTGGCCGCTTCTCGATCCACCAACGCCTCCACAACATCCACCGACTGGCCAAGGAAACTTAGACTGACAATTCGCACTGGCCTGCCAATGGCGGGCACCGCGATGGAAGGGACGGAAGGAGAAACCGAACTGCCAGCAATTTCCGCGGCCTTCAGGTTCTCGCCTTTGCCGACGATGAAGACCAGCAGCCGAATCATTATGGCGACGCACCAGCGCGAATTGCCGATCCAATTCCATGGAGTTTTCATAAGCCTCGGAGACAGCGAATCCTCTGCAAAATTCTCCGTGAATGTAAAGTCATCGCAACCATCCGCTTCGCAGGGCAGTTTCAAGAAAAGTGGTTTGGCCGGATTGGTTGAAGGATGGACCCGCGGAAGAACAATAGGCAGGCGGGATATTGAGAACTCGGCTGATTTTTCACAATGGCCACGCTTGAAAGTAAGCGCATGGCTTCTTG
>SXSK01000041.1 GCA_005793375.1 Verrucomicrobiales bacterium | reverse complement strand
TCGGCAGCTGCGCGGGAGCTGTAGTGGATTTCGATCTGGATATGAACGAGGTTTTGATCATAGGTCCGGAGCGTGTGCTCCAGACCACCCCGGGCGTCTACTTCGGCGAAGCCCCCCGCGCAGCGGCTTCGTTCAATCGTGGTGTGGGTACGGTGTGTTTTAGTGGTGATTGAATTCGAGATTTACCGATTTTGGAAGAAATGTAGGAGGGAGACTTCGTTGGATTTTTGCAAAAGCATTAAAGATGCCGAAATGTTCAAGTTGACTAAGTATTTTCTAACATGCTCTTGTTAAGTAGGTTGGAAGGATTCTTTTTTTAAATTAAATCAGATAATCCGTTGGAGATCCCTCTACGTTGACGAGATTTCTTACAGTTTATTACGGCTTTGGCTCGGCAGAGTTTCTAACGAAATGTTACCGAAGCAGTTACGCACTAGCCAAAGACTGTAAGAATCTCTGACAGGGTAGTCCCGTAGTTTACGTAACGCCTTGATGCGCAGATTCTCCGGGTTCCTTGCACGGGTTTTGAGGCCTGGATTTCTTGGTGACGTGTCCGGCGGATTATCGACCGGTGCATTTTTCCCTTTGTCAGCGGGGCTAGTTTACGGCACAAACCCGGCCCGCAAATCGCAATGGCCATTATTGTTCAAAAATACGGCGGCACGTCCGTCGGGAATACCGAGCGCATCCGCAACGTCGCCCGCCGCGTCGCCCGTTATCGGGAACAAGGCGACCAAGTGGTGGTCGTGGTCTCGGCCATGAGTGGCGTGACGGACACCCTGATTAAGCTCGCGAAGGAAATCACAGCGCTGCCGGATGAGCGTGAGATGGACATGCTGTTAGCGACAGGCGAGCAACAAACCATCGCGTTGACGGCGATTGCGCTTCAATCGTTGGGGATTCAAGCTGCCTCGTTGACTGGCGCTCAGGCGGGTATTGTGACGGACGGTGTTCATACCAAAGCCAAGATCCAGAATATCGCGCCGCACGAGGTTCATCGCTTGTTGGACGCGGGGAACGTAGTGATTGTGGCCGGCTTTCAAGGGCAGACCGAAGAAGGGCAGATCACGACGTTGGGGCGCGGTGGTAGTGACTTGACTGCCATCGCGTTGGCAGCCGCGTTGAAAGCGGACCTCTGTCAGATTTACACCGACGTTGATGGGGTCTACACCGCTGACCCGCGCATTGTTCCGAGTGCGAAGAAAATTTCTGAGATCGCCTATGACGAGATGCTGGAGATGGCTGGGGCAGGCTCGAAGGTGATGCAGTTGCGGTCGGTTGAATTCGCGAAGAAGTTCAATGTGGTTTTCGAAGTACGTTCCAGCCTTAATGATAATCCAGGCACACTTGTGAAAGAAGAAACCCGAAGCATGGAAGGCGTCGTTGTTCGCGGCGTCTCGCTCGACAAGAACCAAGCCAAAGTAACGTTGTTTGGGGTTCCGGACAGACCCGGAATGGCGGCCCGCATCTTCAAGGCCCTGGCCAATTCCGCGGTCAACGTGGACATGATCATCCAGAATGTTCATGCGGGGTCGCAGCCCACCAGCGATTTGTCCTTCACCGTGGACAAGCCGGATCTGTTGAAGGCCCGCAAGGTAATTGACGCTTTGGCCCAGGAGGTGGGCATCCGTGAGGTGGTGGCGGACGAAAACATTGGCAAACTCTCGATTGTTGGAGTGGGTATGAAGAGCCACAGCGGGGTCGCTGCCAAGATGTTCGAAGTGCTGGCGGAAGAAGGCGTGAACATCGACATGATTTCGACCAGCGAAATCAAAATCAGTGTGGTGATCGAGTTAAGCAAGGGTGAGATCGCCACCCGTGCGATTCATCGAGCCTTTCTGGAATGCTGAATTGGTCGCGGCTGGTTCTTGCAGTGAGTCTGGACCAGTGCGACGATGCGCTGTCCAACCCTCAATGAATTGCAGCCCACACGCATTTCCACTGGCTTGGCTGGTTATGGCCCTGGCAGTCGCGTGTCCGATTTGGGCATCCAATCTCCGATGGGAAACGAACTCGGGCGTGCGAAGCGCCGAGTTGAAGGTTTCGAAAGAGGGCAAAAGCGGATTCACACAAGTTCCGTCGTCACTTTCTGGCATTACCTTCAGCAATCGATTGAGTGACGCTGCCGTGGCGACCAATCGATTGACCGAAATTGGTGGTGGGGTGGCATTGGGGGACGTGGATGGAGATGGTTGGGTCGACGTGTATCTCTGCCGCGCGGAAGGTGACAATGCGTTATATCGCAACCAAGGAAACTGGGCCTTCGAAGATTTGACAACGCGGTCGGGAGTGGCGTGTTCCGATCAGATTTCCACGGGGGCGGTATTGGCGGACCTCGATGGCGACGGCGATCTGGATTTGTTGGTCAATAGTCTCGGGGGAGGCACTCAATTGTTTTTGAATGATGGCCAGGGCCGGTTCACGGAATCGGTGGAGGCCGGTCTCGTACGTGGGACCGGGGCGACGTCGATGGCGTTGGCGGATGTGGACGGCGATGGCGACCTGGATTTGTACGTGACCAACTATCGTTCTGATACGTTCCAAGACCGTCCAGCGGGCGTCACCGTGCGCACACGCACCTTGCCGGACGGAACTCCAGTGGTTGAACCGCGCGATCGGTTTGTTGGGATTCGGATGCCGGGAGGCGGAATGAACGCAGTTGAACGCGGGCAAATGGATTACTTCTACCTCAATCGCGGTTCAGCGAAATTTGTGGTTGCGCCCTGGAATGTTGGCGTCTTTTTGGACGACCAGGGAAAGACCTTGGTAGAGCCACTGACCGATTGGGGATTGAGTGTGATTTTCCGAGATTTCAACGGCGACGGCCTCCCAGATTTATATATTTGCAATGATTTTGTTTATTGGCCGGATCGGATCTGGTTGAACGCTGGTGGGCGCCGTTTTCAGGCGCCTGCCAGAACTGCTTTTCGCAATGGCAGTCTCTCGTCCATGTCGGTGGATGTGGCGGACATTAATCGGGATGGGTTTGATGACCTGTTTGTCGCCGATATGTTGAGTCCACGTCGACAGAACCGCGCGTGGCAGCGGCCCGATACGTTGGACGGAGCGGTCATCTGGCCGGTGGAAGATCCGCTGTTTCGTCCAGAAGTCACTCGCAATACCTTACACTTGGCGCGAGGCGATGGTTCGTTTGCTGAGATCGCTCAACTCGCTGGAGTGGCGGCGACCGATTGGACCTGGAGTTCGGCATTCCTCGATGTCGATCTGGACGGCTGGGAAGATTTGCTATTGACCACGGGGAGTCATCACGAGTTGCAGGACATGGATGACAATGTCGCGATGGGAAAAGGTGGCCTGGCAAATTCTCACGCGGAGCGGTTGCGCCAGGTCCAATCGAAACCACGTCGAGCCACGCCGAGTCTTGCGTTGCGCAACCGTCGCGATCTGACCTTTGAAGACATGAGCGCGGCGTGGGGGTTTGGTCAGATGGGCGTGGCGCATGGGATGGCGATGGGGGATTTGGACAATGATGGCGACTTGGACGTGGTCATCAATGCGTTGAATGAGGAGGCGCGGATTTTGCGCAATGATTCTAAGGCGCCGCGGATTGCCTTGAGATTGAAAGCAGCCGGTGGAAACACGCGAGGTGTCAGTGCTCGGATGACGGTTCGAGGAGGGCCAGTGGTCCAATCGCAGGAAATGATTGCTGGGGGGCGTTATTTATCAGGGGATGATGCCATGCGCGTTTTCGCAACTGGCAGCGCGGAGATGCTGACATTAGAAGTCGCTTGGAGGTCCGGACGTCGGACGGTCGTGAATTCTGCGTTGCCGAATCGCGTTTACGAGCTGCGGGAAGACGCGAGCACTCCGGTGCCGGCGCGAGTGGCGCCGGTTGTTTCAGAAACCTTGTTCGAAGAATTTCCGAAACCCTTGAAACATGTCCATGTGGATCAAACGTTCAACGACTTTGAACGCGACGCGCTGTTGCCCTACAAGCTGAGTCGATTGGGGCCGGGCGTTGCGGTCGCGGATGTGGATGGTGATGGGGATGATGACTTGGTCATCGGTGGTGGGACCGAGGGACGGACGGCAATCTATCGAAATGACGGGACTGGAGTTTGGACAGAATGGGAGGAGGCACCGATCCCCAAAGCCAATCGACGCGATACCACGGGTGTCGTGCTTTTGGCAACCGATCAATCGGTGCGATTCCTGGCGGGTGAATCTGCCTGGGAAGACGGGAAAACCAATGCGCCCAATCTGGTTTCCTATGTGTTGTCGACTGCTTCAAAGGTCCCCACCAACGCGCGTGTCGAGGCAGCGGGTGGCATACTTCCGGGGCCTTTGGCATTGGCAGACGTCGACGGGGATGGGGAGTTGGACGTGTTCATCGGCGGCCAGTTCCTTCCGGGGCGGTACCCGGAGTCTTCGCCTTCGATCCTGCTGCGTGGTCGGGGTGGCGGGTGGCAGCCGATGCAGATCTTTGGGGCGCTAGGTGCGGTGAGTGGCGCCATCTTCTCCGACCTGGACCGAGATGGGGATCCGGATTTGATATTGGCGTGTGCTTGGGGGCCGGTGCGGATTCTGCAAAATGACGGAGGCAGACTGAAGGAAGTCACGGCGGCGATGGGGCTGGTTTCCGAATTGGGATGGTGGAATGGAGTGGCCACCGGCGACTTCGACGGGGATGACCGAATGGATTTTGTCGTTTCGAATTGGGGCCGTAATTGGCGAAACGACCAACCCATGGATGGCGATGCGGCTGTGGAACTCGCGTACGGCGATTTCGGGGGGAATGGACGGATTGCCTCAGTGATGGGGTCGTTGGATAGGGAACTAGGTGCCGTGGCACCGTGGAGAGAACGACGTGTCATGAGCATGGCAATTCCCAGTCTGCCTGACCGGTTTCCGACCTATCGATCCTACGCCACGGCGACAGTTGTTGCCGCACTGGGGCCGATGGCGGCATCCGCTCGACACCTAAAAGCAACGGAATTCCGATCCATGGTATTCCTCAATCGGGACCAGCGCTTTGAGATGCGGCCGCTGCCCATTGAGGCTCAGTTTGCTCCGGCGTTTGGGGTCTCGGTGGCCGATTTTGATGGCGACGGCCATGAGGATGTCTTTCTTGCGCAGAATTTTTTTGGCCATGACAAGGAGACGTCGCGTCAAGATGCGGGGATGGGTTTGGTGCTCTTAGGAACCGGCATGGGGGAGTTTCGGGCAGTCTGGAATCCGGCGTCCTCGGGCATTGGGGTGCCAGGGGAGCAGCGCGGAACTGCGGTGGGGGATTTTGATTCCGATGGTCGGCCTGACTTGGTGGTGACGCAGAATGGCGGGTCGACCAAAGTGTTTCGAAATCGCGGTGGGAAACCGGGTGTACGGGTCCGCGTGAACGCCTCTGTCACCAACCCGTGGGGCATTGGAGCGAGGGTTCGAGTCAAGTCCGGCGGACGATTTGGTTTGGCGCGCGAGATTCAGGCTGGGGGAGGGTATTGGTCGCAGTCTTCTGCCCAGCCATGCTGGCCGACGTTTGGAGAACCGACGGCGGTGGAGATTCGATGGCCTGGGGGGCAAGTTCAGGAGTTTGACTGGCCGCCAGGGGCGCGGTCCGTACTGGTGGATCACCGCGGGGCTCATCCGGGATCAAAATCAGCTGAGTAACAACGACGGGTCCAGGAAATTGAGCACCAGCTATTGTTCCGGCGGGTTGGACCGACCGATTTCGTGGTTTCGGCGTACCACCAATCGGGTGTGTTGTTCGGTGACTGGTTTCAAGCGATGATCCTCGTGTGACCTCTTTGGGACTATGGTAATGGGGACGGAGAAAATGGTTTGAAACATTCTCCTGCCGTTGGTGTCAGTATCGGTCTGGACTTTTACAATGCCAGCCACTGGTGAGCCGCCTAACCCGAACAACTTCGCGACGACAGACACTATGAATTCGAATGTTCCGATGCCATCGCCGGCCGAGCGGCCTTATAGCTCAACGACAGTGGAAGCCGTAGCCCGGCTCGCGACCAAGCGGGATGCCCTGATGGCGGAGTTGGGTAAAGCCATTGTGGGGCAGCGCGAGGTGGTTGAAAATGTCTTGTTGACCATATTTTGCGGTGGCCACGCGCTGATCATAGGAGTGCCTGGGCTGGCTAAAACTTTGCTGGTGAGGTCGTTGGGGCGTGTGCTGGATCTTCAGTTCAGCCGGATTCAATTCACGCCGGATCTGATGCCGAGCGACATTACGGGGACAGACATTTTGGAGGAAGACCACGAGACGGGTCGTCGTCGCCAGGTGTTCTTACCCGGGCCGGTGTTTGCGAATCTGGTTTTGGCAGATGAGATCAACCGGACGCCACCGAAGACGCAGGCAGCGATGCTACAGGTGATGCAAGAACGCGAAGTCACGGTTGGAACCAAGACCTATGCGATGCCGACTCCATTTCATGTTTTCGCCACCCAGAACCCGATTGAACAGGAAGGCACTTACGTCCTTCCGGAAGCGCAGGCGGACCGTTTCATGTTCAGCATCCAGACCACTTACCCGACGCATGCGGAAGAAGAACGTGTGGTTCGAACCACGACGGGTACGGATGTCGCTGAACTTAAACCCGTTCTGACAGGTAATGAGATTGTCGACATTCAGAAGCTGGTTCGAGCCATGCCGGTGAGCGATGAGGTCATTCGGTACGCGGTTCAGTTGGTTTCGAAGACGCGCCCTGAGGATCCGGCGGCGCCACAATACGTAAAGGACTATGTGCGGTGGGGTGCCAGCCCACGGGCATCGCAATACCTGATTTTGGGGGCCAAAGCGCGCGCCGCTGTCGCTGGAAAACTTTGTGCTGACTACGAGGGGGTTCGGAGTGTGGCGCGCCAAGTGTTGAGGCATCGAGTGATGGCAAATTTCAATGCGCGGGCGCAGAAGGTCGGTGTCGCGGAATTAATTGAAAAAATCCTCAAAGAAACTGCGGCCTGAATGTGTTAATGAACATGATTGGTCGGTAGGGAATGCTGACCTGAAAATTAAACGGCAAAAACTTGTCACCAATGAGCGACTAACGGGTTCTACAAGAAAGCAATCGAGTCAGTCGGCTCTGAATTTGAGTTTGAGATGAGGTAACGCATGACACTGGAACTGAAGCAATGGGTGGGGCGTGGTTGTTGGGCGGCCATCGCGTTTTTTTTGGGCTGGGTTGTGATCTGTGCGGCGGCGGCGGCGGAAACCATCATGCTTCCGGGTATTCCGGACAGTGGCGGTATGCTGAAGCTGGGCAGCACGGTCGGCACGCCAATTTATGGTCTGCTGAACTGGGGGGTGCCTGGGGTGATGACCGCCGTGGGAACCTTGGCAGTACTCGCCCGTCAGCGGGTCGTGCCTATCGAACGTGTGGTGATCATGACCAGCTTGGTCCTGGCAATGACGGCTGGCGTGGTGACTTTGGGTGGGAGTTTTTGTCGTGAAGTCCTGGGCACGGCTTCCCTCTCGCAGAGTGTCTGGTGGATGATTCGCGTTTGAGAAATTCTCGATTGCATGGCCTCTTCCTTCATTCTCACGCCTCGACTGCTGGCTGCGGTTGAAGAGTTGCCGTTGCTGGCGGAGACGGTTGTGGAAGGATTTCTGGATGGGCTTCACCGCAGTCCGTTTCTAGGCTACTCAACAGAGTTCAGTGCTTATCGTTCCTACACTCAAGGCGACAATCTGCGGCATCTGGATTGGAAAGTGTGGGCGAGGACTGACGAATTATACGTCAAACAGTTTGAAGATGACACCAATTTGCGGTGCCAGATATTTCTAGATACGAGTGCTTCGATGGATTTTGGGGAAGGCGTGGTGCACAAATTTTCCTATGCGCGATTATTGGCAGCGGCTCTAGCGCAATTGATGGTTCGGCAGCGGGACGCGCCTGGATTGATTTTGTTCGGGCCGGAGAATCGGCAGGCCATTCCGGCAGCGGCCACGCGTCAACAAGCGGTGGAGATTTTTTCGTTATTGGCCTCGGCACGTGCGACTGGAGGCACATTTTTGGGGACGGACCTATTCGGTATTGTGCACACGATGATTCGCCGCGGATTGGCAATTGTGATCAGCGATTGTTTTACGGCGGATGAATCCTGTCTGGAGCTGTTGCGCCAGTTGCGGGCGCAGCGGCAGGAAGTGATCTTGTTTCAGACGCTGGCTCCGGAAGAGATGGAATTGCCTTATACGGGGGAGTTCATCATGGAAGACTGTGAAAGCGCTGCCGAGGTGGTGGTGCATGCCGATGAGTTTCGCCGGGAATACCAACGTCGCGTCACAGCATTTTGCGAAGGCATCCGCCAAGAATGCCTAAAACTGGAAGTCGATTATTATCGGCTGCGAACCGACGAACCGCTGGACCGCGCATTGATTGCGTATTTGGAGCGGCGTCAGATGGTTTAAGACTCTTGTGAACGACCTTCAGATCACATGTCAGGTTCTGGGACAGAGGGGGCACTAACGTGGCATTCCTATTTTCCAATCCGATCTTCCTGGCAGCTCTGGCGGGCTTAGGTGTCCCCGTATTGATTCATCTCCTGCTGAAGCGGCGGAACCAGCGGATGCGCTTTAGTACATTGCGATTTTTTCAGCGGCATGAGGAGCAGGCCAACCAGCGACGTAAGCTTCGCAACTTAATGTTGCTGGCGTTGCGTCTGCTAATCTTCGCCCTTCTGGTGTTCGCGTTTTCAAGGCCATTCTTGCCAAACTCCGGAGCGGCTGCTCGCCCGGGCAAACGACAACAAGCCGTGTTGGTATTGGATCGATCGCTCAGTATGGCCTCAGGAAATGGCCCGACAGCTCGTTGGAATCTGGCGCGTAACGCGGTGCGAGAATCTCTGACGCGTTTCGAGAGCGAGGATCGGATTGCCCTGGTATCGTGTGCGGATACGGCGACGGTGCTCTCGGGATTCGCACCGCCATCCGTTATTGCGGCCATGGTCGATGACCTCCAGCCGAGTACGGCTCCCACCGAGATCTCCGAAGGAATCCGGGAGGCGGATCGGTTGTTGAAACAGCGGCACCCCGGTTCCGAGGCATCCATTCTGGTGGTAAGTGATCTCCAGCGAACCAGCTCTGCGAACCTCAACCAACTCCTGTTGCCCCGTGATGTGGCCTTGAGAATTCTCAATGTCGGGGACCTGATCACACCGAACATCGCGGTTACCGGACTGCGGCTAGAACCCGACGGGGACCTGCCGCCTCATGCCACGGTGACGAGTTTCTCGGATGAAGTGGCTACCGGGCTTCAGACCGAACTCCTGATCGATGGCAACTCAGTCTGGACCCAGACCCTCCGGTTGGACGTGGGTGCGGCGACCAATCTGGATTTGTCTTTGCCGCGACTGCGCCCTGGATGGCACTCGGTTCAGTTCCGACTCAAGAATCGCACGCCCGACGCGCAACCACTGGATGACTCCCGATACTTGGCGATCCTGGTGCCTGAACCTGTTCGAGTCTTGTGTGTGGAGGGACGTGGTGGTCGGCGGTCCTATGATCGGGAGACATTCTTTATCAGCACAGCGCTAGATCCTTCCGGAGGCGAGACCAATGCGGCGCCTCCGTTGTTTGAGGTCGAAACGGTGGGCTCATCCGAGGCTGCGGCTCGATTGCGTGCGGCAGTTTCTGTCCGGACCCGCCCCTCGTCGGGTGCTGTGGCGGCGGCAACAGCGCGAGCAGCAACCTATGATGTGGTCATCGTGCCTAATCCGAAATGGGAATCGGCCGATTGGGTGATGGCGTTGCAAGGGTTTGTGCAAGCGGGTGGCGGCGTTTTGCTGCTCGTTGGTGATGGTCTGGTGCCATTGCAGTTCAATCGGGTTTATGGTTCTCTTCTGCCCGCGAATCTCCGGACCCTCGAACGTGCCGAAGACGAGTTGCCTTGGCGTATTGGAGAAGTTGATACGGCTTCATCTTACTTTAATCTCTTTGCCCGAGAAGGCTCGGGCAACTTGGGTTTGATTGAGTTTGTCGGGCGATACCGCTTGGATGTGTTGGAGTCCGGCCGGGTGGTGGGTCGCTACGACGACGACGTTCCTTTGGCGGTAGCGCGGGAGTTGGGGGCTGGGCGGCTCCTGATGATGAACACGTCGGCTGACACGTCATGGAACGACTGGCCGAAGCACAAAACCTTTGTGCCGTGGTTGCATCGTGCGGTGTTGCATTTGGGACGTCGTGATGCGGACGAGCTGTATCGATCGGGTGCGGAAGTGGTTGCGGGCAAACGGTTGGATCTCTTGCCGCTCACGGATGGTGTCAGTTTGCAAGGTCTTCGAGTCGGAGTGCCGGGAGGCGGGGATTGGATCCAAAAGGCCACCGGGGAGATGCCAGGGTTGGAATTCGAAGCGACTAGGCCCGGGATTTATCGAGTGGCGGACGGTTCGGGCTCGGAAATTCGGCGATTTGCGGCGAACGTGGCTCCGGCTGAGAGTGATTTGACCGCTTGGAAACCGCGGGAGTTTGATGAGCGAATGGCGCGGGGGACGGTCGGGTTGGACGCCTCTCTGGCGGACAATCTTCTTGGAATTGAGCGAAACCAACGGGAGTTTTGGCGGGTCTTATTGCTGGGAGCTCTGGTGCTTCTGGTGGTGGAAACGCTTTGGGCCAACCGGACATATGCATAACGGAGGAAACCATGATTAATACGGCAGAATCCGCCAAGAAAGGGCTCGCTGCGGCGAGTCGCGCCAAGGATCGCATGCGTCGGTGGGCGACCGGATTGATTGCGAGCGGCCTGTTTTTGGTGGGATTGGTCCTGGTTTCGCTGCTCGATTATTGGCTCATGGTGCCCATCGGGCCGCGCTGGGCCGCGCTGGTGGCTTTGATTTCTGTACTGGTCGTGGGCATTTGGAAACTATTCCAGCTTTGGAAGCGACCCACTGAACTCAAGGAAGCTGCGTTGGATGTCGAAACGGCGCAGCCGGAGTTGGGATGTGAACTCTCCACGGCGGCGGAATACCTGACTGGCGAACGCAAGGCGACCAGCGCGTATGAGCCTGAACTGGTGGAGGCCCTGCATCGAAAGGCAGCCACGACGGTGGCTACTGCATCCGTTCCATACTCAGCTCGGCTGCGGTTTCCTGCGGGACTGGCAGGTTTGGCGGTGGTGTTGGTCGGCGGGTTCTTGGCGGCATTTCCTGGGGCTTGGACTGCTTTAATACGCACGGTCGCGCCATGGAGTCGAGCCAGCTTCACTCAGGTCGACGTTCAGCCTGGGTCCGTTGAGATCGCTATTGGGCAATCGCTCGCGGTGACCAATCATTTTAAGGGAAGGCCCGTGACCACCGCCCAGTTTCAGTGGCGCGAAGAGGGTGAACGTGCTTGGCAAACCGCCATGCTTGTCCCGGACGCATCGAATGCCCAATCAGGACGATTCATACATACGATTTCTGCGGTGACCCGCTCCCTCACTTATCGGGTATTGGGTGGTGACACCGTCTCTGAAGAATTCCAGATCACCGCTTATGTGCCTCCGGCAGTCCGGCAGTTGACGCTGCGGTTGACCCCTCCGGCCTACACGCGTCTGCCGATACCCGAGCAAACCACACCGGATGCGACAGTGGTGCGCGGGACGCGCGCTGTGCTGTCCGTGGTTCCGAATGTACTGCTTTCCAAAGCTCGAGTGCGTTTGACGAATGACGTGTTGATCGAGTTGAACTCTTCTGGCACCAACGGGGTATGGACGGCTGAGTTCGCGGCTGACAGAGATATGGACTACTGGATTGAGTTGGTGGATTTGAACGGTCGCCAAGGCACGAATAGGAAGCACCATATCACGGCACTCCCGGATATGGTGCCCAAGGTGGAGGTGGTTGAACCAGGCCAGGACCTGCGTGCGGGCGCTACGGACGAGATTCCGATGAAAATTTCCGGGTCGGACGATTTCGGGATTCAGAAGGTGCGGTTGGTTTACCACAAGCTGGGCCAACCTGAGAGAGAACTGCTCTTGCCGGTCCAGATCCGTACCAACCATGAGTTCGATGTCACGACGGTTTTGCCATTGAAGGAACTGGGTTTATCGGAATACGAGTTGGTGGCGTATCACGTTGAAGCGACGGACAACAATTCGTTGGACGGTCCGGGTGTGGGTCGATCTCCAGTTTACTTCATTGAGATCACCAACGAAGGCGGTGGGCCTAAGCCGAAGCCCAAGCCGAAGCCGGGCGAGAAAGTCAATCTACTGACCGTTCAGAAGCAGATTCTCAGCGATACCACAGCCCTGCTTTCTGGATCACCAAAGGAATCGTTCAGCGAACTCTCCAAACGCCAGCAAGATGCCGTTGAGTTTGGGCGGATTTATGAAGAAACACTGATGAAATCCGGGGCGCCCGTCACCGCCCAGGCGGATCTGCACCAAGCCCTGCAATCGATGGAGGCGGCTGTAAAACAGTTGGAGGCAGCGGATCGGAGCCAGGCATTGCCGCCGGAAGAAGCGGCATTGGCGGGATTGTACCAGGTGCTCAAGAGTTTGGCCGATAAAACCAATGCGCCGCCGCCGATTGAGAAACCTTCCGAAGCGAAGCAAAAGCCTGAGAAACCTGCGCTGAACGTGGTTTTGCAGGCGATCCAGAAAAAGAAGCCCGAGGAAGCGAACCAGCCTGAGATGAAAGAACTATTGGAAGCGATGAAAGAACTACGCGACCAGCAGGCGGCCGTTTGTAGTCAGTGCCAAAATCCTGGCGATGCACCTTCGTCAACGGCAAGTGCATCGTCGTCGGGTACTCCGAAGGAATCGCCCAGCGGGTTATCCCAACCGATGTCTGAAAAAGGGTCGCAGCCTGGGAAGGGCAGAGGGAAGACACCGGGGACCGGCCAGCCGGGCGATACCAAGCTACCCCAGGAATTGGCTGGGGCATCGGAGCGGGAAGACTCAAAATCACCCTCGCCACCCAATCCCCAACCCCCGGGCAGCCCCTCCTCAAAGCTGGAAAACACCCAGGCCAAACGCTTGCCAAAGCCTGAATCATCCGGGCCGCCGCCGGAGCCTCCGTCGATGGATCCACTAGCGGTTAAGCAGGAATCGCTGAGCCAGGAAGCCAAAGAGTTGGCGGAGCGCTTGAATCGATTGGCGGGCAAGGGAGTGCGCGCGGGACACGGCATCAGCCGACACATGAGCCAGGCGGCGCAGCAGATGGATCGAGCGACGAAGGCGATGCGGCAGGGAAATGCGCAGAGCGCCAGTGGAGCGGGTGACCAGGGCAGCGCTGCTCTGAATTCGGCGATTGCGTTGATGGAACGGGCGATCGCGGGTCAACCCGAGTTGACCGACGTCGCCACTGAGGAAGCACCCAAGCAATATGAAGGTGTCATCTCGGACTACTTCAAGCGACTCACGCGGGCTGAATGACAGAGTTCACGCATCATCCGTCGCCGATCGCGCTGGTACTTGCGGGACTGCTCGCGGCTTCCGTCGTGGGCGCCAGTTATTTCTGGGCGCGCGGTCGGGCGGCTTCACCCATCCGCGTGGGACTCGCTATGGTGCGTTGGTTTGTCCTGGCGGTTTTGGTCATTTGTTTGCTGGATCCTCAATGGGTTGAGACGTTCCAGAACCCGCGCAAGGCGAGGGTAGCGGTGCTGCTCGATACTTCCAAGAGCATGGCCACTCACGACCTTGGCACCGGCCGCCTGGAGGCAGGACGCACCTGGATACAATCCCATCTGTTGTCCGATGATGGGTCGGGTTTGGATGTGGTGAGTTTAGGCTTTGGAGCGACGCTACAACGGCTTTCCAGTCTGGCAGGCGCTTCCCCAACGGGAGGAGTCTCGGAACTTACAGGCGCCTTGGAGACGTTGCTGGGATCCCCGGGTGATCAGCCTTTGACCGGTGTGGTGTTGGTGTCGGATGGAATTGAGACCTCGAATCGGGATCCAGAATCCATCGCACGATTGTATCGCCGCCAAGGGATACCGATTCACACATTATTGACGGGCACAACGAACGAACCGCGGGATGTGTTGATAAAGAATGTGACGGTGAAGCGAGCCGTACCCAACGAGTCGCCAACCCGGATCTCACTCTCGGTCCGGTCCCCCGGGTTCCGTGGGAGTGTGGGTTTTTTGACCATTCGGAGGGGGAAAGAAGTTTTGGCATCGAAAGAAGTCCGATTGAATGGAGGCAATCAGGTGGTGGAGATGGAGTTTACACCGCGCCAGAAAGGATTTCAGGTTTATGAAGTCAGTTTGGCATCCACACCGGGGGAGTGGTTAGCGAGCAACAACCGACGACAATTTGGGTTGGAAGTGATCGATCCCACGATTCGGGTGTTGTACATGGAGGGCACCCCTCAGAATTCGCGAAGTCCGCAGCCGGAATGGAAATACCTGAAAGACGCCCTGGAATCGGACAAATACATCCAGGTGACGGCACTCTACCGCACATTGGGGAACAACGGTCAGTTTTTGAATACCGTCGATTCGGATCCAGAAACGGGCCAACGCATTTACCCGGTCGAACATCCGACCAAAGGGTTTCCGAGAACGTTAGCTGGACTGCTCGAATATGATGTCGTGATTCATAGCGACATACGGATTTCCTCATTCACCCTGGATCAGCTCAACTCGATGGCGATGTTGGTGGAACAACATGGAGGTGGGTTCGTCATGATCGGAGGCAACTCAGCCTTCGGGAAAGGTGGGTATCATCAGACCATCCTGGACCGCTTGATCCCAGTGGCTATGAGCAATGGTAACGACTCCGAGGCTCGGCCAGTCAAGTTGCAGATCACCCGACAAGGATTGGCGCATCCGATCATCCGGTTTAGCGGGACGGTGGAGGAGACTCGGCGGGTTTGGTGGGACAAGTTTCCGATGCTTTATGGGATGAACCAGGTGGAAAGGGCGAAGCCTGGGGCGGTGGTGCTGGCTCAGGAAGGGGATATCAGTGGAGCTGCTTTTCAGGATGCCAATGTTTTGATTGCGGTGCAGGAGGTGGGACGCGGACGCAGCATGGCGTTCACCAGTGACACAACTCGCGCCTGGGGACGGGACTTTGAAACTCTCTGGGGAGAACCCATCCGGACTGGCAGCCCATTGACTGAATCGAACTCAGACTCACGCTATTATCGGCAGTTTTGGGTGAATGCCATCCGGTGGCTGGCCGCTGGAAAGGCAGGTAAAACCAATCAACCCGTCGTCGTCGAGTTAAGTCAGGGCTATTGCAGTCCTGGCGATACCATTACGGCATCGGTCCGGGTTCGCGATAGCAGCCAGCGTGATATTCCGACCGCGGAGGTGTCGGTTTTTGTGGTGCACGGATCGAAGACCAATCGGGCCGCGACGGCGAAGTATGACGCCGCGAGCCGGTGTTATTTGGCGGACATTGTGCCGGCAGTGGATGGGAGCATGGTGGTGACGGCGGTGGCTCAGCAGAAGGGAATGCGGCTGGGAGAAGATCGGCAGTTATTGGTGGCCGAGTCGGTGGATCGCGAGCTGCAAGATCTTCGGGCCAAGCCAGAACGAATGTCGTCGATCGCCCGACTCTCGGGAGGGCGCTCCTGGAATCTTCAAACGGCCAAGCGCTCCGATCTTGATGTCGTATTTCAAGAGGTTCCGCCACCGACTGTTGAGTACAAGCGCCAGCCATTGTGGGACAAGCCCTGGTGGTTGGGCATGGTCCTAACTCTTTTGTGCAGCGAATGGGCCATACGCCGATGGAAAGGATTAGCTTAGATGAAAAGGAAACTGAAAATCGGACACCAGATGAATGATGGTTGGCTGGATTCAGTGAGGTGCTTCCTGGCTGGAGTTCTCCTGATGAATACGAACCGACTCAAGGCTGAACTCCGAGCACCATCCAGCTGGCGATTCACTGTGTTTGGCGTTCCACCTTCAGGCGACCTAAGCGCGATTCGTGGCAACATGAGCATTGCTGGTTTCCTGGTATTTGGGTTGGTCTTGGCGTGCTGCCGTTTAGGACTTAGCCCGCTGGTTGCGGCACCCGGAGCCGCTGCATTTCGCGAATCCTCCCCTGGCGTCGAGCATGCCCGGGACGTGATTGAATCCGAACCCTGGTCCATTCAGATCGTCCGACTGAACCGCCACCAGCGAGATTTGGAGTTCCGACCCATGCTGGGTTTTGGGAGTCGAATTGGGCTGAATCGTCTGACATCCCAATTACGTCTGGTTCCCCGCGAGGTCGGGCGACCTGTGGCCGCGATCAATGGTGACTTTTACAAGACAGAACACGAGGCGTTTCCAGGCGACCCGCGGGGATTATTCGTCTCCGGCGGCGATCTGATCAGTGCCCCTAGCGGCGGTGCGGTGTTCTGGATAGGGTCGGAGGGGGCACCGCGGATGGGTGAGGTGGATTCGGCGTTTGAGGTCACGGTTCCCGGCGGAGACGCGGTGAGTTTGGGATTCAATGAAGTGGATGGTGAATCGCAGGCGGTCTTGTTCACCTCAGCGGTTGGCGCCATGCCGATGGATCGGCGAGGTTTGGTTGTGGCGTTGGAATCGACCAACGAAGTGCCGCTGACTCCCATTCGTTTAGGGCAGGCGACCACCGCGCGTGTGGCGGTGATTCGACCGGGAGGTTCCCGAATTGAACCGGCCAAACCCTGGTTGTGGCTGGCGACCTCTTCGAAAGGAGTTCGGGAGATTAAGGTGGGATCCCTGGTGACGTTGAGCTTCCTGAGTACGCCGGCGCTCAACGATGTAAAAACCGCCATCGGCGGAGGCCCCTTGTTGGTACGCGGGGGCAAGGCACTGCGGGTGACGACCAACAAGGCAGGGCAACGGCACCCTCGATCCGCGCTGGGATGGAATGCTGCCCATATTTTTCTTGTGACTGTGGATGGGCGGCAGCCTGGGCATTCTGTAGGAATGACGCTTCCGGAATTGGGAGCATACATGAAGAGTCTGGGGTGTCTGGAAGCGATGAATTTGGATGGAGGCGGATCGACGGAGCTCTGGATGAACGGACGGATATTGAACAATCCGTGCTATGGGCATGAACGAGAGACAGCCACCAGCCTGGTGGTGGTGCGCAAGGAATCAGGACGGCCAGCAGGCGCTTCAAACCAGGCTGAATCGGAGGCGGCAAAGAAACCGGGAATCAAAGCGGCAACTCCTTAACTTCCGTCGATGAATTCAATGACCTTCACGGGGACACTTGCGGGATACGCGGCATCTAAGAAATACCTCGCCTGGATTCTGGCGCTTGTCGCGACAGTGAACACGGGTTTTAGTCAGGACTCGGCGGCGCGATCCCGCGCCGACCGCGGCTTCACTTATGTCCGGGAGGTGGTGCAAGAAATGCCCTGGTCTATCAATATTGTTAAGATTAGCCGCACCAACAGCAGCCTCGGGTTTCAGTCTACACTCGCAGCAGGGCGCCACTTGGGTTTGGCCACCTTGACTGAGCACGTTGCCCGATTCCCACGGGAGTTGGGAAAGCCCTTGGTCGCGATGAACGGGGACTATTTCATTCGACGTGGAGATTACGGAGGCGATCCGGAGGGGTTGCAGATTCTCGGGGGTGAATTGATCAGTGGCCCTAGCATTAAAAGTTGCTTTTGGATGGATGAGTCGGGGGAACCTCGCATCACCAATGTCGTGTCGCGATTGGAAGTGACTTGGCCTGATGGGGCCGCAACGCCCATGGGATTGAATGAAGAGCGACCTGCGGATCGCGCGGTGCTTTACACGCCGGCCATGGGTGGCAGCACGCATGCGAGCGGCGGTGTGGAGTTGATTTTGGAGCCGGACGGTGAGGGGCCCTGGTTGCCGCTGCGGCCGGGTCGGTTGATCTCCGCACGGATATCCGCAGTTCGAGATCGGGGCAACACGTCGCTCAGTTCCACAAACCTGGTGCTATCGCTAGGCCCCACCCTGGCACGACGGCTTGTGAAGGCAACGGTGGGAGCACGATTGAAAATTTCGACCGAAACCATCCCGAGTTTGCGAGGTGTCAATGTGGCCATTGGCGGTGGACCGGCGCTGCTGGCGGGCGGCAAACTAACCGATTTTCAGAGCACGGCGGTCCGGCATCCCCGTTCGGCGATTGGATGGAACAAGGACTTCTTTTTCTTGGTGCAGGTAGATGGTCGGCAACGGGATCACTCTGTCGGGATGACTCTTCAGGAATTGGCTGAACGAATGAAGCAGATGGGTTGCGAGTACGCGCTAAACCTGGATGGCGGCGGGTCGTCGACGATATGGATGTTGGGGCAGATCGTGAACAGTCCAAGCCAGGGCGCTGAACGCCCCATGGGCAATGCCATCATTCTGGTTCAAAAGGAGCGGGTCGGATCGACGGCATCGTCTGGGACGGACAAGTGACACTTTTCCTGTATGGAATTTTCAGGTCGTTTGGGGTCGAACGGATCGTGATTCCACACCACGGGTTCGCCGTTGAGGAAGGCCTGGAAAGGCGCTTCTGGTGGTGAGGTGAATTCCAGCTCCTGGCCTTCCCAAGGGAACCAAAGCTTCCACGCGTGCAGGGCTTGGTTCGGCAATTGCAGCAACGCCTTTTGTGCCCCAGTTAATCGACGTTCGACAAAGGCCATATAGAGCTCGTCGTCGCCACTGTAGAGTTTCTCGCCCACGAGGGGATGCCCCAAGTGGGCCAAATGGATTCGAATCTGGTGTTTGCGTCCGGTATCTAATCGGACACGGAGCAAGGAATACGGCTCCTCGTGTCGTTGGAACCGGGACACGCACCACCAACGAGTCCGCGTGGAGACGCCATCGGGCCGGACGCAATCTTTGATGGCGATGCGGCTGGATTCGTCTCGGCCCAAGCGGGCATCGATCGTGCCCCAATTGTCCGCCACATGGCCGTGCACAATGGCCAAGTACTCCTTTGTCACAAAACTTCCTTCCCAGAGTTTTCGCAAGCTGAGGGCGGCATCGGGGGTTTTTCCAAAGACCATTACCCCACTGGTTTCTCGGTCCAGTCGATGTACCATCTGAGGTTCGCTTTCGGCTCCGAAGTAGAGGCGGACCCGACTCACGAGGCTGGAGTAGGCGTCGCCTTTGGTTGGGTGACACACGAGGCCGGCTGGCTTATGGAGGACCATGAGCGCCGAATCTTCGTGGAGCACCTGGATGAGAGAAATCACGTAGAGGGGGAGTGTGCGCCAATGGAGTTTGGTGTGTCGAGAAAGGGCGAGCTTGCCTGCGGAACGTCTCCCTTTACCCTGGTGCCCTCGTGCAAGCTCCAGCATCACGGTGGTTGCCTTGGGTAGTGGCGGTTGCCTTTATGGTGACGCGTATTCCCGGGGTGATGCCGCCGAATTTCAGCGCAGTCTACGCTTTGATGTTCTGCGCAGGCGTGTTTTTTCCGACACACCTGCGCTGGTCGATTCCCTTTGGAGTCATGATCGTGACGGATCTGGCGCTGAATCTCTATTACCAATTCGCCAAAGGCATCGACGTGTTCAGCCCGGGAATCGTTATCTATCTCGCTGCGAATTACTTTGGCTACGCCGGTTTGGTGGTTTTGGGGCGTCGATTCAAGCCCACATCGCATTTCCTGGGGCTGTTGGCGGGAGGACTCCTGGGGGCGGTCCTTTTTTATCTGATCACCAATTCGGTATCCTGGTTGTTAAACCCATTTCATAACCTGGAATACACTCGGGACTTGAAAGGGTGGATCATCGCATTAACTCGTGGGGTTGGCGGCTGGCCTCAGACTTGGGAATTCTTCCGCAACACGCTCTTGGGAAGTGGGATTTTCACAGCATTGTTTGCTGGGGCTTGGAAATTAACGGTGGCGGAATCGCCCACCGAAAAAGGCGAGGAAGATCACAAGGGAGAGCCTCAGTCGGCGGCTGAACCCGAAGAAGCTAAGGCCTGAGTCGTGCCAGGTTGGGAACACTAACTTATGAACATCGGTCTGATCTCGGATACTCACGGGTTCTTTGATCCGCAGATTCCCGATCTATTTCAGGGCGTGGATCATATCCTCCACGCCGGCGATATCGGCAGCGGCCGGATCTTGATGGACTTGGAATCCATTGCGCCGGTGACCGCAGTGATGGGGAACAACGACTACGGTATTGCTGGATTGGATTGTCGTGAAACGGAAGTGGTGGAATTAGGAGGTGTGCGAGTTTTGGTGCATCACATCGTGACACCTGAGTCAGCACTCAGCAGCATTGGAGGTCGGTTTGCGACTGCGGAACCTCAGCTCGTGATGTTTGGTCATACGCACAAGGTTTACGATGCCGAGGTGGGCGGTGTGCGTTTTGTCAACCCGGGTTATGCGGGCAAGCAGCGGTTTTCCCTAGAACGAACCCTGGCCCGAATGACCATTGATCACGGAAGGGTGGAGATTCGGTTTCATCGCCTGGAGCGATGAAACCTAGGCATTACCCACAGAAACGAAGGCTACGTTCCTGTTTTCCCCAGCGGTCGTTCCCATAGAGATAGTGATAGGGATCACCGGGTGCTGGCGGTGGTCATCTGCAACAAGAACATGATATTGTTCGGGGTCTTTTTGAGCTTGTTGAGCAAAAGTTCCATGGCCTCGACGGGTGGAACCCCGGTGAGAGCCCGGCGCAGCATGACGATGCGGCTTTGTTCGTCTGGATGGAACAGAAGTTCCTCTTTGCGGGTGCCGCTTCGTTCGATATTGATCGACGGAAAGATTCGGCGATCGACTAGGGCGCGATCGAGGTGAACCTCCATGT
>SXSK01000403.1 GCA_005793375.1 Verrucomicrobiales bacterium | reverse complement strand
CACCCGCCATTAATCAACCCATGGACGGCGACCAGTCATCTGGCGCCGTCCTTCTGCTTTGGCACCCAAAAACACACACGGTTTTCAAATCGTCAGAATCACTCGGCTTTCTCGCCGCTCTCCGCAGTCGTCTCACACTTTGTCTAGCCCTTGCGGCCTTGGCGGCTTTGGCGTGGGCTCCAAATGTCCGCTCGGCGCCCAGCATCGTGAAATCGATGCCGGCTGACGGTGCTTTAAATGTGCCACCGGCCACTCCTGTGATCATCACGTTCAGCGTGCCGATGAAGGTGAGCGAAACCTTGGTAGAGTTCGTCGATTTATTGAACCCGCTCGCGCTGCTCGAAGTTAAGACCTCGTGGAGTTCGGACAGCACGGAGCTCACATGCACCCCCGCCCCTCCGTTTCCTTCAGGCATCCTGATCACTTGGAGGGTTCACGGCAAAGACCTCGGCGGCGTAGCTTTATCCGGGATTCGGGAGGGGTTTTTCATGACCGGCGCGGGAGGTCCAACCATTCTCTCGGTGTCGCCAGCCAGCCTCTCCACCTCTGTACCGCCGGACTCGGTGGTTGACTTCAGGTTCAGCGCCGCGATGAACCCACAGGCGACGACCGTGCAGTTTCAGGACGCCGACGCCCCTCACGCGTCGTTCCCGGTCCGGGTCGTCTGGAGCGCCGATAGGCTGCGGCTGACTTGTACACCCGACCCCCCCTTCGCGAAAGGCCGGACGGTTCTTTGGACCGCCGCAGGTGAGGACGAAACCGGCCAGCCTTTGACGACGCAGAACGGCCTCTTTACGACGATCTCCGAACTTCCTTCCATTGTTTCGGTGACGCCCGCGAACAATGCCACCGATGTTGCAACCAACGATGCGGTGGTGTTCGTTTTCACAGCGCCTATGAACCCCGGGGTCACCGTGCCGAGTTTCAGTGTTTCGACCACGCCCCTGGTTCTCCTGTCTGTCAGCACGAACTGGAATGCGGCCTTCACTCAGCTGACTTGCGTCCCAGCGCCAGGGTTTCCCGCCGATCGAATCATTCACTGGAGCGTACGCGGAAAAGACATGTCCGGAAAGGACTTGGTGGAAAGCGCTGGAAGATTCACCACGGCGGCCCACCTCGAGCCACCCACATTTCCCACCGCATGGGCTCTGATCTCCCGAGGGGACTTGGTGGATCAACTTGAATCCGAGCTTTTCCAAAGCGCTGCCATGGAATTCCTGGCGCTCGCGAGCGGAAATCTAAGCGATGGTGTGACAGTTGCGCGCCCTTCTCCCGGTTCGACGATCGTTCTCCAAAGCTCAGGGTCGGGCAATCCCTTGAGGGCGCGGGACGAACTGAGTCCTGCCGCACGCTTCGCCACGAACTATCCGCCTGGCGATTACATTTTAACCGCGCTCGCGACCAATGGAGCGGCGGCGGCGGTTTTACCGATGGCGGACGGGCCTCTTCCGTCCATCGCTCGCGTGCAAAACTGGGGGACTAGCCCACACGCGGTCCTGGGTCAGAGTTTCACGCTGGCATGGGATTACCTCTCGGGCCTTCCAGGAGTAGATTGCCTGTTCGTCCAAATCGAGCAAGGGGGCGCAATTGTTTTTTCCACACCGCTGCCGGGGACCCAAGGGGCTTTAACCGGAGCATCCAATGCGGTGGCGGTTCCGGCCGGCACCTTCACTTCTTCCGGCCGGGCGGAAGTGCGCTTGACTGCCTTTTCCGTCACGGGCATCGACGACCGGTCCATCGCGGGTATCACCGTCCGCTCGGCCCGCCATCGCACCACGGCGTTCCCGCTGCGAGTTGTGAACGGCGAGGCGCCACCCCCGGTTCTGAGAACGACGAACATCACCGAGGTTTCGGTTGGCGAGCCGTTCCTCTTCCCCTTGTTCTCCGCCGGCGGGGTCCGGCCGATTCGCTATGAGAAGCTCGGGGGAGAGCTTCCTCCCGGGCTTGTGCTGGAGGCGGCAGGCGCCATTTCGGGACAACCGAGCGGCGTGGGCAGCTATGCCGCTCGGTTGCGGCTCACGGATTTGCTTGGCCGAAGCTCTACCGAAACGCTGGTCGTCGCCACCGTTCCAGCTTCTCCCCCAGCCGGGGCGCGCATGAAGAATCCGAGACTCCTCCCTGGGCGACAATTCGTCGTCGATCTAGCGGCCGCACCTGGCGATTCATGCGTGCTTGAACAATCGCCCAACCTTGTGCAATGGACACAAGTTCTGGTTACCAACGTCGCGAACGATTGGATCACGCTTCAATTTCCGGCCGCCGGCGATGCGGCCTTCTACCGCGTGCGCGTTTCCGGCGCGGGATTGCCGCTTCCGAACCCTTTGACCGTGGCCCCCGTGCTAAACCCGGAAGTCAAAGCCACCGGGACCTTTGATGCGACCGGCGGAACGCTGATGCTGACCAACCACGCTGGGTATGTGTGCGCGCTGTCGATTCCGCCGGGGGCCCTGGACCGCACGGAGGTCATCACGATGACCGATGTGCCGAAAATTGGTGGGCTGCCGTTGAGCGGCGGATTGCGGGTCGCAGTGAACCTCCAACCTGAGGGACTGATGTTCGACCGGCCGGCCCGGCTTGGAATCACTTCGCCCCCCGGCGTGGAGGTTGGCAACCAGATGGGATTTGGGGCGGGCCCGGATGGCAGTCAGTTCGCCTTGCAACTCACCACTTCCGTGGGAAGCACCGTCTACCTCGATCTCTGGCATTTCTCGCTGGCCGGCACAGGCAGCGGAACGGCCGCCGACGCGCTCACCCAATCGCATAGAGCGCCGGAAGATCCGTTGACCGGCGTCCACCAGAGAGCGGCCGCTGAACTGGCGGCTTGTAAGGCGGAGCCGAACTGCGATGCCGAGGGCGTCCTGGCGGGAGAAGCGATGCTGCGGACAGTGATCTCGGTGGCGGACACGGTCGTGCTGCCCGCACTCCAAAATGCCGTTAGTGACGAGGCGCAGATCGACCATGCAGTCTTCGTCTGGGCAAAGTGGCTCCGCCATATGTTATTGTCCGGAATAACCGACGGAACCGCTTTTGACCAGGTGGCTGTGTCCACCAACAAGTTGGGAAGAACCTTGCAAGAAAAAATCACCAAGGCACGCAGTCTGGCTGCCAAGGCCTTTAAGAATGGCATCACCAAGACCTGCCAAGACTGCATTGATCATCAGATCTGGAGAATTTACCGCATGGCGCGGTTAAGCAAAATGGCTTTGTGGACGGACATGGGCGATTACATGGGAACTTACTTGGCCTGCGTCGACAGGTGCCTCGTGTTCGAATTGTCGATCGAGTCGGAGATTCTCATGGTCGATCGAGGCGCCATTTACTCCACCCACACGAAAGGCAAAGCAAAACTTTATCCGCACTCGCTGGGTGGGGAAGGCAATGAGGCTATTAGCCAGGCCAACCTGATATTCGAAGGGGCGGGGGAATGGTCCATCACGTTGCTTCAGCATACGGTACCCAAGAAATGCTCCATGACCACGTCGCCAACTTCAGGAACGATCGATGTGCTCTGGGCAGACATCGATTTGTACAAGGAACGCCAGACCTCGATTCCCGGCCAAGGCGAGGTGACTTCTTATGTCTTCGAACCAGACATGACTCTAAAGCTTCGCGCCGGCATCCCCACGATGCCGAAGGAAGGACGGATGGTCATTTGCCCGAATGCGGCGGAGAAAGTGCTGAACATGTTTGGCCCGGAATTTAACGCGCTTCACAACGATGAGGCGATGGTGGACGAGTTTCTGGGCGCTTCTGTGTTTCGGATGACAGGGTTCACGCCCGGCGGCGCGGGTGATTTGATCCTTTCGAAATCCTATTTCAAAAGCCAGGGATCGATTACCGAGAACACCGTGATCGAACTTCGGCATAAACCGAGGTGAACGCTCTCCTCGAAGGAGGTGAAGTCCAGCAGCTTGCCTAGCTCTGGCAGACGGAAGTTGAGTGTGGGAGCATTTCCAGGGATCCCTTTGATCGCCGGCCTTATTGGTTCTGCTGCTATTGGCAAAATCCATGCGGCGACTTTGGTCGGTCTGATTCCTTTATTTGGAATTGTTAGGGAAATTGAAACCGTGGAAAAAGTAGAGGGCTTCCGCGCTCACAAAGAGTGGAGCATGGGCATTCAGTGATTGAATTCCGACGTGTTCAGCCGTTCCATTTCCTGCCAGGGTGGCGGCATGAAGATTACCGCACTGCTGCTCACTTCACTGGGCTTGGTCATTGGTACCCACACTTTCGCCGCTGACACGCCGAGCATCAAACCCACCGCCGCTGACGTCCGCTACGGCGACCAAGAACGACAAAAATTGGACATCTACTCCCCACCCGCTGCGAAGAACTTGCCGGTTGTTTTCTGGATTCACGGTGGGGGTTGGCAGGGAGGCGACAAGACAAGCGTGCAACTCAAGCCGGAAGCCTTTGTCGCCAAAGGCTACGTCTTCGTTTCGACCAACTATCGGTTGCTGCCAAACGTCGAGATGCTCAGCATCTTCCAAGACGTCTCGAAGTCGCTTGGGTGGGTGCACAAGAACATCGCCAAGCACGGTGGCGACCCGAGCCGCATTATCGTGGGCGGCCACTCTGCCGGTGCGCAACTTGCTGCCCTCCTATGCACCGACGAGCGCTATCTGAAGGCCGAAGGCGTGCCGTTCTCCGTGCTAAAAGGCTGCTTCCCTGTGGATGGGGATACGTACGACATTCCGGCGATGATTGAGACTGCCGAGACGCGCCTGCGTGCCCATGGCTTCCCAATGCCCAAACTAGGGCACCGCGTGAAATTCGGCAACACCCCGGAGCGCCATCGCGAGTATTCCGCCGTCACGCACACAACCAAGGGCAAAGGCATCCCGCCGTTCCTCATTCTATTCGTGGCAGATCATCCGGACAACACGATGCAAGCGCAGCGCTTCGAGGTGGCGCTCAAGGAGGCGTCCGTGCCGGTGAAAGCCTTTGGCGCGCGCGAAACCAATCACACCCGCATCAACACCGAATTGGGCTTGGACGGCGATGTTTCGACCAAAGAGTTGTTCGTCTTCGCGGCGGATTGCGTGCGTAAGTGATGTATTAGTGTCGGACCTGATCAACGGGCTCAGGCAGAAAGAGTTGAAGGATTCGTTAACGATCCAGATCCAGCTGGGAGCGGTCGTAATCCAGTCCAGACTTCTACGGTTCAACCGGGAAAAACAAGCCTTTGGAAAAATGAACGGGCCAGTACGCGAGCGCTTCATCTTATCCAGAGTTTTCATGGATCAGTGTCCACGTCGATCGCGGCTTGACGCAAGCATTGCTTACAATAGCTTGCCTTGCATGCATGCGACGATTTACGGCCGGGGACAAATGGTGATCCCGGCCCGCGCCCGCGCCGAGGCGGGGATCAATCAGGGAGATATTGTCGAGGTCAGGCCGGAGGGGAATGGACGCATCGTGCTCGTGCGGATGGAACGTTCGGAAGACTCTGTTCCAACCCATCCCCAAATTACCCGTCGCCGAGGATTGCATGCGGTTGCTTCAACCGGACGTTCTATTACCGGCGCGCAAGTCCGGAAGTTATTAAGCGAGTTGTGAAATTCCTCATGGATGTGAACCTACTGATCGCCGCGATCTGGAGTTCGCACGCGGACCACCTGAAGGCGGATGCGTGGACGCGCAGGAAAAAACTAGCCACGTGTCCGATCACGGACCTCGGATTTCTGCGCATCAGCACGCATCCCAAGGCATTGAATTGCAGCGTGGCGGGTGCCCGGGCGCTACTGGCGGATTTCCTTTCCAAACATTCCGTCGAGTTCGTCCCGTGCGATTTGCCGCCCCTGCGAGCACGTGCCACCCGGAGCCACGATATGACCGATGTGTACCTGGCGGAGCTGGCTTACGCCAGAGGTATGAAGCTGGCCACACTGGATACAGGGATCGGACATTCGGCGGTCGAGGTGATCTCTTGATCGTGGTGGAATCTTTCCACACCATTCGTGAGAACCAGTTGCTCAGGTCCAACCCCGGCCCGACTTAGCCCGTGCCTGAACGCCGGCGTTTCGGCCCCATTGTGAAAGGAAGTGAATCAGGGCGCACGCGCGGTGTTCCCGATTTTGCGAACACGATAGAAACCCTGATCGACAATCGGTGGCGCGAGAAAATCTCACATAATCCAGTAAGAAATGAAGTGATGTCTTTCTCCAGGACACGCCAGGTTTTGAAATCGTCCCAACTTTCGACTTGCTACTGGGAATCCGGCGTGGTAGTGAACTCGAAGGGCAGTCCGCGTCCCTGGCTCGTGCTGCGGATGCGGGTCGCGTATCGGAACCAAGTTACGAAACGAGATAACGACGAAGGTCTTGCGCAAGAAACGGCGCGCTCACGGCGTCCAGGACTCCGGTCGCCCCTCCGAGGGGCTCCCTCCGGGCTGGACGCCGTGAAAGGAATTTGGCAAGCTCAGCGCGAAAGAAAAGACAGACAATTCAACAACAACTTCAGACCCCAAATCATAACTTAATTTCAACCGAAATTGGTCCAAGGGTTGGGGTCCACCTCAGACCTCGACCTGGGAAACAGGAATGATTCCATCCACACCCAGCGTATGCTTGACCGCTTCGGGAGGATTCTCAAATCCAAGCGCAAGAGCGGCGCGGCCATAGATCACCAGCGAGTATTCAACTCCCAGCAACGATTTGTCCGGATTGGCCACGGGCATTCAGCTCTTCGCGGACACCCAATTCGACGTCAGGGGACTCCTGCAGTTGGCTGGCATGAGCCGCGAAGCGAACCACTTCCCGGACCAGGTCACCGGTATTCCCGTGAAGGTCAAAGGACGGCGGATGCGCTTTCTACTGGGAGCAAGCTTTGGCTCGGACCCCAAGGGCACGCCTATCGCTAAATTCGTGATGCATCACGCGGACAAAACGGTGAGTGAACGTCCGTTGGTTCTGGGCCATGACGCTGTTGACTGGTGGGTTGCGCCTCCGCCACCCGGCGAAGGAAAACCCGTCGTGGCTTGGAGTGGGTCGAATCCAGCCAGCCGCGCCCAGAACGCAACCATCCACCTCTATGTTGTGACCTGGAACAACCCACGGCCGGAGCAAGAAATCGAGAGCCTGGACTTCATCTCCGCCAAAAGGATCACCGCGCCGTTCCTGGTCGCGGTGACGGTGGTGTAGCGGGGGCTCGAACCGTTGTCTCGCATCGTGAATTTCCCATTGAGAAAGTGCGTCTGTTAATCATGCGTCCCTTCACCACAGTTGTTAACAGCATCTTTGTTCTTACTGGCGTACTTCTGAGTGCCACGCCTGTCGGGGCCGCCACCAACGCCGGCGTCCGCAAGCTGGAAAACATCATCCTCTACGATGACGCCAGATTTTACTCCGCCTTTCCGTCCATCGTTCAACGTCCGAATGGTGAATTGCTGGTCGCTTTTCGTCGGGCACCGGAGCGCCGTTCCTTTGATCCCTCCGGCATCACTCACACCGATGCGAACAGCTACTTGGTCCTGGTGCGCTCCACCGATCTTGGGAAGACCTGGAGTCGCGAACCGGAACTCATCTTCGCCCATCCGTTTGGCGGCTCCCAAGACCCATGCATGGTCCAGTTGCGGGATGGCTCTCTCCTCTGCTCCAGTTACGTCTGGGCACCGCTCCCGCGGTCTGCGATTGAGAAACTCAAGCAACCCGTTGCCCGCGCCGGCAACTTCGCCTTTCTTGGCGGATACCTCATGCGCTCCCGGGATGCGGGACGTTCGTGGACTGGTCCCATTGTCCCGCCGCCCTGCCAGAGCGATCCGACCCTCGACATCTTTGGTCGACCGCTGCCCGCTTACAATCGCGGCGCCATGTGCGAAGGCAGCGATGGACGCCTCTACTGGGTCGTCGCCGCCAGTTCGACCAACTCCCCATCGCGCACCGGCACCCACCTGCTCATCTCTACGGATCAAGGCGATACCTGGAACTACTCCTGCCCTGTGGCCGTGGACCCAAAGATCGATTTCAACGAAACATCCCTCTACGAAACGCCGAAGGGGGACCTGGTAGCCTTCCTGCGCTCGGAAAAATTCAACGACCATACCTGCATCGCGCGCTCGACGAATCGAGGGCGGAGCTTTGAATGGCAGGACGCGGGATTCCAGGGCCATCCCCATCACGCGCTGCGTCTGCCCGACCAGCGGGTGCTGCTGGTGTATGGCTATCGACATGCGCCGTTCGGTATCCGGGCGCGCGTGCTTGACCCTGAATGCACGAACGCAGCGAGCGCCGAGGAAATCATCCTACGCGACGACGGTGGCGATGGCGATCTGGGTTATCCCTGGGCCACGATGGTTTCACACGATCGAGTGCTGGTGGTGTACTACTTCAACCGAGCCAACGGCACGCGGCACATTGCCGGCACGTACCTTCAGATCCTATGAATCCATTATCGTCGGGTTAAAGAATGTTGCCAGAATTGTGGGGACCCTCACTATGCTTGGCAGAATGATTTCGGCAGCGCCAGTTTGCATCGTGACTGGTGCCACTTCAGGGATCGGACGCGCTGTTGCCGTAGCGCTGGCTTCCCATTTTCCCCACTTAATTCTTTTGGGTCGCGATGAACGCCGGGGCAGTCAGCTGAGTGATTGGCTCGCCAGGCGACATCCCCGGGCCTCGATTGAATTTATCCCTGGCGACCTTTCGTCCCTACGCGGTGTACAAGGTCTGGCGGAGAGCCTCCGCCAGCGTACCTCCCGGGTCGACTTGCTGATCAATAACGCTGGCGCTCGATTCGACGTGTTTCGCGAGAGCTCCGATGGGCTGGAACTTACCTTCGCCACCAATCATCTGGGGCACTTCTTGCTGACGTTGCTGCTCTGGGAACCTCTGGTGGCAGCCCCTGCGGCCCGCTTGATCAATGTTTCTTCCAGTGCACACGCTGGCGCAACCAGACCGGACCGTTGGCTCATGACGGCTCCCGACTACGACCGTCGTCAGGCTTATGCGCGCTCGAAACTCGCCAACCTCCTCTTTACCTACGAACTTGCGCGACGATGCCCGGGCTCGCCCATGACTGTCAACGCCATGCACCCAGGGATGGTGGCTTCGGGTTTTGCCCGCAATAACGGGTTGCTGAGTTGGTGCAAACATCTGCTCGCGCATGGATTAAAGGGGGAACTGATCTCGCCGGTGCGAGGGGCCCAGACCATCACTTATCTGGCAACCTCACCGGAGCTCTCAGGTTCCTCTGGCAATTACTATTTCCAGTGCCGCCCCGTTCCCTCTTCAACGCTCTCTCGGGATGAGGGGTTAGCGCGCCAATTGTGGGCAGAAAGTGTTCGTCTCACAGGCATGGATTTAACGTGAGTTACCCGCCCTCGATCTGGCATTGGTCAGAAGCTCAAATGTGATCACCCGTAGATATCATGACATCTCAGATCTCATACGCTATCAACAGAATGGGTGCGTGCCGAGCGTAGCACCCAATTAGGCGAGAGTCGCGCAGGATAAGTGCGCATCTCAGTTTTTTGCAGAGTGTGAATGAGAGAGACTGAAATTGGGTTTGGTTTGGAAGGAGAACTGGGGTTCGTGATCGTTTTTCAGACTGGTTAAAATAGTTCAATTTTTCACGGGACTCTGCTCTTTCTTT
>SXSK01000402.1 GCA_005793375.1 Verrucomicrobiales bacterium | reverse complement strand
GGTTGGTCGGTTCATCCAGCATCAGGAGATCTGGTTCGCTGACCAAAAGCCGGGCCAGGTGTGCGCGCATTACCCAACCGCCGCTCAGTGTTCTCGCCGGGCGGTCAAAATCGGTGTCGCGAAAGGCCAACCCCTTGAGGATTCGCCGAGCTCTTGCGATGGACATTCCATCAAATTCCGCAGGGGCATCCTGAGCATGGGTCCCTTGGGAAAGCCCGGTACCCATAGCTAATTCTAAAACCGTTTCGTCGCCAGCAGGGGCACTTTCTTGGGGTAAGAACCCGACGCGAATGCCTCGTTGAAAGGTTACCTGACCATCGTCGGGTTCTTCCTGGCGTAAGATCAGCCGAAACAGGGTGGTTTTTCCTGCGCCATTCGGTCCGACCAGTCCAATTCGGTCTTCTCGGTTGACCTGAAGGCTGGCATCGGTGAAGAGCGTTCGCCCGGCGTATGCCTTGGCGATGTTGGAGACGGAAAGCATGGGAATTGTTAGCCAACCATCGTGTAAACGGCCCCACTATGTGGGGTCCCACGGAGGCAGGTTAAGATTTTTCGGCAGTTTCCTGCACGGACTTCCACCAAGGGTATTGATAAACATCCAAACTTCGTGCACAACACGTGCGAGACAAGAGTCGAACCCGCCGAGGGGTGTCAATAGTGTGGACTCAAAGAAATGACCACCAACCCCTCGATCATGTCGAAAGTTCAGGGAAACCGTTTGACTACCTCTTTGTCGAACGGCTATTCAACTCGTCAAACCAAATATGGCAAAACTGGTCGTCATCACCGAAGGCTTTGGTGGTCGTGTTCTCGAAGTGTCTTCCGAGAAGGCCACGGTCGGCCGTCTTGATGACAACATGTACTGCTTGGCCGAGCCAAGTGTCTCGAGCCACCACTGCGAGCTGACTCTCAAAGGCGACGAGATTCTCGTCAAAGACCTCAACTCGACTAACGGCACGTTTATCAACAGCGATCCGATTAAGGAAGGCACGCTCAAGCCGGGGCAGACTTTGCGATTGGGGGTGGTTGAACTTCGCTACGAGACCGGCAAGAAACAGACCGAACAGCCCCGTCCTTCCGGGGTCAAGATCGAGTCAACCGCCAAACAAACGGGGTCAATTGACAAGAACGCGGCCTTCGCCAAAAAGAGCAATAAGATCAACAAGATCTTCATCGGCATTGGTGTGGTCCTGGCCTTGGTCATTATCGTGTTCCTGATCATTGCTTTCTCTGGCGTCAAGGGCGGGCCACAATAACCACCGGCGCCGGTGAGACGGTCAGTGGTCGTCGATGGTTTCCTCGCTGGTGAGGCGCACCCTTGGCTGCTTCAAGGCCCTGGCCGGAGTTGCATTACGGTATCGGCACCGATTGCGTTTCGCCTGAGTCCTCGCCCCTTGTCCTTCCGAGCGAGATCCATGAACTCATTCTGGCTGCGGCGCGGCGCTGATCCACGTTTGGGGCGCACCCAATCGTACGTTCCATCGGGCCTCAAAAGTCTTGCTTTGGCGGTGTCGGCTAGTGAAATGGCCAAAACCTCCTCGATCAAGCGCTCACGGGCACGGCCATCTTCAATGGGAAATGAGATTTCGATCCGGCGGAAGAAATTTCGTGGCATCCAGTCGGCGCTCGCGACCCAGACTTCGGGTTGACACGCATTTTCGAAGTAGTAAAGGCGACTATGTTCCAGGAATCGGTCCACAATACTGACGACACGGATATTGTCACTTAAGCCGGCGACACCTGGACGAAGACAACACGTGCCCCGAATGATCAACTCGATTTGGACGCCGGCGTTGGAGGCCCGGTAAAGCGCCTCAATGGATTTCTCGTCCACGAGGGCGTTCAGTTTGAGAATGATGCGGGCGGGCAGTCCGCGTCGTGCATTGGCGATTTCCCGGTCGATGAATTCTAGGAGTCGGTTGTGGAGTGCGAAGGGAGCGACTAGGAGACGACGGGCACCCTGAAATCGGGAAATCCCGGTGAGGAGATTGAAGAGGTTCGTCGTATCCTCCCCAAATTCGGGACGGCAGGTTAGCAGGCCGATGTCCGTGTAAAGCTTGGCGGTGGACGGATTGTAGTTGCCGGTGGCGAGATGTACATAACGCCGAAGGGTGCCTTCGTCATTGCGCACGACCAACGCCATCTTGCAGTGAATCTTATAGCCGACCAAACCCCAGGTGACGTGGACTCCATTCTCTTCGAGACGTCTGGCCCACAGAATATTGTTCGCTTCGTCGAAGCGCGCCTTAAGTTCGACGACTGCCGTTACCTGCTTGCCATTGCGCGCGGCGTTCATCAGCGCGCCGACGATGCGCTGATCGCCTCCGGTCCGATACAAGGTTTGTTTGATGGCGAGAACTTTGGGGTCGGCGGCAGCTTGTTCCAGGAAGTCGACGACCGTGTCGTAAGATTCATAGGGGTGATGAAGCAAGATGTCGTTCTCTCGAATCGCTTGGAACATGTCGATCCGTCCTCGCACGGCTCGCGAAATGGGCGCAAAAAAGGGGGGGTCGCGAAGTTCGGGGGCGTGTTCGCCTTCGCAGATGGCCATGAGGCGCGTGGCATTGATCGGGCCATCCACCAAGAACAAGTCGGCCTGGCCCAGTCCCAACTGCTCTTGGAGGAATTTCTGCACGTCCATCGGACAATTGGCATCGAGTTCGAGACGTACGGCATCCCCTTTGCGCCGATTGTGCAACTCGTTCTCGACGGCCTTAAGCAGGTTTTGCACCTCCTCTTCATCGATGTACAGTTCGCTGTTGCGTGTGACTCGCAACGACCACCAACCTTCGATTTGCGTTCCAGGGAAAAGTTCACTGAGGTAATGCCCGATCATTTTGCCGACCAAAACGTAGGCGCGGCTGCCATCATCACGGGGCAGGGGGATCAACCTGGGAATACCGCGAGGTGCCTGCACCACAGCAAAACGCCGCTTGGTTTCGCCCTCCTCTTCAATGACTAGATGGACAACCAGATAGAGGGTTTTGTTGGCTAGCTGAGGGAAGGGGTGCGCTGGGTCAATGCCCAGTGGGGTTAGCACAGGGTGCACCTGGCTTCGGTAATAGCTATCCAGCCATTGGCGATCTTCTTCGGGGAGTTCGTTCACCTCGAAAAAACGAATTCCCTGCTTGGCCAACGCCGGAACAAGCTGTCCGCGCCAAAGTCTGTAAGCGGAATCCACCATCGCCCGAGCGCGTGTTTGGACTGCCCTCAGGGTTTGTGACGTGGTGAGTCCGTCGGGCCCTCGTTCGCCGGTGCCCGCTTCCAATTCCTGCTTCAGTCCGGCAACTCGGACCTCGAAGAATTCATCGAGATTCGAATGGGAAATGCAAAAGAACTTGAGCCGTTCCAAGAGCGGAACGGACGGGTTTTGGGCTTCGTCGAGCACCCGCTGGTTAAACTCCAACCAACTGAGTTCCCGATTGAGGAACTTCGACGGCTTTTTCAGTCCCACAGCCTTGTTTTTCGGCATCACTGGGCCGGGAGATTAGGTGGTGTCGGCAAAATGTCGAACCGCCACGGAATCAAATTTCCTGCGGACAAAAACCATTGCTAATAATTCCAATCCAATGACTTGTATAGTTTATGAGGGTCACTTTGCGAACCCACGATGTCGTAGCCAGTAAATCAGATCCGCCGCCCAAGGGTGCGGACTATCGAATTCTGGTGGCCGGGTGGCCAGCCCGATCCCATGGCGTCCCTTTTCGTAGATATGAAGGTCGCAGGGCACTCGGGCTTTTTGTAACGCACTGGCGAACATCAGGGCGTTTTCCACTGGAACCGCCGTGTCTTCCTGGGTGTGCCAGATAAAGCAAGGCGGAGTCTTGGGAGTGACTTGGAGTTCATTCGAGAGTTCCCAAACCAGCTCCGGAGCAGGACTGGGGCCCAGGAGATTCTGCTTCGAACCGTTGTGGGTGAAGTGCCCCATCGTGATCACTGGATAACAAAGGATTCCAAGGTCGGGCCGGCTTGAAAGTCGTTCCATCGGGTCCGCAGCATCCGGCTTGCCAGTGTCGTAGTGGGTCACCGCCGTGGATGCCAGGTGACCACCTGCGGAAGAACCCATCACGCCGACACGCGCTGGATCGATCCGCCATTCAATCGCACGAGCTCGGACAACGCGAATGGCTCGGTTGACATCGTTCATCATGGCCGGGTGTCGATAGCCGTGGCTCCCGAGCCGGTATTTTAGGACGAAGCAGGAGATGCCAGCGCGGTTTAGGAACAACGCATAGTCGGCGCCTTCGTGCCCGGCCAACCCGCCATAACCGCCCCCTGGGCAGATCACTATAGCCGCCCCTGTTGCGCTGGCGGGTTCTGCCAGGAAGGGTGTGAGGGTGGGAACATCATTGGTACCCGTGCCCAGGGCTCCGGGAGCTCCATCAGGCCACAGGGGCAGCGCTGCCGTCGGTTCGGCCTGAGTTATCCCGAGGAAGGACATGCAATAGAAGACGGCCAGTAAACGTTTCATGGTGCCCTGCCAGAATGCGCGAAGGGGATGAACAGGAAAAGTGAGAAAGAAAAATTCTGCGCCCGGCGCATGCTTCTCCGCTTCCAACGCGCCGCCGGGCCTGAATACCGTTGGGCGTGGCTGAAAACCGATCATTTCGTTTGGGTGTCCTGGGTTCCGGCAAAGGATCGAACTACATTGCGCTGGCGGAGGCCATCCGCATGGGACGCGTCCCCGCAATGGTCTCCATCGTGGTGAGCGATGTTCCAGATGCCGGGATCCTACAGCAAGCGGCGAGGTTTGATACACCAGCGCGCTTCATCGCCCCCGGACGATTCCGTACCAAACTCGATGAATCGGCGGAAGCAGAATACATTTCTGCTCTGCGCTCAGCCGATGTGGATCTGGTAGTGCTGGCGGGGTTCATGCGAATCCTTAAGGGAGAATTCTTGCGAGCCTTCGAGGGGCGCGTTCTGAACATTCATCCGTCCTTGTTGCCGTCATTTCCTGGATTAGAAGCCTGGAAGCAAGCCTTGGATTACGGTGTCAAATGCACCGGGTGCACGGTGCACTTGGTCGATCAGGGGATTGATACCGGACCGATTCTGGCGCAATCCGCAGTTCCGGTGTTGGACTCCGACACTCCCAGCGCGCTCCATCAACGGATTCAAGCAGCCGAACACGAACTCCTTCCCGCAGTGGTGGCTAGTGTCGCCCGAGGTGAGATCCAGGTTCGCGGAAGGATTGCCCATGGCTTTATGACCCTCTCCAAGGTTGGCCGGACATGATTCCTTAAAGAAAAAGGTTTCCTGAAGCCTTGATCTCTGGCAACTGATCCGGCTCATGCGTCCGCCAGATCGGAAGTCGCCCGTTGGCACGGTTGTTGGCAGCGCGTGGAACATCACTTAGTCAATGAGTAACCGTCAGAAATCCTCCACGCCGAGCGCCGCCGTTGAATCGGCTCCGCGCAAGCTAAAACTGGGTCTCCCCAAAGGATCGCTCCAGGACGCCACCATTGAGAAGTTCGCCAAGGCCGGTTGGCGCATCACAGTCTCCAGCCGCAGCTATGAACCGCACGTCGACGATCCGGAACTTCAGATACGCCTGATCCGCGCCCAGGAAATCGGCCGCTACGTCGCCCACGGCTATCTGGATGCCGGGTTAACTGGGCACGACTGGATTCAGGAGAATGGCGTAGCGCATGAAGTTCATGAAGTGGGCGAATTCGTTTTCAGTAAGATATCGCGCCAACCCACTCGGTGGGTGCTTGCGGTCCCGGAAGAATCTCCAATCCGGTCGGTGAAAGATCTGGAAGGGAAGTGTATTGCGACCGAGGTGGTTGGCATGACCAAACGCTACCTCAAAAAACATGGAGTCAAGGCCACCGTCGAGTTTTCTTGGGGGGCCACCGAAGTCAAAGCTCGTGAATTGGTGGATGCGATTGTCGATGTCACTGAAACGGGTTCGTCGCTGCGTGCCAATAAATTGCGGATTGTGGATACCCTTCTGACCTCCACGCCGAGGCTAATCGCGAACAAGCCGAGTTGGAGCGATCCCTGGAAACGCAGCAAGATCGAAACAATTGCTTTGCTCCTCCGAGGAGCTATTGAGGCTGAAGTCAAGGTCGGATTGAAGATGAATATCCGCGAATCCGACCTTCCGCGGCTCTTGCAATCCCTCCCAGCATTGCGTAATCCCACGGTGTCCGGTTTGTCGCAAGGTGGCTGGGTGGCGGTGGAAACGATCATTGACGAACCAGTGGTTCGCGAAATCATTCCGCAGCTCAAAGCGCTGGGTGCGGAAGGCATTATCGAGTATCCGCTGAATAAGGTCGTTTATTGACCTGCGACAGGACATCGGACGGAAACAAGTGATAGAAACGAAATAGAACTATGGGTTCCCTGAAGAAACGCCGGAAGGCAAAGATTAATAAGCATAAGCGGCGCAAGAAGTTGCGCGCCAATCGCCACAAGAAGCGCACTTGGCAGAAGTAGTGCCCCGCGTTATCCGGCGTTCATTCATGCAAATAGAGTGCGGTTCCGCTCCGGCGGCACCGGAATCTATCAACACACCCACTGCCATGCGGACGAAGCAACAGCTCGTCGCCGCAATTGTGGCAGTGGGTTTTTGCTTGTTGACGGCGTGTCAATCGTCGTCAGGACCCGCCAAGAGTCGAACCACGGGAATTCCGCCCCGGCACAGGGTTCCCTCAAAGTCCGCTCCGGTCACTGAGGGTAAACCGGGGCGTGACATCACCCAGATTGATGAGATCGAGTTGGAGCGACGCGTCCGCGCCCATGCTTCTTTTGCTGCCGGCGTGGTTCAACAGCTCAATGAAAACTCCGATCAAGCGCTGTCCTATTTTGAGCGTGCCGCCATGGAGGACCCTTCCAATGAAGGTCTCACTCTCGACGTCGCGCGACGTCGGCTTCAGCGGAAGGAATTTGAGCAGGCGGTTGCGTTGCTCAAAAAGGCTGCCTCCATGCCACAGGCCTCGGGCTCGGTGCATTCCTACCTTGGGTTGACTCTCTCCCAATTGGATCGACGCCCCGAAGCGATAGAGGCCTATCGAGAAGCGCTCCGACGAATGCCTGGCAATCTGGCATCTGCTGGAATGCTGGCACAACTGTTGACCGAAGGCGATAAGGTCGAGGAAGCGTTTGCGGTGCTGAAGGCAGTGGCTGGGCAATCGTCCGAAGATCCCCGATTTTGGCTCGATCTCTCCGATCTATTTCAGCAGCAGGGAACCCGTCAGCCGGCTCGGGCCGAGGAATGCAAGAAGATGGTTTCCGAGCTCTTGGACCGTGCACTCAAGACAGACTCCAAGGACCCGCGAGTCATACGTCGACTCGCAGATCGATTGTATGAGACGGGGCGGATGGCCGAATCCGAATCGCTTTACAAGCGTGTTTGCGAGGTAGTGCCGACGGATTCCTTTTCGGCGGCGCGGTTGGCTGAATTATACCTTCGAAGTGGGCGACCCAAGGAAGCCAAGGAGCAACTCCAAGCATTGCAACGCGAATCGCCGACGGATCCATTGCCTGTGTACTATCTGGCGATGGTCGCGGTGGATGAGCGACAACTGGACCGCGCCATCGAGTTGTTTGGGCGATCCATTTTGTTGGGTCCTGATTTCGAGCCGGCCTACGTGGACCTGGCGTCCGCTCTGCTGGGAGTGGATCGCGCAACGGAAGCGCTGGAAGTTCTCGAAAAGCGCGCCCTGCGCTTTAAGTCCTCCTTTCGCGCGGCATTTTTGTCTGGATTGGCTGCGGCTAGGTTGGAGAAAGCTGACGAGGCGCTGCAGCATTTCGTGGAGGCGGAGGCTCGAGCCCGTGCGGATCAGCCGGCGATATTGGATCACCGCTTCTTCTTTCAGGTCGGCGCGACTCTCGAGAGGCTCGGTAACGCCGATAAAGCGGCTGAGTATTTGCAAAAATCACTGGAGACAAAACCCGATTTTCCGGAGGCACTGAATCACTTGGGTTACATGTGGGCGGAACGCGGAGTGAATCTAGACCGCGCTCATGACATGATCCGAAAAGCGGTGGAAGCCGAACCCGAGAACGAGGCCTACCTGGATAGCTTGGGTTGGGTTTTGTTTAAGTTGGGGCGCCATTCAGAAGCGCTGATTTGGTTGGAAAAATCGGCCAAACTTCTTGAGAAGCCCGACCCCACGATCCATGACCATTTGGGCGATGTCTACGCCGCGTTGGGTCGATGGAAGGAGGCGGCGGAGCAGTATCAGAAGTCGCTCGTGATCGAGAAAAACGTCGCAGTTCAGAAAAAGTTGGACGCCATTCCCAAAGGCGCCATTCCATGAACGTCCGCGCCTTAATGGGTCGATACCATGACAAAAAATCGCGATCCCTTTCTCGAAGGTTGAGCACTACAGTGGGTGAAAAGAACTGACTATGGTTCGGCGATTTAAGCACCATTATACCGTCGGAGAGGCTCGCGAGCTATTGCCGCGAATTCGGAATTGGCTTGGGGAATTGAGGTATTTGAGGACGGAACTCGCTCGCCGCGACGATGCCCTGACCGTCTTGCTGGCTCGACATCAGGATTTGGGCGGTGGGCGGGTTGATGCCTGGGTGCGCGACTTCTGCCGATTCCGCGAATTGATCGCCGAATTCTCTTCGCGCGAGATACGGATCAAGGATTTGGACCGCGGCTTGGTCGATTTTCCCGCACTTCGGGGCAATCGCGAGATTTACCTGTGCTGGGAGGATGGGGAAGAGGCAATTGAATACTGGCATGACCTCGATTCTGGCTATGCGGGGCGCCAGTCGATTTAGTGAATACTCTTGGATTCCACCAGACCGGAGTCCTCGGTAGCATTTGGCTGTGACTGTTCCGTTTCTAAATCCTGGAGCCCAGTTTCAGCCCCTCCGAGCGCAGACCTTAGCCGCCATAGAGGAGGTATTGACGCGTGGGCACTTTGTTCTTGGCCCGAATGTCGCAGCACTGGAGTCGGAAATCGCCCAGTTGGTGGGCGTCCCTTTCGGGGTGGGGGTCAATTCCGGTTCCGATGCCCTGACACTGGCCCTCCGAGCGCTCGACATCGGCCCTGGTGATGAGGTGATCACCTCACCGTTTACTTATATCGCACCTGCCGAATCCGTTCATCAGGTTGGCGCCCGCATTGTGTTTGCTGACGTGGATCCTAAGACTTTTTGTTTGGATGTGCATGAAGTCGAGAAGCGGATCACTGCGCGCACCAAGGCGATCATTCCAGTCCACCTGTTTGGCCAAGCGGCGCCTATGGGAGAGTTAATGGGCTTGTCGGCAAGCCTTGGTCTGCCGATCGTCGAGGATTGCGCCCAGGCGATCGGTGCCACCTTTCAAGGCAAGGCTGTCGGTGGCCTCGGCAAGATTGGTTGTTTCAGTTTTTATCCCACCAAGAACCTCGGAGCTTACGGGGATGGAGGCATGTGCGTCACAGCGGACCCGGCAGTGGCTCATCGCTTGCGCATGCTTCGCGTGCATGGGATTGAACGGCGGTACCACCACGACCTGCACGGTTACAATTCACGCCTTGACGAGTTGCAGGCGGCTATTCTGCGGGTGAAACTGCCCCATTTGGCGGCTTGGAACGAGCGTCGCGCCGAGATTGCGCAGCGGTATTCCTCGGCGTTGGCAGAGTTCCCGCTCAGTCTGCCTCAGGTCGCCCAAGGTAATTCTCACAGTTACCATGTGTATGCGGTTCTGATGGAGGACCGTGATGCGCTCCAGAAGCACTTGGCGGATCACGGGGTGGCGACACTCATCTATTATCCGGTGCCGCTCCATCTCCAGAAGTGTTACGCGGATCAGAGTTGGACTGCAGGTGACTACCCCGTGGCTGAGATGCTAGCCCGCCGCATCCTCCCACTGCCCATGTACCCGGAGTTGACCGATGAGCAGGTCGATTATGTCATTGCCCAGGTCCGTGGTTACTTCAATAAGTGAACTGGCGATCCATGGCGATCAGGGCTTCGAGACGGGTTGCGAGTCTTCAACCAATCGCTGTTTGAGAGGTTCTGGGAGGCTGGTATTCGCTTCAATCCATTCCTTGGCACGCGTGGGATCCGCTCGGATCCAGTAGCGGGCGGTGGTTTCAAAGCTGGTTACCCGGGATTCTTCATCCTGGATGGACCAAGCCCATTGGAGCGCAGCCTGTGGATCGGTGGCACTCAGTTCCCGGGCGAGACTCGACACGGTTTCATCCCGTGCGGTGCCATCGGGTAAGGATTTGACCCAGGTTGCAGCCGCCTGAGGATCAAGGCTGACCCAGGGACCTATCAAGGCTTGTCCCGCAGTGTGTTTCAGTTCGCCTTCTGGAAAGGCATCAATCCATTTGGCGACCCGCTGCGGATCATGTGCCGCCCAATTCCCAATGACGCCCCCTACCGCCTGAACGAGAAGCTTTGGTTCGTCGATTCGGGAAAGGTGCTTGGCGGCGTCGGCGGGCGAATTGATAGCCCAGGCGTTGAGCAGGGCGAGAACTGCCGCGTCACGTTCGGTTCCACGGGGCTGATCATCCAGCCATCGAGCGGCAGCATCTGGATCATAGGCAGCCCAACTGCTGGCCACGGTCGTCAGCAGTTCAGTTCGGATCTCCGGGCTGGTCACCTTGGAGGCGTATTCCGCCGCTTCCTTCGGATGTTCGTTGGCCCAGGTCTCGATGACCTGGGCCGCGACCTGCCGTTGCGATGCTGGGTCGGTGATGGATTTCATCCAATTCAGGGCGCCGGGCAGATCTGACTGTGCCCAGGCGTTTCCAAGAGAACTGTAGGCCTCGTTTCGTTGCACGCCTTCCGGAAGTTGATTCGCCAATTTCAACGCCAGTGCGGCGTCGCGGGTCCCGATAGTTCCCATGAGATTGATGACGGTTCGGGATTGTTCTGGGCCTGGTTTCAGCTTTTGAACCCAGCGGACGGCATCTTCGGAATGACTCTCGGCGAGCGACTCCATGGCGGCGTTCAATGCGGCTTCGCGGGTGCTTCCCATGGGCAGTTCATTGATCACATCGAGCGCGGCTTCAGGATCTCGCTGAGCAAAGATATGGAGTGCACCCACCATGGCTTGGTTGCGGTGTTGGATGGATGTGAGGCCTTGAGCCCAGGTCAGTGCCGTGGTTGGTTCCCGCTGCGCCAGTCCTTCCGAGATTTGTCGAAACACGGTGACATTCGGCAGCGCTCCACTCCAGGTTCCCAAGAATCTCACGGCGCCTTGGGGTTCTGTCGTTGCCCAGACGGAAAGAACTTGATCCAACACATCGGCACGCAGTCGTGGATCCTCCAGGCGGCTCGCCCATTCCGCCGCCCCAGCGGCATCGCGTCGTGCCCAGGGTTCAGCTACCGCCGAAAGCGCAACTCGTTTGTCCGTGGATGATGTCAGTCGGTTTGCGAATTGGATCGCCCGGTTGGGATCCGTTGAGGCGATTTCTTCCATGAACCCTTGGACACTCATCGCTTTAACGAAGGGTTTCGGAGGTGGAAACGGGATCTTCGAGAAATTCGACGGCTCCGCAATCACCGATCGCCCAAGAATTCGCCCCAGTTCATACGATTGATTTTGACCCAACACTCGCAGCGCGTGCGGCGCACATCCGATGGGGTCGGATTCTGACCATTCGAGAAAGAAGAATGGCAGAAGTTCATCCCGTAAGGAGGGTTGGCGAATGGTTCGAACAAGGCTGACGCCAAGTTCTGGGTCTTGTTTGGAGAGAGCCTGCAATAGGGCCAACCATGCCCACCGTTGGGAGGGTCCATTAGGCAGTTGCTGGCACCATTTGGCCGCAGAGGCTGGATCCCGCCGGACCCAGCCGATCATCGTCGCTCGAATCGCGGGTTCGCGGTCTTCCAAATGTGGCAACGAACTGGAATAGGCAAACGCGGATTTGGGACTCTGTTCCACCCATCGAGAGAGCACCGTCTCGCGGAACGAACGCCGATGCGTGGGAGGAAGTCGATGATCGGAAATCTTCAGGAGGGTGGCGGCCTCATTGGGTGACACACGGAGTGCCAATGACTCCAGACCTCGAGCCCGTTCTGGAAACAATGGAAGAGAGAGGATTCGAATCAGTTCGGCCTCAAACTCCAAGGGTGCGATCGTTTCGTTCCCGTTTGTTTCATCTGGGGTGAGCACTGGAAGCCTCGTTGCCTTTGAGGCGAGGACTTCAGGCGCCGCCCTGGAGGAGGTGGTCGGCGATGGTTGTATCCAGGGTACACTCACCCACAATGCTGACGCGCCCAGACAAAACCCCGCGGCACATGCGGCCCATACCGATGGAGAGCGAGAACTCATCCTGGGCCGGGTTCTATCCCATCCCGGCCAGAAAGCCACGGGAAATTCAGAGTTCAAGGTGCCAAACGATATTTTTCAACGCGCCAGGTTCTGGGCGGCGACTACTTCATTGGACGATTCGGACGCGAACTTGGGATCTGTGAGTGTGCAAAGAAAGGCAACCAAAGCCCTCTGGTCTGCGCCCGACAGCGGAACGCCGCCGTTGGGATGTTTGGCGAGATTGGGGTCGAGAGCCTCAGGACGTTTCACACCCGATGTGTAATGCTGCACGACGGCCTCCAATGTCTGGAAGCGCCCATCATGCATGTAGGGAGCCGTCAGTTGAACATTGCGCAACGACGGGATCGCAAATGTTCCCATATCTGTCATGGACTGTGTGACGCGAAATCGGCCCGGATCCTTGGGGTCGTTGTCCAGCCCGTTGTTCGCGAATCCAAAGGACGTAAAGTGGGCGCCTCCATGGCAATGAAAACAATCGGCGCCAAATTGCTCTCTGCGGGGATCATATTCGGTAAAGAACAGTTCCATTCCTCGTTGTTCTTCCGCGCTCAAGGTCTCTTCCCCGAGGAGGCTTCGGTCGAACTTCGAGTCGTGGCTGGTCTGGACCAGTAGGAATGATTCCAAGGCGAGGCCGATGGTTTCTGCGGAGATCGAGCCGCTACCAAAGGCTGCCTGAAATCGCTGTGGATAATGGGCGTCGGCTTTGAGCTTCTGGACGATGTTGTCCAGCGATTCATCCATCTCCACGTGATCTTGGATTGGCATCAAGGCTTGTTCGCGCAGTGAGCGCGCACGGCCATCCCAGAAGTACTTGGACTTCCAGGCGAGATTGAACAGGGGCATGGATTGTCGCTGTCCAACCCGCCCTTGAACGCCCTGGCTGAAACGGCGGCGATCACTCATTGCGGCAGAATCAACATGGCACGACGCGCATGAAATGTTTCCGTCCCTGGATAACCGATTCTCATGAAACAAGAACTGTCCTAGCACTACAGCGACAGTTCACTTAAAGTTTGGAAGATGAAGGGGAAAAGCGCCGTTCTTGGCGCGACGGTTGGAAAGCTGTCGATCGCACCCGACGACATTTTTAGCTTGCGCGGAACTGGCCCGCCCGTTAATCTG
>SXSK01000401.1 GCA_005793375.1 Verrucomicrobiales bacterium | reverse complement strand
GGTCACGCCGGACTTCACGTTATGGTAGGGCGAGAACTTGCGGATATAGGCCCACTGCTCCGGCTTGTCGGGGTCGCCGTACTCATCCATCCAGCTCGCGCCCGCCAGTAATTTGTTGAAGCGTCGCATGTCGAGGAGGGGCACTTGGCAGACAACTGCGCCGAAGAGGTCTGGCCGCTGGGTCAGCATCACCCCCACGAGGAGTCCGCCGTTCGAGCCGCCCTGGATCCCAAGGTGCTTTGGCGAGGTCACGTTGCGCGCGATAAGCTGTTCGGCAATGGCGATAAAATCATCATAGGCACGCTGACGGTTTTCCTTCCGTGCCGCGTTGTGCCACGCCGGTCCGAATTCCCCGCCGCCACGTATGTTCGCCAGCACGTAGACACCACCTCGCTCCAGCCACGCCGTGCCGGAACCCGGGCTGTAGTTGGGCTGCATGGATATTTCAAAGCCGCCATACCCGTAAAGTAGTGTGGGGTTGGAGCCGTCCAGTTTCAGTCCCTTGCGGCTGACTTGGAAGTAGGGCACGCGCGTGCCATCTTTGGATTGCGCCTCAAACTGCTGGATTTCCAAATCGTCTGTGTTGAAGAACGCTGGCAAGCTCTTGAGTTTCTCGCGACCGTCCTGTCCTGCCGTTCCCAGATACAAGCTCGATGGGGTAAGAAAATCGGTCACGGTCATGAAGTAATCATCCGAGTCATCCGGGTCCACGCCACTGACCCCGACATTGCCAAAGGCTGGCGCCTCCAGGGCGCTCCGTGTCCAATGGCCGTCGGCGAAGCGCAACAACGCCGGACGGCTGCGCACATTGTCCAATTCGTTAAGGATAAGGAAATTCTTGGTGGCCCCGATCCTGGCCAGTGATCTCCGGGCGGTCGGCTCGAAGAGAATCGTGATGTCGCGTTTGCCTTCCAACCATCCGTCGAAGTTGGCCGCGAGCAGCGAACCGCCCTTGTAGGTTTTCCCATTCAACGTCCATTCGAGCTTGGGCTGAAGCAGCAACCATTCCCCGTAGGTGTCTACTTCAGCGTCTGCCGGCTTTTCGATGCGCACGAATTGGTCTCCGTGCCTCACGAAAGTTTCGGTGGTGAAAAACGAGGGCGAACGTGTGGCAAATTCATAGACCCGCCCATGATCGTGCGACACGGAGACACCGGCGCTCACGTCGTCAACCAGCCCTTCAAAGACGACTCGCGCCTCACTCAATGGCGTGCCCCGTTTCCATTCCTTCGCGATCCGTGGATAGCCGGACTTGGTCAGCGAACCAGTGCCGTAGTCGGTGGCAACGTAGAGCGTGTCGCGATTGCGCCAATCCACATGACTCTTGGCCTCGGGCAACGTGAATCCTTCCGCGACGAACGACTTGTTCATCAGGTCGAATTCGCGATAAACCGACGCATCGGCGCCACCCCGAGAAAGGCCGACGAGGCAGCGGTCGTTGTCCGGTTGCAGAACGTTGTAGCCCTTCCAAACCCAGTTTTCCTTCTCTGTAGCGGCCAGTTGGTCGAGGTCGAGCACCGTCTCCCAGGTCGGCTGTGGCTTCTTGTACTCATCGAGAGAGGTGCGGCGAAAGATGCCGCGAGTATTTTTCTGGTCTCGCCAGAAGTTGTAGTACCACTTCCCATGCTTGGCCAAGAACGGGATGCGCTCCTTGGAATCCAGGATGGAAAGCAACTTCTGCCGGGTCGGCTCGAAATCCGGCGCCGCTTGAAGTTCATTAGTGCTGACGGTGTTCTGCTGCCTTACCCAGTCGATCGCACCCCAGGTATTCCCCGTGATATCAAACAATTCTCCGCACTCCATGTCGCAACCTGGGCTCACGGTATCAGAGGTTATTGGTGCAAGCCCTCGGGCACGCATGAGTCCCAAGTTATGCCCGATCTCATGCACCAGACAGCTCCATCCCTATCTTCCGTCGATAAACTCCAACGATCGGGATTGCCTTCGGGCTTCAGTAGCCTTTTTATACCTGGGAAGAGCCCATCTAACTAAGAAAAATTGATTCTTGCTGATGAAACGCGTCGTTCGCTTGTGGCCGGAATTTGAGGGCGACCAAAACCACCGGAGTCAGCGTTGGTTGTGGTGGGTTTTGGCATTGGGGCTATTGGGACGTGCCACGATGGGCGCAGCGACGCCAGAACTCGTCGCGCGGGAGAGCGATTTACAGACCATCGACAGCGTCGAACTATTCCGCAACGGAGTCTACTGGTGGACTTCGAGTGCCTGTTCTGGAGATGTCGTCAGCCGGGGCGGTGCCGCTTACCAGGGATACTCGGATGCGCGCCTCCAAGCGACGGCTGCCACGCTTTTCGGAGCGCCAGCCAAGCTGCCAGGCGGGTTCCAGGCGGGCGATGCGCTCGACCTGGGCATCTCAATCAAGGACAGCGCGAGCGCGCTCAAGGGGGTGTTGGTGCCGGATTGCGGCTACGGGGCCTATCTTGTCCGCGACGACGATGCCTTTTACTATGCGTACCAGCGACGGCTGCACCGGAAGTTCCTCACTGCGGGAGCCCAAGCGGAGACGCTCCAGTTCAAAGTAGCCCTTGAGCGGCTTCCCATCGCGGCGGACGGCGTCCTGCAAGTCACAGAAAACGAGGTATGGTTTTACGCAGCGGACTTGGCGCGGAACACCCTGACGGTCCAGCGCAGCTTTAAGTCGACCACGCGCGATTTCGGCGAACCGCGCGATGTCGCCGCGGTGCCTGGGGTCAGTTTACGCAAGTTTGCCTTCGCTGACATCCGGGCTGAGGACGGCTCTTATCTAACGACTGAACTATTGATGCTTGCACCGGAAGGGCGGCTTTGGCGGGCAGCGGTCTTCGGCAATAACCCCTCACTGGTCCGCAGCGGCGTCAGCGATTTCGCCTTGCGAAACGAAATCTACCGGACGGCCGGTCCGCTCGGCTCGACGGTCCGCCATCGTGCAACGACCCTTTACCTCGCGCTGGGGAATCCGTTGACGCTCGCGGGCGCGAGCCGCTTGGTCGGCCTCGATCTCACTCCGGGTGGTCGCAGCGAATTCGTCGAGTTCCCCGCGACCGCTGGGACACGCGTCACCTCCGTGGCGGTCGACTCACGGCATGTGTTCCTGACCCGCACAGCGGATTCCGGGGCAGCCAACTCGGAACTATTCCGTCGTCGCGCGCCGACGGAGCCCACTCTGGTGAATCCGGGGGACCCCGACTACGAGACGATTGGTGTCTCGCGCGAATATCGTAGCCTACGTTCGACGGGGCGCTTGGTGTACTTCGCCCATGCCAATACGGTTCAGCGCTTGTCCGTCGAGGCACCGCGGATCGACTTGGATTTTGAGGCCTTCGGCGTGGAGGCCACGCAGGCCATTCAGGACCTGAACAATTCGGTGCCACTGGCGGCGGCGAAGCGTGTGTTCGTGTGCGGTTATGCGCGAGTTGGGACGAACGGGACGGGGCTCGCGACCTTCGGGGTGCCAGCCGAGCTTCGCGTGTATCATTCACCAAAAGTGCCCATCGGGCAGGCGCCATTCGAGGAAGTGGCCGGATCGCCATTCGAACCGTCGGCAGTTCCTCAGGTGACCCGGGTCGATGCCTGGACGCCGGTTCGGACGAACGCCAACGCCACCTTCCTTTTCGAGGTGCCGGCCGCAGTGATGCGAGAAGGACAGGTCCGGTTCGAGTTCAATCTCAATCCAGGGCGAACGGTTCCCGAGACCGGGCTCAACCCGCTGGCCAACAACACTGCGGCTGGCACGGTGCGGGTAGTGTCCGCGAGAGTTGTACCTCTGACGATGGTTCCGGTGCAGTTCAACGGTGGATTCTACAATCGCAACGACCCGGGCGAACGGTTCTGGGAAATCATCGCCCGCGCCGAGACCCAAATGCCGAACCCGGGCTTCCGGCTTGGCTTTCGACGGCCCGGAGTGTCTCGAATGGTGTTTACACTGGGCGGGTTCGAGCGACGCTCGTTTGATTTTCCAGCCAACGACGCCGCCGCTCTGGACGCGGTGGACTTCACCCGGGTACTCGACGGTAATCCGCTGGGGGGACCCTATGTCGGCATGGTACCGAAGGAGGCCAGTCCGTGGAATGGACTCGGCCGGCGGCCCGGCCAGGCCCTCGTCGCGCGCATGGGCACAAATGGTTACTCGAGCGCCGCATGGAACTCCTTTCACGGCGGGTTCAATCTCGCTCACGAGTTCGGCCACAACAGCGGCCTCCGCCATATACTGAATGACCTCACCTGCGGGTCTCAGATCCCGACGAGCTCGGATGGCATCTTCGACCCGCTGCCCGGCAACGCTTCTGGCTGCACGCTCGGGGCGACCAATCTCGAAGACCCCGCCACAGCGGTCGGATACGACCCGCTCACCGGCAGCATCGTTCTGCCTGCGGCGAATGGCGACCTCATGTCCTATGCCAACCAGGTCTGGATTTCGGCCACTAACTGGACGCGGCTAATCGAAACCTATTCCGCCACACCGCCCGCCCCGCAGGGCAGTGTGGCGTTGCACGGGCCGACGACGGGACCAGTGCTGATTCTCCAGGGCACAGTCGACCTCGAAGCGAACACCGCGAGTCTCTCGCCTGGTTACACGTTACCTGCGGAGGAACTGGCGCCCGAGATCCTCGAGGAACTGACCGAATTGCCAGCGAACCTTCCTCCCAACTATCCGTGGAGATTACAGGCTGTGGGCGACGGCGGGGGAATTCTCACGGACGACCCTGCGCCCCTTCGCCTCAACGACGGCGGTGATGCGCCTTCGGCGACGTTCGTGAGAGCTCTGGACTTACCATCGGGCACACGGGCCGTGAGGCTTGTGCACCAATCGGCGGTCCTTGTCGAACTGCCGGTGAGTGCGAGGCCTCCGGAGATTGCCCTGCAAGTGCCGACCGCCAGCACGGCCGAACTGACCGTGGCCTGGACCGCGAGCGATGCCGACGGCGATCCCTTGCAGTTCACCGTCCAGCTGAGCCCCGCACCCGGGCAACCGTGGCAAACCCTCACCGTCAGTTCTCCCGAGTCGACCCTGACGGTGCCCACGGATTCCCTGCCGGGTGGTGGCGAGGTCCGTATCCGGGTGATCGCAACCGACGGCGTCAATTCGGCGATCGCCACGAGCGAGCCGTTCGCTTTGCCACGCCGCTCGCCCGAAGCCCGCATCACGGGTATCGACGATTCCGCCCAACTGGCCTTCGGCACGCCAGTCGCGGTCGGCGGCTTCGGATACGATGCCGAGGATGGCAGTCTATCGGCCCCTGCCCTGCAGTGGGAATTGAGTGGCCCCGATGCGCGCCAGGGAACCGGTGCGACAGTTGCGCTTCCGGATCTGGCCCCCGGTTCCTATCAACTCCAACTGCGGGTTACCGATTCCGATGGCCAGACCGGCACCGACGTTCGGAGCTTCACCGTGCGGCCACTTCCGGTCGCTGATGGCCCGGAACCACGACTCGACGGACTTTGCGCTGATCCCGGGTATGACAGGACGCCAGCGATCGGGATCCGGCGCACCGGTGGGACTAGGGCTACCGTCCGTCTTGTGCATGCCAACGGTGCGCTGTACGCGTGCTTCACTGGCCTGCCCTATTCGTCGGCGAATTTGCCAGGCTCAGTGGCCGGGTTGCTCATCGACCCGGGTGCATCCGGCCAGGCAGTGGCGGCGACCGTTGGGTTTGGCGTGGACGAACACGGTGAACCGGTGCGACTGGCTGGTGACGGCACCCGGTTGGTCGGGGTGACCACTCCGCCGCCCGGCTTCACGCCGGTGATTCTCAGGGGCGAAAACGCGTGGAGCGCCGAGATCCGCATCGCCGACGCCTTGCTCGGCGGTTGGAGAAGCCGACTTGCATTGCTAGCGTGGCTGGACGACGGAGTGGCCACCACGCCGCCCGCAACCTGGCCGCACAGGGCCGACGTCGATCGACCGGACACCTGGGCGTCCGGACAGGCCGGCGATCCCGCCGAGGAGGAATTGATCGTCAATGGCAGCTTCGAGAACACTGCGGATACCTTCGTTCCCGATGGTTTCAAGCTAATGTCCTTGCCAACCGGAGCGAGTACGGTCCCTGGTTGGACTACCTTCGGTTCGGAGATCGCCTGGATCGGAAACACGAATTCGTTCGGAGTCGAGACGCCACACGACAGCGCCTTCCTTGACCTCACCGGCTATGCTGGTCCGTTCGGTGGCGTGAAGCAGACCATCAAGACTATTCCGGGCCACGGTTACCGGCTGTCCCTGGCCTTGGGAGCGTTGCCGAGCTTCCCTGGTGGCGGCGGCCGCAAGGGCGTCGTAGTCTGCATCGGCGACGATGGTGCCTACTTGCACATGACACCTCCCAATGACGGCGGGAACTACTGGGAAATCGTCAGCCGGACGTTCGTGGCGAAATCCACCTCGACCGAAATCGCCGTTGTCGGCGCCCTCGGAGGCGGGACATATCTCGGCCTGGATCGGGTCTCGGTGAAAGCCGACGATTCAGTGACCCCTCCGACGCCTGGCAACCTGGTCGTCAACGGAAGCTTCGAACAAGCCTGCGGATTCGTCCCCCGCAGCGATGGCGTGATGTCGCTGCCAGTAGAATCGACAGCCATTCTGGGCTGGACCACCACGACCGCCGAAATCGCTTGGGGCGCCAACGGCAATGCCTACGGACCTGCCACCCAACATGACGATCTGTTCCTAGACCTGACCGGCTTCCACGACTCACCGCCGTATGGCGGCATCCGGCAGGATCTCGAGACCGTCGTGGGACAGCGGTATCGCGTCACCTTCGCGCTCGGGGCGAACGAAGCCAATTCGTTCTATAGCGGGCCGATGTCGGTGGCGGTGACGGCGGGGACGTCGACCGTCAATTTCACATTCACGCCGGATCCATCCCAGGCGACCAACCAATGGCAGACCTTCGCATTCGACTTCACGGCGTCAACGCCAGTCACGCCGCTGGCGTTGGTGGGCACGGCGACCCGTGGTGGTTCATACCTCGGCCTGGACAATGTTGTCGTGATTCCGTGGGAAGGCGGGGATGCGGAGGTGGATCCGCTGCGGATTATCTCAGTCTTGCAGGTGGAAAACGAACTGCGCGTGACCTTCAAATCCGAATCCGGGCGCATATACGGGTTGCAGCGGCGAACGGATCTCGACGCGGGTGACTGGGAGTCAATCCCCGGCTTGACCAAGGCCGGAACCGGCGGACTCACCGATATCGTCGTGACACGTCCCTTAACCATCGGGCAGGAGTTTTTCCGGCTCGAGCTGCGATCGCCATAGGGTGGAACGGAAAACCAAGTGCCAGCACGATTCGAGAACGACCCTGAGGCATGGAAGGGACAAGATAACCCTGACAGCTTGAGTCCGTGAGCTCAACCTCCACCAAGAACCAGCGTTTGCGGTCGCGAACGATCAAGAAATCCACTTCGCACTTCTGTTTGTCGCACAGATAGCGCGACGCGAAGTTGCCAATCACAAGATCAGTCCAAGCTTCGACCGCCTTGAGCAGATGACAAGCAGCCAGAGTTTCCGCCCGCGCCCCCCAAGTTTCGATCTAATGGCCACAGTCTCGTATCAATTCGATGAATCCCCAAAGCCCGTTGACTCTTCGGCTCCTTCGGCGGAGGGTTCAGTGTCACTGTAAGACAGTGAGCGAACCGCATGAACCCATTTCAGTGTTTCTGCTCTGTCGGGTGCCGATGGCTCCACCGCATGCTGGGTGCCATATTGATTACCATGAGTCTGATCAGGTCGGTAGACGCAGACTCACCCGTGGTCCGATTGACCAATGGCTCACTGCAATGGAGCTTGCCGAAGAACCCTGAGTGCGGCGCTCGGACGATGGTCGCGAACTCCCTGGCGATTTGTGGCGCCATTACCACACTCTGAACACCCTGTTCGAGTGGATAGCCAAGGCCTTTGAGCAAAACGCCGCACGTATCGCTACCCTGACGGCGGAACACACCTATATGGAGCCACTCCAACCGGACCACGTCGGACCAATTGGCATCTCCGAGTGGCCGTCACGTGACCCGCAAGCCCCATCCTATCCCGGCGCTGCTCTTCTCGTTACTAAGACACTCGGCCAGACCCAGGAATGGCCAATCCCCATCATTCACCCACTGCCGTAACCTTTAAGTGCCTGAGCGAAAGCTGAGGGGCGTGTCGGGCGTCACTCGCTGACGGTGGCTAATATTTGACTCGTTCCGCTCGTATTCGGAAGAATCGATGAGCTAAACTTCCAATGTCGAGGGTTGTTCTCGGTAGGATCATCTCAGGAGACCAACGCTTGAAGTCGACCGTCGAATCAATCCAGTAGCGGGCATCGGATCGAGGGGAGGCCAGGGGAAATAGAAATCCCACGGAGCTTGGATTTGATAACTTTATCTCAAGGCGAGGTGCCGCGTCGAAATGCCCTGGATCCCGGTCGAAAGCGTACTCGTCGAAATTCGTCAAACCGTCGTTATCCAAATCCCCACTTTCAGTCGCGGCCGGAGGAAGATTGACCGCAGCCCACCGCTCATAAGGCGAAATTGGGAGATGAAACGTTTGCAGGGTTGTCGCGTTTTCGAACTCTGAAAAGGAAACAAGAACCAGCGAATTCTCAGAAGGTGCGGCTTCGGTATATACCTCGACTAAATTCAAGAGCCTGGTCCAGTTTTGGTTTGGCCTTTGATAGATGACACGGGATCCGATCATGAATAGGAAATCCTTCAGTGTCTCCATGGCGCGGATCACGTTGTCACCCGTAGCACTCGCGCTGGACGAGGTCCATTTCTCGGCATCCGTTGAAAAATACAATCGATCACCCATTCGATCCGACCCGACGATCACAAATTTCTTCCCATCCCAAACAGCCAACCGGGCACTGGTGGACTGCGGCAGGGATTGTAACGACCAGGAATTAGCACCGAAAGATGGAGCAAAGACGAGAACTCGCGCGTCGGCTGTGATCGCGATCACCGCCTCTGGGCTGGCCGCGACTCGAAGTATGTCGGCATCTGCAAGCGTAGGAAGCTGAGTCCAGTTCTGAAGATCGCGGGTCACAGCCATGGCGCCATGCTTACCAACGGCAATCCATTCATTCTGGAAGAATCCGACGGCATTCCAAGTTTCCCTCCCAACTTTCCGTACAGTCCAACGGATACCGTCTTGGGAAGTGCGGATGATGCCGCCGGACTCGGCGGTGACAAAGCTCCCTCCAGAAAATGAGATGGCCTGAACCGATCCCGCGGAAGGTTCGAATCCTGATCCCAAAGTCCAGGTAGTCAGATTCGTGCTCCAATTGAGTAACCCATTCACAAGCGCCACCCAACGACCGTTTCCATAAGTGAGGTGAGAAATCTTGATTCCAGGAAGCGTGGTCTTCAGAGGTTCTGAGTCCCACTTCACGGATACCTGTATGGCGGAAGGTTCTGCAGATCTCCCGTGAATATCGATCGTGCGAACCGATATGGATTGCGAACCGAGAGTCGCAGGAACCCATCGAAGGTCGAATGGATACGTTGCACTTTCGGTGACGTAAGATCCTCCGACCCATAGCTCGGCTCGTTGCACGTGCTCCACGTTGAGACGAACGGTGTTACTACCTCAATGAGGACTAGTCTGAACGTATGGCTTGTATAGCTTGCAGGATTCAGTTTAGACGACTCATAAAAACCCACTCGTACACCGGATTGATCGACACTTCGGAAACTCGCCATTCGACCACTGCG
>SXSK01000400.1 GCA_005793375.1 Verrucomicrobiales bacterium | reverse complement strand
TGATGATTGCGCCCCGTCTTTTCACGAAGCTCGCCCATCGGCGTCCTCCCAAATTCTCCGCCCCACACCACCAGCGTATCTTGCAGGAGGCCTCGCGACTTCAAATCCAGAACCAAGGCCGCATTCGCTTGGTCCACCTCATGAGCCACTTTCGGGAGATCTTCCTCAATGGTCTGTCCCGGCGCTCCATGACTGTCCCAATCGGCATGATAAAGCTGGACGAATCGTACTCCGCGCTCGACCAATCGCCGCGCCAACAGACAATTTCGCGCGTAGGAGGGCTTCTCGCGATCACAACCATACAGACGCAAGGTCGCATCAGTTTCTCGGCTGAGATCCGTCAATTCCGGCGCGCTCGATTGCATTCGATAGGCCATTTCGTAACTGGCGATGCGGGTGGCAATTTCTGGATCTCCAGTCTCTACCAATCGCGCCAGATTGATCTCCCGAACGGCATCAATCGCGCGACGCTGGCGCTCGGCGGTCACACCGGCTGGTGACTTCAGGTCGAGGATCGGTTCAGGACCAGAACGCAATGGGACTCCCTGGAACGACGTGGGCAAGAACCCGCTGGACCAATTCACCGGTCCGCCCCGCGGTCCGCGCCCCCCACTCTGAAGCACGACAAAGCCGGGAAGGTCCGCCGAGTCACTACCGATTCCATAAGTTACCCAGGCGCCCATGCTGGGCCGACCAAACTGACCGGATCCCGTGTTCATAAACAACTTGGCGGGCGCGTGGTTGAAGAGGTCTGTGGCGCACGAACGGACAAACGTCACCTCTGAGGCAATGTCATCCAGGCGCGGGAATAGATCACTGATCCACATTCCGGAAGGTCCCACCTGACGAAACCGCCGCTTTGACCCCAACAGGGTCGAACGATTCTTGAAGGACGTATCCATGAACGCGAATCGTTTCCCCTCGAGACATGAGTCCGGGATGGGCTGACCGCTCAGCGAATTCAATTTGGGTTTGTAATCAAACAATTCCAACTGAGAGGGACCACCCGCCATGAAGAGATAGATCACATTCTTGGCGCGCGCCGGATAATGACAGCGGCCTTGCGGAGCTTTTTGAGAACCGGCCACCGCCTGAGCCGAAGCCGCCGCCGTTGCCGCTCCAGCTTCCAGTCCCATGAGTCGTGCCAGCGCCAGCGCACCCAAGCCCATGCCGCAACGGCTATAGAACTGCCGACGGGTCGATCTCAATTGGAACAACTCGGATTCCATCGAATTTCCTTCCACCTATTGAAGGCCGCTCGTGAGTGTCTTCCGTCGATAGACTTTGTCGCTGCAACAAACATAGAGCCAAGTCCGTCCGGGCCCGCCAAAAGCACAGCTCACGGTCGCTTTTTCCTGAGGGCGCGTCAAGATGCCACCCATCCTGCCGTTTGGATCAAATACCTGGATCCCCAAGTGGCTGGTGATCCAATACCGGCTTTTTTCATCCGTGATCATGCCATCGCCACCGCTGTCGGACTTTCCGACTGGGGCGCGGAGTTCCATATTCCTTTCGCCTCCTTTGAGCCGACCGTCGTCGCCAATTAAAAAGCTCCAGGCATTGGTGCCACCATACTCGCTGATAATCAACTGTCGGTGATCAGGCGTCAGTGCAATGCCATTGGGCTTGTTGATGCCCCCAGCCACCGGGGCGGGGCGAGACAGATTCCGAGCTTTGATCGGCACACCCACCACCTGCCCGGGTCCGGTATCGGTGAAATAGATCCAACCGCTCTTCGAGACGATTAGGTCATTGGGAGTCACATCGGAAGCCACGGTCTCGATCTGCTGACTCGCGGGATCAATCACAATGATTCGCTTCTTATCCTTGTTGTCTCCGGATAATTCTCCCTGGGTCGCCGCATAAAACCGACCGTCCGGCCCGGGCTTCATACCGCTAATCTTTGGCCCATTCACCAGCCAGGGTGTGGCTTTGGTTTCCTGGACGCCCACCCGATAAACGACGCCCTTGGTCAAGTCGCTAAAATAGACATTCCCTTCGGCATCGCCACAAGCGGCGTCCGTAAATCCATACCCCTCACCAACGAGCTCCCAGTCCCCTGGTCTGCCGCCATCTTGTAGCAGCTTGGACAAGGCTTCGTCCCCGCCCAGATTGTCTTTGGCCAATGGCTTTGGAAGGGCTGGGGATTTCGGGCGCCACAGCCATCGAAGACTGTCCGGAAGGATCACCCCGCCGTGTTTGCCGTTGTGTCCACCATCGCCAAATACGAATTCGAATTCGTAACCTGAAAACGCCAACGAACTGGCCATCTCCTGATTCGCCAAAGGCCAATTTCCATGCAGATTATTGAGATCGTTTGAACCGTCCTGCAGAAAAACTCGAATGGGTTTTCTCTCGGTCTTTCGGATCAACGCAGCGTAGGCATGCCCACCCCGAATATTAGTAAAGCTGCCAATCTGAGACAAAACCTTCCGAAAAGAACCCGGGCGCTCCCAGGCCACCGTAAATGCACAAATAGCCCCGCTGCTCATACCGGCAATGGCACGCAATTCCGGATCCTCAGTAAAACGCAGAGCATACTTCTTGGCCACGAAGGGAAGTAGTTCATCGATCAGAAACCGGGCATAAAGGTCTCCAAGCGAATCATATTCAAAACTTCGGTTACTGCGGTTGCCCCAACCGTTGGCCGGGGGCGCGTTATCGCCGCGATGGCCCGGGTTGATGAAGACGGCGATAGTCACCGGCATCTCCCCCTTGGCGATCAAGTTGTCAAAAACAATCGGCACCCGCTGCTGCCCAGTTTCGTTGACGTAGGCGTGACCATCTTGAAACACCATGAGCGCCGCAGGAATCGACCCATCATATTGCGCCGGGATGTACACCCAACCGTCGCGTGTCGTTTCTGGAAACGCCTTGGATTCGCTAAATTGAAAGGATTCCACACGCCCTTTAGGCACACCCGCCGCTCGCTCCAGGGAATCTGGACCTAATTTATAGTCATCCACCGCCAGCGCATTGTACTGAATCAATGTCGCAAACACCGCAAGGCAAGCAGAGAGAAGTGGCTTCATGGAGGGAGTATTTCTGATTCCGGGCCACACCGGAAGCCCGATGTGATGGTCCCGACGACTTCCTATTCCGGATCCCCACTTTTTCGAGCTTCACGATGGCATGTCTCCTAGGTGATGATCGGCCTTCCATGATACGTTGCTCTACCTCGCTGTGGTCCGCCGACCTAGGGAATCTGGCTGCCGAAATGCGGCGAGTTGAACCATTCTCGGACCGTTGGCACCTCGATGTCGCCGACGGACATTACGTTCACAACTTGTTGTTCTTCCCCGACTTGGTCGCCCAACTGCGAAAACACAGCGCGCTTCCCTTTGAAGTGCACCTCATGGTGACAGACCCTTCGAGCTGGATAGATCCGTTCATCGAAGCCGGGGCCGACATTATCATCTTTTGTCATGACGCCTCCCCCACGCCATTGAAATTGTTGCAGACCATCCGAGGACGTGGAAAACAAGCCGGGGTATCCCTTCTGATCGATGAACCAATTGAACTGCTAGAACCCCTCTGGCCACAACTCGACGTTCTCACCATCGTCGGCACCGCCATGGGAATCAAAGGCGCTGGTATGGATCCGCGCGTCCCTGAAAAGATTCGTCAAGCCAGACAGATCATCCAGGAACGTGCACTCCCGTGCATCGTCGAAGCCGACGGGGGACTTCGTCGCGAAACGGTTCCACTCATGGCCAAGGCTGGCGTTGATTTCATTGTTCCAGGCTCGTTGATGTTTCGTGAGAATCCGCCGGAAATGCGTCAATGGCTCGCCGGACTTCCCTCGATTTGAGGCAAGGCTCCTTATGGAATCGAGGACGACAATTTGCCGGCAACCATGGGACGTTGTGGGGTTGGGTGTGGTGGCTGTGGACGATTTGATTTATGTCCAGAATTACCCCGCAGCCGACACCAAGGTGCAGGTGTTGAACACCTCTCGACAATGTGGAGGCCTCACCGCCACCGCACTGGTCGCCGCTGCAAGACTCGGAGCACGATGCGCTTACGCCGGTGTCATGGGAACCGATGACGCATCGGTGTTTGCCGCAGACCAATTGGCACATGAGGGTATCGACCTGAATTTCTCTCAACGCCGACCCGGTGCGGAGATCTATCATTCTCGCATTGTCGTAGATGCCACTGACAACTCACGAACTATCTTCTCGGATGGCCGCGGCGTGGTCGGCGCTGCTGAGGATGCTCCATCCGAGGATTTTATTCGTGCCACAAAAGTCTTGTTTGTCGATCACGTTGGATTGGCTGGGATGCTGCGTGCGGCGCGCATCGCAAAGGCTTCGGGAATTCCAATTGTTAGCGATCTCGAACGAAACACAGGCCCCGAGTTCGATGAATTGTGCGGATTGGTGGACCACTTCATCGTGTCAGAAGAGTTTGCCTCTAAACTGACTGGAGAATCCGACCTCGCCAAGGCGACGCGATTATTGTCCAGGCACTCTGGAGGGTTGGTGGCTGTGACCGCCGGAAATCGGGGCTGCTGGTATGCATCCTCAAGCACCCAGCACACGGTCCGTCATCAACCTGCCTACCCCGTTCAGGTCGTCGACACGACAGGGTGTGGTGACGTATTTCACGGTGCCTATGCCGCCGCCTTGGCCTTTGGATTGCAGGAATCGGAGAGGTTTCGAATTGCCGCAGCTGCCGCCGCGATCAAGGCCACAGCCCCCGGCGGCCAGGCTGGAACACCCCACTGGAGTATCTTGCAAGCGTTTCTCCGAGAAAAAGATGGTCGAGGCGTGGGGGAAGCGGCCTGAAGAAATTTCTGGTCAGACAACGGAGGGCAGGCCATCTTCCACTGGCCCGTATGGATGGCTCATTCGTTTCGAGGCGTGGAAAATCTTCAGGTGAACGCGGTTCAGTGACGATTTGAAACCCGATGGTCGGGTACAGTCTGTGACACGGAGAAAGCAGTCAGGGCAGCGAAACATCAATGAACAATAAACTCTTCGTGGGGAACCTCTCCTTCACGACGACAGACAAAGACCTCGAAGCGGCCTTCAGTGCGCACGGTGTTGTGACGGAAGCGGTCGTTATGCTGGATAAGTTCACTGGCCGGTCCCGTGGCTTCGGCTTTGTCACCATGAGCACTCCTGAGGAAGCGAATGCTGCTGCAGCGAGCATGAACGGCACCGCCGTCGATGGCCGTCCGTTGACGGTTAACATCGCGCGTCCGAAGGAAGATCGCCCGCCCGGTGGTGGTGGTGGATTCCGCGGCGGCGGTGGTGGTGGTGGCGGC
>SXSK01000399.1 GCA_005793375.1 Verrucomicrobiales bacterium | reverse complement strand
TCGGCAGCTGCGCGGGAGCTGTAGTGGATTTCGATCTGGATATGAACGAGGTTTTGATCATAGGTCCGGAGCGTGTGCTCCAGACCACCCCGGGCGTCTACTTCGGCGAAGCCCCCCGCGCAGCGGCTTCGTTCAATCCGTTGGTAGACCCAAGACGGCCCCAAACCACTTCACATTCCCCGAATTCCAACTCGACTCGGAACGTTCCGCCACACTGCCTTTGGATGGCAGGTCAGACCCAGCGCACTAGACCCCAATTGCTTAACCTGCAGCGGATCACTGAGCAAGCATCCAGCAACTTCAAACCTCCCGAAACCAGTCGTATTTGTTGAAGATTCGCGAGCTGAATTCTGTAGGACAAACCACTGCTTCCAGACGCCGTTCTCCCGGTGCCTATTTCAACAGTGTCCGATCGTAGGCACCCACCACCTTCAGGTCCTCTTGTTTCAGCAGATAAGCCCGGCGATCCCGCACAAGCTTTTGGAAGGAACTCAGATTCTTCTTAAACCGAATCATTGCTTCCTCAGTATCCTCGTCCCGAAGTTTGGCGCGCAGGGACACCTCCTGCTCAAGTCGTGTTCGAAGCGTTTCCACCAACCCATCGACGCGATCCTCTGTAAAATGCGTCTCCAGCAACTCCTTCACACGCGAAAGAAAATGTTTCCGGAACACCGCATTGGAAAGCAGCGGACCGGAAAAACACCCCGGAGGACGCCACCACTCCCAGCCACGAGTGTTCATTGTCTCAAAGAAATTCCGAGGGGGCTTTGATTTGGACCATCCTGGGGGCGCATCTCCCGCCTGGCCATAAGTGAGTGGCAAGGTTGAGAATACCTCGCCCTCAGGAATCCCATCGTAGGTCCCCCAAGTCTTGTCCTGATCCCATGGAAACAGCATCCATTTGCCAGATCCTGAATGATCATGATAGGCAAAGAAGTTATTCATGAATCCGTCCCAGTGAGAAAGAAGCATATTGACTGCGAAGTAATTGATGACCTGCTCCACATCGAAATGCTTCTTGATGAGCAACCACTGCTCCGCTCCGGATGTCGCATTTAGCTGATTAATCAATGCGATCAATGCGTCATGCCCCCGATGAGGGTTGTTCTTCTTTTCGTGCTGACGCGCAATCCCTCGCTCAAACCATAAGAATTTGAAGATGTCTCCATCGCCGGACAACCCGTGCCGTTTCAAAAAGGCGGTGTTTGGTTGCTCTATCAGCAAATGATACCCCAACCGCTTCCCATCCATGATCACCTGAATGAAATCGGTGCGTGAGGCTGGTAATCCCGCCAAACGATAAAATTCAAGCGCAAGGGGTTCCGCCAGGACCATGCGTTCGTCCTCTTCAAAAATCAAATTCAGCCCAGTCATACCATTCAATGGACGATCCCGTTGCAAACGCACTTTGTAACCCGCTTTACGATCGGCAATCGTAACAAAATCAAATAGCTTGGGGTCCTTGGATCCGGGTTCATGCCAAATCAGAGCAGATCGGCCCTGGACGACCGATGACATGGTCGGCCCCCCTCCGCGCCCGCGCCCGAAAGAAAGCGACGCCCGGTCGTCTTCGGAGGCGCGCTGCATCTTGCTAGTTTGTTCCGAGCTCAGAACCGACTTCAACCGGGACGCCAATCGTTCATTAACACCGCGCACCGTTTCATTAACTTTTTCGTAAGACTCCGCATCCCGCACCGATCCGGCGATCTCCAATAACCCGTCGCGTTGAGCCAGATATTCTCGATAAGCCGATTGAGCAGACTTCAGTAATTCCGTGGTGAGGTCGCTTCCCGAAGTCAGCGCCTGCATTCCGGGCTCAGGTCGCTCGAGTTGACGCAGCATCATTTCGCCGCGCATTCGCAATTGGGTCTGCATGGAACTGTCGCTCGTTCGCGGTGACCCGCCTCGAACCCATTGCTCCAGGTCGGCGATTTGAGAGGGCTGAAGAGTCGGCGAAAGTTGAGCCTGGTATCGCTGCTTGATTGCGGTCGCCGCCATGAAGGTACCCTGCAACGCCACCGAAAGGTCATTGGATGCCTGCCGGGTTCGGATCAAGGCATCTCGTTCCGAGAGAAGTTGGTTGAACAGCGGACTCAATTTCGCCACCTGCTCCACCGAGGATTCCCCCTTGAGGACCAAGGTGCACCAGAGTTGCGAGGGATCCAGGTTCGATCTCGCCAGGTTCTGAATCTGCCAGCGCAGTTGGGCCGTTTCATCCATTTCCTGCCGTCCATTGGCTGCCAACCGACGACGGCTATGCACCGATTCCTGCTCATCCAAATGAATCAACTGCGCGACCGCCAACTGAGATGCCACTGCCGTTCCCCGAACCCAATACGACAGCGCCGGGCGCGGTTCATTGGGTCCCGGATAAGTTCGCAGCGTTCCTTTGGCATCGGTTGCCAGAAAACGAAACCTCACTAATCGATCACTCGGCTGACCCGGCACCGTGCCACTGAACCGATTTTCAGCTCCGGGTTTTAGAATGACTTTGCCAGTCGTCGGCGTTTTCCCAGATTCGAACACCTCGTACGCTACCGTCACCTCCCCGATACCATCCGAATCATCCACCGAGGCTTCAACCAATACCGCGTTCCCAGAACCGGGACTGGCAGGATTCCACGAGACTTGGCGAACGATCGGCGGCAAGTTCTTTGAGTAAGAATCGTTGATCCGACCGGGAGTGCCGCCCGGTTCGTCCGGATGGGCACGAAGCGTGGACGACGCCCAATTCTCGGGAAGTCTGGAGGGGGATTCCGGCGAGATCCGCTCCATGGATGAAGAGAATCCATCGGCCGAAATCGGCCAGGGAATCCGATCTTCAAACTTCAGTTCATCCACCACAACTCCAGCCTGATTGACCAACTCCAACCGTTCCCCTTTTCGCTTGAGCAATTTTTGGAATTCAGCGGCTACTGGCACCTTGTAGTGGGCCTCGAAGCGTTGGCGATCCCGGCAGATCACCAGATAGTCACGCGGCCCGAGATGTGTTCCGTTGGTAAATGTCAGCCGAATGCCCTTTGAAAAGGACCACCCGGACAGATCAACCCCCTCATCCGCCCCATTGTAGAGCTCGATCCATTGGAGGTTTTCTATGTCATTCGGGGCGTGATAAAAGACTTCGTTGATCACGACCTTCGCCTGTGTCGTCACAAAGCAGAAAACCCCGATCAACAGTCCTCCGACTCCTGAGAAACATCTCATGCAGCGAATTCAGACACCATCCGCAGAAAAGTGTTACGAATTTTTGGGATTCAAATGACGTTTCTAGAAAACCATGTTGAATCCCACCCCATGGCCCCGCTCCGTCCATGAGACCCAGGAGCCTGGACTGCCATCCTTTACTTTTCTTCCACAGATCACCACAGCTACCATACTCCAGCCAAATGCGTCACCGACCTGTCCTGCACATTTCTAATCTCTGCATTTCCCGCGAGGGCACGCAGATCCTTCGAGGAATAAACTGGCAAGTTGACCCCGGGCAGCACTGGGTGCTCCTGGGAGCCAACGGTTCTGGAAAAACCTCACTGCTCGCCGCTCTAACGGGGTACTTTATGCCAAGCTCCGGAGACATGGAGTTGCTCGGACACCGATTCGGGGCCAGTGATTGGCGACAATTGCGAACCCGCATCGGCATTGTGAGTTCATCCATCCGTCAGTTAATGGCCGAGAGCGAGCCGGCACTCGACACTGTGGCCAGCGGACGCTACGCGATGATCGACTTTTGGGGGCGTCCTAGCCGGGCAGACCAGGACGCTGCCAGAAGGCTGCTCCGCGCGGTCCATTGCAGCCATCTGGAGGAGCGCCCATGGGCCGTCCTCTCCCAAGGCGAGCGCCAACGTATCTTGATTGCCAGAGCACTCATGGCCAAGCCGAAGTTGCTCATACTGGATGAACCCTGCGCCGGCCTCGACCCAGTGGCTCGCGAACAGTTCCTCGACTTCGTTCAACACCTCGCGACCTCGCGCGGTTCCCCCGCGCTCATCCTCGTGACCCACCATGTCGAAGAAATCATGCCGGCCTTCACTCATGCCCTCTTGCTGCGCCATGGACAGATCCTAGGTGCCGGCACCATGGTGTCTCAGCTCACAGCATCCAAACTCAGCCAACTATTTGATGGAAAGGTATCCCTGCGCCACTCCAACGGCCGGTGGACGATGGGGGTGAAGCCCTCCACGGTGAAATGCCGGGTAATCTAACGGAATTCCATCAGCACACCCGACTAGACCAGCAAATTCCAGCGCCGAGCGAACTCGGCCACGAGTTGAGTTGCCACCACTTCGCGGGAGTGTGCCTGTGCAAGAACTTCTTCATGACTTAACCGGACCCCCGGGCCCGCCCGGCCCGCCGCCAAGTTGGTAATGCCGCTTAGCGCCGCAACCCGCAACCCACATTGGCGAGCCACAATCACTTCCGCAACTGTGCTCATGCCAACCGCAGATGCACCCAGACGACCAAATGCACGAATCTCAGCGGGCGTTTCGTAACTGGGCCCTGAGACTGCGAGGTACACCCCTTCGACAACCCGCAGCCTCTGACTGCGCGCCACCGCACGAAGTATCCGACGCAACTCGGGATCGTAGGCTTCGGTCATGTCCGTAAACCTGGACGGCTCAACATTCCCGCTTGATCCCTCGGAGACAACTCCACGTAACGGATTGACTCCCATAAAGTTAATGTGATCGCGCAAGATCATGAAGTCCCCCGCCCTTAGGGCGGGTGAAATCCCCCCAGCCGCATTGGTCAGCAGCACCGTATCGAGTCCAAATGCGGCGAGTACTCGAATGGGAAATGTCACTTCGTCCAGGTTAAATCCTTCATAAAAATGAGCCCTTCCGGCCAGCACAATGACGTCGACATCCCCCAACTTGCCGATCAAAAGCTGGCCGTCATGGCCCGCGACACGCCCTTTAGGAAACCCTTTCAATTCCTCATAATTGAAGGATCGTTCCAAGGTCACCGCCCGCGCCACTCCGCCAAAACCGCTTCCGAGGATCAACCCCAAGCGCGGACGACCGCGAACCACAGCGGCCAGAGCATTTGCCGTGGCCGTAGGCTCGCAGACGTTGCCGCTGAGGTTGCCGGTTCGAGAATGTGTCATCGCCAAGGGTGGGTGCAGAATCCCTGAATGCCGGGCGCAGAGCCATTGCAAACTTCCCTTGCACGAGGTCCCCAGCCTTTTAGCCTCTGGGAACGATGATTGAGCTTACGAATGAGGAAATCCGTCGCTATTCACGCCATTTGATCCTTCCCGAGGTTGGCATGGCCGGCCAGCGAAAAATCCGCAATACCAGCGTTCTATGCATTGGCGCCGGCGGCCTGGGTTCCCCTATCGCCTTCTACCTCGCCGCAGCCGGCATCGGCCGAATTGGTATCGTGGATTTCGATGTGGTGGACTACTCCAACCTTCAGCGCCAGATATTACACACCGACGCCGATGTGGGTCGTCCCAAAGCCGTCTCCGCCAAGGAAACCATCCAGGCCCTCAATCCAAATGTGGACGTGGTCATCCACAATACTCGTATCAGCGCCGAAAACGCCCTGGATCTGGTGCGACCCTACGATATCGTCGTCGATGGCACCGATAACTTCCCAACGCGGTATCTGACCAACGACGCCTGTGTGCTTCTCAAGAAACCCAACGTCTATGGTTCCATCTTCCGTTTCGAAGGCCAGGCCAGCGTTTTTGCCCCCCACCTCGGAGGTCCTTGCTACCGCTGCCTCTACCCGGAACCTCCGCCCCCTGGAATGGTTCCTAGCTGCGCAGAAGGCGGTGTGTTGGGCGTGCTCCCTGGAATCATCGGCTGTATTCAGGCTACCGAAATCCTCAAATTGGCTATCGGTCGTGGATCGTCACTGATCGGGCGCCTCTTACTGTTCAACGCCTTGGACATGAAGTTCCGAGAACTCAAATTGAGGCGTGATCCCAAGTGCCCCCTATGCGGGGATGCCCCGAGTATCACGCAATTGATCGATTACGAGCAGTTCTGCGGCATCCTCCCGGAGCCGGTCACCACCAGCGTCAGCCCTGATGAAGTGACGGTTCATGACATGAAGAAGGCGCTTGAAGACCCATCTCTCAGCATCCAGGTCATCGACGTGCGCGAGGTCGATGAGCAGCAGATCGCCCGGATCAAGAACGTCCCCCTCTTTCCCCTGAGCACGCTCGGCCACCGATTCACCGAGTTGAATCCGAATCAACAGCTGTATATCCACTGCAAATCCGGCAAACGCTCGATGAAGGCCCTCGAATTCCTACGCCAACAAGGATTCAAATACATCAAGAGCGTCAAGGGCGGCATTGAAGCCTGGAGCGATGAGGTCGACCACGCCGTTCCGAAATATTAAAGCCTCGCGCCGCCGAATTCGGCTCTTGATCCCGTAATAACGAACGATTGAGTGGGCATCGCAACGACCTTCGAGCGTTGCCGATGCCCTCATCAGCTCATTTTCCCACCGCGTAATTCGCCAAACGACGCCTTAACTCTTCCCGGTTGATCGCATCCCGGAACTCGGCCGGATTGTAATCATCTGTCAGCACCATTCCTCCGTCTACTTTGGGGACCACGCGGTTTGCGTAACAGGCCACAGCTTGACTGTATCGCGACGCATGAGTTCCATGAAAACTCGGGATCCTTACCGGAACCAACGGCGTGCGATTCGATGCCACGTAGAAAACATTACCTCCATCGGACGCATGAATGACGACATCAGCAAACACGTCCTTCAAGGTCCGGTAGAGGGACGAGCTTAGGAAGTCTCGCCCCGGTTCAAAACTGACAAACGAGTTGATCACCAAAGTGCCCTCAGGTTCCAAACAACTTCGAATCGCTGTGAACGCTTCGCGTGTCATCAGATGGGAGGGCATCGAATCCCCGACGAATGCATCCAAGTGGACCGTGTCGTAGCGTGCACGAGTACTACCCAGAAAATGCCGAGCGTCATCGATTATCAACGACACACGGCTAGGATCGAAGTGAAAATAAGTCTGTGCCAGGGGTACCACCGCCGGGTTGATCTCGACTACGTCGACAGTCATGCCTCCTGAAGACAGCCTCATTGGAACAATACCCACGCCCATGCCAAGACACAGTGCCTTGCGAAGTATCGGGGTGTATGCCTCAGATAACCCAACCAACAGTTCGGTAAATATCGAAATGCTCTGGCGCGATGTCACGTCATAGCTGTTCTGAATAAGGAAATCGTTGAGATAAAAGCGCCGCCGTTGATCGTTGGACTCGATCACCTGCATGAGGCCAAAATGGGAATTCGTTCGAGCGATTTCTCTGTGTCCTGGCCACACTGGAATCTGATCCACCCGCAACGCTCGCCCCCCAAGCAGCGCTGCGATGCAGCATGAGGCCAGCAACCCAACCCGGGCACTCAATTTGAGCCGGCCGGCGAAGAATCCGTAACCCAACACGACCATTCCCAAGGCTGTGGCGGTGAGCAAGAGGGCCAGAGAGTCGCGGACATAGGGAATGAGCACATAACTCGAGAGTACCACCCCCCCGAGACTGCCCACTGTTCCCAATGCGGTCAGTCGCCCGACCTGGGTTCCAACGCTGCCCAACGACGTAGTCAAGGCCCGAATCACCAGCGGCCCTGCGGTTGCCAACAAAGATAATGGAACGAAGAACAAACCAAAAGAGGCCAGGGTGGAGCCAAGCGCCAAGTCCATTCCCAAACAGGCAGTGGCCAGCGGGATGCGGAACATCACCGTCGCCACCAGGTAGAACGCCGACAAAAGTATCAATCCGTAAAGGGATGTCACCGCGTTCTGCCGGTCTGCAATGCGACCTCCCAAGGCGTATCCTACCGCTAATGACAGCATCGTCACCGTAATTTGCGCGCTCCACACAAAATGAGACGAACCGAAGAAAGGTGTCAGCATTCTCGCGCCCAAAATCTCCAGCACCAAAACAGCGGCGCCGGTCACAACGACGGTAAAATGAAGATACCATCGCAACCCATCGGGGGGCGATGGGAACGAGGCAGGCGGCGGAGCGACGGATTGAAACTTCACGAACCGTTATGTAGGGATCCGCGACGGTTCCAGCAAGCTCGGCTTCTTGTTGTGCGATGAGTTTTCTTAAAGACAGCTACTGCAACAAACGGTTTAGACACACCATATGGACCAAGGACAAACCACTCATTCTTTTCCGATCAGACGACGAACCCAACCAGCACATCGAGTTGAAAAGCTCCATCCTGACCCGATGGAGTCCGGTATCTCTCGTGCGCGCTTCAGATAGTTCCGTAATTGTTCGGCCTCTTCTTGGGTCAAAGAATCGGACGCTGAAATGTCCCGAGATTTTTTAAATTCCTGCACTAACCGTCGAGCCACATGGCTGGACATAGGCGTGCCTCCTCGATGAACCTCTCGAATGGCGCGGACAATTTCCTCCGGGGATGCACTTTTGGCGATAAAACCTGTCGCACCCGCTTCCAACGAATCATAGACGCGGCGCGGATCTTCCTGGATGGAGAACATCAATATTCTCGGTCGAGGAAGACGGCGTTTGATGGCTCGAGTGCATTCAATTCCAGATCGCCCTGGCAGATGAATGTCCATGACAATGACATCCGGCGCCAGACGTTCGATATCGTCTAAAGCGATCTCACCATCGGGGAATTGTCCCGCAAGTTTGAGCCCCGGGGACTTTTGAACGATACTGGCCAATGCCGTGCGAACCATTTCGTTGTCCTCGACGACAGCCACCTTGATTGCATGCTCTGACTCAATCTCAAGCCCGGCAGTCAGAGTTATAGGTCATGATTCGTTCGATATAAGATGCGCGTTCATGAGCGTTCAGGGTTGTGGATCAACCCTGCTAAATTAGGCGCGCGCCACTTCTACCTCTTCATCTAGCCGCCCAAATCTGGACAAACCAGACGAACACCTAATCCAACTTGACCTATTGCCAAACCAAAGGGCGGCAAACGTCAAGCAATACATATTCACAATGTATTACAACGCACCAACATGACTGCATATTACAACTCAAACTAGAAAAGATACGTCTCGATGCGAGCTACTAATTCTACATTGTTATAAAAAGAGATTGCGAATTCGCAGCGCCGACGCAATGATTTTCCCAGCGAACAGAAACTACAACATACGGAGAAACCCATCTCGGCCGCCCGCTGGCGGCCTTCAAAAAAATGAGACACCCGATGTGTCTGCATGTGCGAGGCGCTTCGAATCTTTCGTTGAAGTGATTGCCTCCCTCTTTTGTGTCCACGGCTTGGACCT
>SXSK01000040.1 GCA_005793375.1 Verrucomicrobiales bacterium | reverse complement strand
GAAGCCGGCGGTATCACGCAGCACATCGGTGCGTACACGATCGCCTATCCCCATCCGCAGCGAAAAGCGGACATGATGCAGCTCACGTTTCTGGATACTCCAGGCCATGCGGCGTTCTCTGCAATGCGCGCCCGGGGCGCCAATGTCACCGATATCGTCGTCCTGGTCGTCGCCGCCAATGACGGCGTGATGCCGCAAACCCTGGAAGCCCTCTCACACGCCCAGGCAGCCAAGGTACCCATCATTGTTGCCGTCAATAAGATGGACCATCCGAACGCCAACCCCATGCGCGTCCGCCAACAACTGCAGGATAAGGGACTCGTCCCCGACGATTGGGGTGGTGATACGCTTTATGTCGATTGCTCGGCCCACACCAAGCTCGGCATCGATAAATTGATTGACTCTATTCTGCTCCAGGCAGAATTGCTGGAGCTTAAGGCCAACCCGGACCGCAAAGCCAAGGGCAATGTCATTGAGTCCGGGGTTGAACCGGGTGGGCCGGTCGCAACAGTGCTCGTTCGCAAGGGCACCTTGCGCGTCGGCGATGTCATCCTTTGCGGTCAGCATTATGGCAAAGTTCGCGCCATGATGAATGAAGAAGGCCAACGCCTCAAGGAGGCCACCCCCTCTGTCGCAGTCCGAGTTCTGGGTCTCAATGGGGTCCCGGATGCAGGTTCTGAATTTAGCGCCGTCGAAAATGAACGCGCTGCCCGCGATCTCGCCGACGAACGCGGCCTCGAAAACAAAAAAGCCGAACTCGAAGGCGTCCGCCCCCAACGCCGCACTCTCGAAGACATCTTCGGGAAAATGAGCGATCTCAGCGCCAAAGTCCTCAAGGTCATTGTCAAAGCGGATACGCAAGGCAGTGTCGAGGCTATCTGCGACGCCCTCCAGAAGATCGAGTCCGATAAGGTCTCGCTTGAAATCATTCACTCGGCCGTCGGCGCCGTCACCCTCCACGACGTCCAACTCGCCGCTTCCACCGATGGTATCATCCTCGGTTTTCACACCCGAGTGGATTCCAGTGCCGCCGAATCCGCGAAACGTGAAGGCGTTCAAATCAAGCTTTACGCCATCATCTACGAACTGATCGATCAGGTGAAGGACGCCATGGCAGGCATGCTCGATCCGCTCCTCAAGGAAGTCATTGTCGGACAAGCAGAAGTCCGCAAATTGTTCGAGCTCTCCAAGGGCGGAACTGTCGCCGGTTGCGCTGTTACCACCGGTCGACTCGTCCGAGGAAAAATGCGCGTCCGGCGCAAGAACCTCGTCATCTACGAGGGCATCAGTCTGACACTGAAGCGATTCCAGGACGAAGTGTCCGAAGTTCGAGCCGGCATGGAATGTGGTGTCCGACTCGATGGATTTGATGATTTCCAGGAGTTGGATGTCATTGAGTGTTACAGCACGGAAAAAGTGACTCAAAGGCTCTGAGCCGCCCGTTCCCGAAGCACTCAAGCGACGACACCCCACCCGCACGCCTTGCCAATTCAATTCCTTGAATGGAACCTAGCCGAAGAATCGAACGTGTCGCTGAAATGCTCAAACGAGAACTAGGCGAGCTGATCCGTCGTAAGTTTAGCGTAGCCTCTGTGGGACTCCTCACAGTGAACCGCGTCGGCGTCGCCAAGGATCTACGTTCCGCCATCGTCTTCCTCGGCTTCGTCGGCACCCAAGACCAACGCAAGCATGCGCCCGCCGTGTTGCAATCTGCGGCAAGCCAACTTCAGATGGAACTTGGCCAAACCATTCGTCTGAAGTTTACCCCCCAGCTCAAGTTCGTACTCGACGATTCCGTCGAGAAAGGGAACCGGGTCTTGCAAATCCTCGAGGAACTCGACCCCCCGAAGCCTCCCAAGGCTTGAGTTCCACAGCCCCCGCCCCCCTTTCCCATGTCGCTAGTATCTTCGTTGGCCGCATGAAACCTTGTCCCAAAGTAGTCGAACAGATCCTCGACGCGATTCGAGAGTCACAGTCGATTTGTGTCGTCGGTCACATTCGCCCCGATGGCGACTGCATCGGCAGCCAACTTGGCTTGGGTTTAGCACTAAAAAGCTTGGGCAAGGACGTCGCTATTTGGAATGAGGATCCTGTACCGGACAAACTCCGGTTCCTGGATCCCGATCGGCTCGTCCGGAAGCCTCACAACGGCCACCATTTCGACGCGGTCATCGCCACCGACTGCGCCAGCCTCGATCGCCTGGGACGCGTGGTCGATCACATCGGCGACCGCGGCATCTTCATTAACATCGATCACCACGCGTCTAACACGCGGTACGGAGACCTGAATTGGGTCTCTCCCAAGGAGCCAAGCAGCGGTGAGCTGATCTACGACTTGTGCAAATGGGCAGGATGGAAACTGACTCGCCCGATCTCGACCTGCCTTTTTGCCGCCGTCAGCACCGACACCGGCAGCTTCCAGTACCCTAGCACAACACCCGACACACTGCAGACGGCCGCAGAACTGGTAGATCGAGGCGCCGACCTTGGTCGCATCTGCGAGGAGGTCTACCAAAGTTTCCCACTCACGCGCGTCAAACTGCTCCGCCACGTCTACAGCAAGTTCCGACTGACGCACTCGAATAAAACCGCCTATTTTTGGCTTCGCCAACGCGACTATGCCAAGGCCGGAGCCACCACCGAGGAAAGTGAAGGACTCATCGATCACATCCGGGCCATAGAAGGTGTCCAGGTCGCCGTGGTCTTTGAGGAAGTGGAACCGACACTCACCCGAATCAGCCTGCGCTCTAAAAATGAGCATGTGGATGTCAGCGCCATTGCGAAGGTGTTCGGCGGTGGTGGCCACAAGGCCGCCGCTGGCGCACGCATTCCCGGCCAACCCCTCGGCGTCCAACGCCGAATCCTTACTGCGATCCGAAAGTCCCTAGAGTCGGCCAAGTAAGGTGCGCCAGGTTCACACCCTCCGGATCCATTGGCGATCCTCCCAAACCGCCTTGAGCGACGTGAGATTCCTCGAATCAAAGACATGCTTGGCCGCGGCAACAACGTTGCCGCGTTTGAGATTATTCCAGGCATCGCTGGCACTGATCGCGACATATTGCAGCACACTCGGATCACGATAGCAGTCGATCATGCATCGTGTGCAGCCATCCCGGATCAACTGGCGGTCGTCCCATTCGTAAAGAGTGCACATGGGTTTCTCCCAAAAATGGCACCGATACAGATCCAGATGCCAATCCAAGTAGAAGTATTTGTGGCCACCCAAACATCCAAAGTGTTCCTTCTCGCCGCGTAAGTGCCGTTGCATCTCGCGCAGAGATTCCGAGGGATTGACCACAGGAAATGCGCTATTCCGTTTGAGTGCCTGGATCTTGTCGAACAATCCAATCAACTCTTCCCGATCGAACTTCACGAGCCCACTGTCACTGAAACTGAGGTAACTGCTTGCCAGTGAGGTTAGCGGGTAGCTGAACGTGCAGCTCTTAAATCCCAATGCCTCCAGAAACGCGGGCAATTTCTCGTAGTCATCAATGAGTCGACTGGCAGTAATACTCGCCGTGGTTTGAATCCCCTCGGCCCGGAAGAATTCGTTGGCTCGTTGAATCTTGCGACAGACGTCGGGCAGCCCGCGATTGGCTTCATGCTTACCAATGTCGTGCGCGTCAATCGACATGATAACACTTGTCAAGCCATCGCGAGCCAATCCGCGCATGTTGTCTTCAGTCCATAATCCACCATTAGTGCAAACCATGGGATGAATCCCGCGCTCTGCGGCATAACGAACCATGGGGCGGAGCTCCTTGTGCACCAGCGGCTCTCCCCCCACGAACAGCAGGTACCCGATATGATTCCGAACCGCGATATCCATCACATCACACGCTTCCTTCAGAGTGACACTGCGACGTGCTTTCGGGTCAAATTTGCTGCGAGCGAATCCACAAAACCCACAATCAGCGTTGCACAAATTGGTGATGGCAAATTGCAAGTAACCGGGACCTCCATGATCGAGCACCTCACCCACCAACTGGTGCCAAGGCTTGTGGGGGCGACGTACGAGTGGGGGGTGTTCGGCGCTTGCCGCGGGGTTCACTACTCCACGAACTGGGGTTTCCCGGATCCTGAGCTCGGCCATGCTCATGTTTGAACGCCGACAATTCATCGACATTGTACGCGTCATGGCAATCCTTTCCTGTATAAACATAGGGACAGTCAGGGCAGTTTCAAGAAAAGTGGTTTGGCCGGATTGGTTGAAGGATGGACCCGCGGAAGAACAATAGGCAGGCGGGATATTGAGAACTCGGCTGATTTTTCACAATGGCCACGCTTGAAAGTAAGCGCATGGCTT
>SXSK01000398.1 GCA_005793375.1 Verrucomicrobiales bacterium | reverse complement strand
CAGTGGTCGAATGGCGAGTTTCCGAAGTGTCGATCAATCCGGTGTACGAGTGGGTTTTTATGAGTCGTCTAAACTGAATCCTGCAAGCTATACAAGCCATACGTTCAGACTAGACCTCATTGAGGTAGTAACACCGTTCTCTATGCGACACTGTGTTCATTCAGCGGCGCTCTGGGATTTTTCAACAACGCGCGGCGGAGCAGACCCAAGAACTTAATCGATCGATCCTATGAATAGTGTAGCGAATGATGTGGCCACCTATCCGAAATCTGGCAATTGCCTGAGGAGCACGGGCACGGATTTGGAAGAACCGCGTTTGGAGCAACGGCATGGCGGATCCAAACCGAGGATACTGTTTGTGGATGACGATGCCTTGACGAGGTCGACGGTTGAACGGCTCTTGGTGAGCGCCGGGTACACGGTGGATACGGCATCGGACGGTGTCGAAGCCTGGAAGCTGCTCAATGACGCGGTGTATAACCTGCTCATTACGGACTTTAGGATGCCTAGGATGGCTGGGCTTGAATTGATTACCAAAGTTCGCATGGACGGGATGAGAATTCCAGTGGTTCTAATCTCCAGCAGTGTTAGCAGCCTCTACGACCCGACCATCCGCTGGTTGGATTTGTCGGGGCGACTTACCAAACCACTGGAAATTGGAGCATTTTTGCGAACCATTTCGGAATGCCTGGCTTCAAAGTACGTCCATGTCAACAGTGACGCCTTGAGGAGCCTGTTAGACAGAGTTGGTACGATGGGGCCATACCCGAATGGCAATTACGCCGCCGCATCCAACGACAAGATGTGAATGGAACCGAGGGCGTTGTTTGACCTATTTCTCGTTTTGGCTTTTGGAGAAGGCGGCATGCTGTTCATTCCCACCCGACACTAAGAAGGCCACCAGGTCCAGGACCTGAGCTTGTTCTAGAGTGTTCAGCATGCCCGCGGGCATGTTAGAGATTGGAGACAGGCCTCGTCGACGAATCGTCGATTTGGAGATTTGAAGGGGTTCTTCTGCGGCGGCGACTCGCAGGACGAGGCTGGTGGGGTCTTCCGACTCCACCTGGCCGCGGTGAACCTCCCCTGAGGAGAGCTCAATCTCTGCAGCGGCATACGCTGGTGGGATGACTTTTGAGGGGAGTAGGATAGATTCCAGGATTTCCCGTGGCTTGAGTCGTTGCCCAACGGTGGCGAGGTCTGGTCCGACACTGCCACCATCGCCGGCGATGCGATGGCACTGAATACACCCGGTATCTCGAAAGGCGGCTTTGCCTGCTTGGTATGAGCGGCCCGATTGCACTGAACTCAGATCGGATTCGAGATCGGTCTCAGTCCATTCACGAACAGTAGTGCGTTCAGGCTTTTGGGATTGAATCCAGTCTCGAAACAATTGCACGGCATTGTCATCGACGACCCCCGTGACAAGAGGAGGCATCTGACCGCGACCACGCCTGGAGAGGCGTTGGAGCAAGACGGACTGCGCCGGACTGCCTGGCGCGATCAACATAGCGTTGGTGATGCCGAAAGTGTCGTGTTGAGGACGGGCTCCGAAAAGGCTCATTCGATCTTTGGCGGTGGTGTATTCCAATTGCATCATGGCATTGCCACCACCCGCTTCAACATGGCACACGGAGCAATTGGCATGGAGATAAGATCGGGCGCGCTGTTCCAAGTCGGCGGAGGGTGAGTAGGGGTCCACCAAGTGGCTCAGTTCCGAAGGTGCTTTCTTGAGCGGTTCCGAGAACATTCCGATATGATCCAGCGTGCGGAGTTGATTGTCCCGGATGCCACCGGGGTAGGTGTGGTCTCGGTTCATTTGAATTTCGCTCAAACCGAGCACGAAATTGACGGCCCGGCTATGGCAGGCGAGGCATTCGAATCGGCTGGGGAAACGCCATGGTTGATTACGAACTCCGGAAGCTGCCCGAGAGTCGGGACGCGAAATCTCGACCGTTTCGCCCGACGCTGGGACGAGGGTGGCGTCCGACTGATCGGAATTCCATCGATAGGAATAGCCAGCCCACCGTCCGGATTGACGCGTCATCAAGCGCGTTTCGATGCGCCGACCCGTCTGGAACGATTCAGAGTTGTCCAAGAACCAGAGAGTTTGCAGGAGCACGGAACCATCCTGAAAATTCCAGCCGCGGCTTTCTGAATAGTTGATTTTGTTGGTGCCTGGGAGCGCCAAGAATCGTTCCACTCGGGCGCCGTCGACCCACCCGGGCGCATTCACTGAGTAGGACAGAATTCCGGGTTGAAGCTGATGATCCTGCGTGGAGGTAAACAAGCCGGTGTCACTGAGACGTGTGGGGAAGGCCGGCGTTTCTGCTATCTTGGGTGCGGGCACGAGTCGGTGCAGGCCACTGCCTAGATCCGCAATCAATAATTCTCCGCTGGGAGAAACGCCGAACCCGGTGATTTGAAGTGGCGTCGCGGCCAGTTCCTGATGCCAAACGAGTCGATTGCCGTCGTGGCGGCCGCCCCAGATGCGACCAGTCGAATGGTCGCCATAAATGTATACGCCGTTCAGCGGAGGTAATTTTTCTCCATAATAAACCACCCCGCCGGTGAGGGATCTTGCGTCGCTGTGGTGATGTTCGATGGTCGGCGCAACGATGGGCGTCGGCCCGCGGCGACGATTGAGGTAGAACGGGTGGGCACCTTCATAGACACTCCATCCATAATTTTCGCCGGGGCGCACGAAGTGGGCGGTTTCCCAGAGATCTTGTCCGTTATTGCCCACCCAGAGGTGCCCGGTTTTTCGGTCCACGGTGAGCCGCCAGGGATTTCGCAAACCATAGGCCCAGATTTCACCGCGAGCGCCGGGCATTTTGGTGAACGGATTATCCGGTGGAATCGTATAAGGCCGGTCGGATTCGGGAGGATCGACATCAATTCGAAGAACGGCCCCGAGCAGATCATCCACCGTCTGGCCGGAGTCCCATCCATCGGAATCACTTGTGCCGTCGCCGGTCGAGAGAAACAATTTTCCATCGAGACCGAAGGCGAGATCGCCGCCGTCATGGCCTGCCGATCGCCATTCGATTACCAACTTCTCGGACGATGGATTGCAAACGTATGGAGCGGTGCGATCGACAGTGAAACGAGAAATCCGGTTGGTTCGTTCGGTTTCACCAGTGGTTCCATTCGAAAAGACAAACAACTGTCCATTGGTGGTGTAGCCTGGGTGAAATGTAAGTCCGTAAACGAGGCGGCGGGGAATTTCGAGCAATGTTTCGACTTTACCGGCGGTCGGTTCGTCCAGGATGCGCAGCATTTTTGCGGGCCGATCTTTATCCCCGCCTTGCAGAAGGACGATCAAATTGCGTGTGCCGGGTTCAGCAATAACATAGAGAGGATTCTTGAGAAGAGCATTGGTAAAGACGGGTTCGACGGTGTAGGGGAGGGGTGGTTCCGGTGTCCCTACCACCCGAGACGTGGTCCAAGCCACTCGTCGATCCAAGCCAAATGGTTTGGCATCCTCGGCAGCCGATAAGCTTCCCGCGACGAAAACCAGGAGCAGCATCCCGCGAACGAGTGTAGCACGGCCTAGTGGAAACATGGTGACGAGAGCTTGGCACTGCTGCGCGGTGTCTCGCAAGTCTGGTCCGAGGCGGTTTCTTGCCTAGCACTACAGCGACAGTTCACTTAAAGTTTGGAAGATGAAGGGGAAAAGCGCCGTTCTTGGCGCGACGGTTGGAAAGCTGTCGATCGCACCCGACGACATTTTTAGCTTGCGCGGAACTGGCCCGCCCGTTAATCTG
>SXSK01000039.1 GCA_005793375.1 Verrucomicrobiales bacterium | reverse complement strand
CGTTTGTTGCTCGTGCTCGGGTAGCGTAATAGGCTCGGACATGCCGGCAGTTAAATAAAGTCAGCGCCTTTTGTCCAGTTTTATACCGCCTTTTGTTTCACCTGCCTCCTTAAAGTCGAAATCTTGAAACTGCCCTGCACTCGATCCTTTGATCCGTTGATCCATTGCGGGATTCGACTGGTGGCCAGGTGAACGCTGCCGGGCTCAAGATCCCCCGAGCGCCAGCTGGTCTGAAGTTCAGAATCGACTCGATTGGGCTCAACCTATCTTCTGAGCTGGTTGGAACGAATGCAAGCAACTGGGTCCAGAGACGGTGCGACAGGCCGACTCTTGTCGTTGGATGTCCTGCGGTGTCTGGCGGTTTTGCTGGTCATCCTGAGGCATGCCGAAGGGCTGATTCAGTCCTCGGATAGCTGGCTTCGCCCACTCGTAGAACCTGTCGCTCGAATAGGATGGATGGGTGTGGACCTTTTTTTCGTCCTGAGCGGTTTTCTAGTTTCCGGTTTGTTATTTAGGGAATTGGACCGGACAGGGACCATTCGACCTGGACGCTTCCTGATACGCCGGGCATTCAAAATCCTGCCCAGTTTTTGGGTATACATTGCCGTTGTCACGCTGTTGGCGGTGTGGAGAACCGGCCGGTTTCCGTGGAAGCCGCTCGCCGCGGAATTGCTCTTTGTTCAAAACTACTTCGAGGGATTGGCGGGACAGACCTGGTCCTTGGCGGTGGAAGAGCATAGCTATTGGCTTCTGCCCTTTGGATTACTGGCGTTGTGGGACCGAGCCAGCAAGAAATTGTGCGCCGCTCCTCTCTGGGTCGCGTTTATCGTGATTAGCGCCGCGGCTCTCGCCTGCCGCTCCTGGCTGGCCTGGACTGTCGAGTATCAGCATATCACCCACTTGTACCCGACCCATCTCCGTTTGGACGCACTATTGAGTGGGGTCATGTTGGGGTATTGGCGTCGTTATCATCCGCTCGACTACGAGGCGTGGACAGGGCGCTTAGGACGGTGGGGATATCTTCTGGTGGCGTTGGCACTGGCTCCTTCAGTATCTGGCTCGCTGGAACGAAGCCCGTGGGTATTGAGTTTTGGTTTGGTCGGAAATTATTTCGGTTTTGCGCTCCTTATTGCTCTGCGGTTGGAAGCCAAAACGCCAACCGCGGGTTGGCGGACGACAATTCAAAAAGCCTTGGCCTGCGGCGGAAGATGGTCTTATTGCGTGTACCTTTGGCACCTGGAGCTCATAGGGCGTCTGGGATTCTATGGGATTCCGTACTGGCCACTCGAGATCTTGCTGCCGTTTGGAATCGTTGGAAGTTTCGCCCTGGGTTGGTTAATGACGGAATTAGTGGAACGACCTTGCCTGCGCCTCCGAGATCGGTGGTTTCCGGATTAACTCGGCCGCGTTAAACCTTGGTATACTTTGAGATAATCGGAAGAAACCTGCTTGGCTGAATAGCGGCGAACGCTATCGCGAATTTCGATTGGGCTAAATTGGGGTACAGAATTCTCAGTGATGGACTCGAGGGAATGCGACAGGGAATACAAATTATCGGCCCGGAAATGCCATCCGGTTTGTCCGTGCCGGACGATGTCGACATTTCCACCTGAATCTGAGACCAGGGCAGGGAGGCCTTGGGCCAGCGCCTCAAGCAATGCTACGGAACAGGGCTCGTTGGTGGAGGGCAACACGAATATGTGGGCCTGATGAAGCTGGGCTGCGACATCGTTGGTGCTTCCTCGGAGGTACACGGTGGTTTCCAGTTGATGGGATTGAATGAGTTGCTGGAGTTCTCGGGCGTATTCCAACGCATCGGGTTGGTTGGGGATTGGTCCCCATATCTCCAGAATGATGTGGCGCCGGCGCTCTGCGCTCACATTGGCCAATGCGCGAATCAACAGATCCCACTTTTTCCAACGGACCAAATTCCCAACACCGATCAGTCGAACGGGCTTTTGGCTGGATTGGACATCGGAGCGAAGGGGCAGTTCGAAACAACGGTCTGCGCAGCACTCCGGGATCAATTCAATCCGATTCAACTCTGGTGTGAGGCCATAATGTTGAGCCATTCTCGGGGTCAACAACACCGTCCTGAGCCGTTTTCTCGCGGCTCCCCACCGATACATCCCCTGCCGGTTGGCATAGGTGTGATTGGTGAAAAGAACAGGACGACGGAGTCGATACGCCACGATCAAGGCCACCAGAAATGAACCCCGGGAATGGGCATGGAGGACGGCAAAGGGCTCAGCGGCCAACTGTGACATCAACTCACTGGAGGATTTCCAAGCGCGATAGGCCAGTTGGAAGTGGTTGAAGGATTCATCCAGGGCGTGCCGACTTCGTAAATAACGCAGCGAAGGGCTGCGAACCTGGACGAAGTTTTGCTGGACCCAGACGGCGTGTTCCAATCCCAAGTCGGCCCCGGCGCTTGAGAGCCCGCGGATCGTACTGAGGATCCCTCCGTTATCCTCCGTCGCACCGAGCAGGTGGAGGACTTTCATGGAACGGCAGGTTGTGAAAGACACACAGGAACGGGAGTTCCTGGCGCTAAGCTTCGGCCCTTTCGAGTTCCTTGTAGGTTTCTTGGGTTAAATGTGTCCTCAGATTGTATTCGCAACACATCAGCAGGGCGGCTTGAAGCGAAAATGACCTCATGGCGAACTCAGAGTCGCCGTGGAGGAAGAGAAAAATGATCACACTCCCTAACCATTGTGCCGAAAGAATGCAGCACAGCCTGGAGAAGTTGTCCGGAACGCCACAGCGCCGTATTCGGAGCAGAATACGGATGGCGATGGCAGACCCCGCGGCGAGAAACACCAACATGCTCATCGTTCCCGGCAGGCCCGTGTTGACGAGGAGGCCTATGAATCCATTGTAAAACGTATCGGGATCAATGTAGCCTTGCATCGATTCCAAGATGCCAGATTGCTCATTCTTGCGGAATCCGCGACCGATCCACCGGTACTGCGGCGCCAGTTCCCATCCCAAACGACGCATCTCCTGACGACCAAACCAAGTCATGTCACCATCATCGCGGGCAATGCGATTGATGGAAATCCCCGGCAACAATGAAAGGGTGCGCTGCGCAGAAAGTGGAAGTTCTTGGGCGAAAACGTAAACGAAGGCCAGGACACTGAGGGAGGCGACTCCCATGACGAAGGAACGGACGACGCTAAAAAAGCGTTGAGCCCAAGCGGAAATCAAAAGCACAAAAAAGAGCAAAACCAGCAAGTATCGATGCCCACCCAACAATCCAAATCCAATAATGGCCAAGGTGGCGGGCCACAGCCACAGGGTCTTCGGCTGGGCGTATTCCGCTAGTCGGTACCTCATCAGGACGAGCGACATCATGGCCTGAGCCACAATATACAAGGATTGGAATCGTTTGATGCCAAAGCCGGAGCTCATGCTCGCAAAGGCGATACCGTCGTTGGGCAAGTCGAAAAAATACAAGACAATCCAAAGTGAGGAAGTACTGAAGCTGAAGATGAAGTCCGACACGAGAAACGTGGTGGACAGCAAACACTGCAGCGTGAACAGCTGGATGGTGAGAGTCTTGCTGAGCGGCCTCATCGCAAAAAGCAGAGGAAAGATGGCGCACAACAACTGCTGTAAATAGAGGCGCCCGCCCATCTGGGATCCGCCCAAGGCACGGAAGCCGACGCCGCGGAAGTACATGATCATGATCAGGGTACCACAGTAAGCTAACGCTCCTATGAATAACCACTTATGGCGACGGATGAGTTTGCCCGTGTCCGGCGACTGGCGGCGAAGGGCGATGGTCAGAACCAAACCTGACCATGCCAGCATGGCGGCAAACTCCCACCAATACGGACGGCCAGGCAGTGGTAAGATTAATGCCGAGCCAAAAGTGGAGACCGAAAGCAGGGTGGCCAGGGTGGTGTGATAGGGCAGGAGGAGAACCCACATGCCAAGGCCGCCCAACAAAACCAAAAAGAAAGCGTCACGCGCCAGCAAGGCACCAAAGAAGATGGCGCTGAGCATGATTACCCCAAACCACAGGATCTTTTGAAACTGTAGACTGGCATCGATACTGTTCATCTGTGCTTCACCTACCGATCCATGGGCATGTACGCAACGGCTTTTTCATTCCAAGTGCGGATTCTGTTCCCGAATTCAAAGAAAAACGGTAAGTTGCCAGCACTTTGAGGCGCGGCTGCAACCGTCGGCGAACCGCTAATGAATGAATTGGAATCCTGCCAAGAATGAATAGCGGCCGGGTTGGAATCATTTGTATTGGATGGTTCACCGCCCATAGATGACGCTGTCGGACATCAAATCAGGCCACGATTGAGTCTACAAAGATAATGTTCCAGTTCCTGGATACCAGTCGATTCCGGTTTCTGCGCGCCATGGTTGGCTCGACAGCGGCTTGGATCGCATTGTTAGCGGCTACCCAAGCCCGGGTGGCAGCCAACGACACGGAGTTCTTCGAAAACCGAGTGCGACCCATCCTGGCGGATCGTTGTTATAGTTGTCACAGTGCGGACGCCAAGAAGATCCAGGGAGGGTTGCGCCTGGATTCGTTTGAGGCACTCCGCAAAGGTGGCCCGACTGGGCCGTTGTTCTTAGCGGGGAACCCGGAAGACAGTCTTCTAATTCAGGTGGTTCGAGGCACGGCCAAAGAGCTCGATGCCATGCCACCGAAGGGTGAGAAGCTCAGCGAGGACCAGATTGGAATCCTCGCAGAATGGGTCCGCCAAGGGGCGCCGCTCCCAGCGACGACTGCGTCGAGCCCCACCTCACCTTCGAAACATGTCCACTGGGCATTCCAAAAGCCGGTTGCCAAACCGTTGCCTTCGGGCGGTGCCGCCCTGGGGTCCAGCAACCCGATCGACCTGTGGCTGGCCAAAAGCCTCCAAGACCAGGGCCTGAGGGCAGCAGCTCGCGCCGATCGTCATGTACTGTTGAGGCGGTTGACCTTTGATATCACTGGATTGCCCCCCTCGATGGAAGAGATGGCGCAGTTCGTTACAGATCGATCCCACAGTGTGTATGAGCGGGCGGTCGACCGCTTGCTGGCTTCGCCGCGTTATGGAGAACGATGGGGGCGCCATTGGTTGGACGTGGCTCGTTATGCAGACACCAAAGGTTACGTTTTTGAAGAGGAGCGCAGGTACACCGCCAGTTTTACCTACCGAGATTGGGTGGTCTCAGCGTTGAATCACGACCTCGCCTACGATCAATTCCTCATTGCCCAGATCGCCGGCGATTCGCTAGCGACCGATTCGGACAAAACTCCATTGGCGGCGCTTGGGTTCTTGACACTCGGCCGGCGCTTTCTGAACAACGCCGCTGATATTATCGATGATCGTTTGGATGTCATTTTCCGGGGGACTCAAGGATTGAGTGTTCAGTGTGCCCGCTGTCACGACCACAAGTTCGATCCGATCTCGATAAGGGACTATTATTCGTTATATGGGGTATTCGCGAGCAGTCACGAACCCGATCCCAAGCCGCTGATTGGAGCCAATCCGAACTCGGTCTTGTCCGAGCAATATGATCTCGAGCGCCGCCGACGCGAACAAGAACGCCGCGATTTCCAGTCGGAGAAAGTTGAACAAGCAAGAAAGGAATTGCGGGAGCGCGCAGGAGAATACCTGTTGGCAGTCCGCGATGCGCGGGAAGTGGGGAAACGGCGTGAAGAACTGATTCGTGCTCGGAAATTATCACCTGTCCTAGTGAAACAGTGGGAGACTTGGTTGGAAAAGCGAGCCTCGGCGCACGACTCAGTCCTGGGCGCCTATGCCGAACTCTCAAAGTTTTCCACGAACGAGTTTACTGCCCGAGCGACCGAATGGCGGAATCGTTTGCTGATTGCGCCCGAAACGGACCGGCACTGGAATGGCGAAGTCAGGGCGATTTTCTTAACCAATGCGTTGACAGATTTCAAGGCGGTAGCGGATGGCTATGGCGATCTCTTCAAGGGAGTTCAGGTGGAATGGTTGGCGCTCACAGCTGCCGCCAAGTCGACTGGAAGCGCGAGTCCAGGGCGATTGCCGAACGACGACCGTGAGGCCTTGCGTCAGATTTTGTACTCGGCCGACTCACCAGTGATGGTGGACTGGGATGTAGCTTACCGGTTGGTGCCGACGCCGGACCAGCAAAAGTTCCGTGCCTTGCAGCGCCGTCTGGATGAATTGGACGCGACGCATCCGGGCGCGCCATTGCGAGCCATGGCGATGGTGGACAATGCGAAACCGGTCGAACCAGTGGTATTTAAACGGGGCAACCCGGGAAGTCCTGGGCCCGTAGTTCCGAGACAATTCCTGGAAATCTTGGATCCGAATCGCCAGCCGTTTAAGCGGGGGAGTGGTCGTTACGAACTGGCCACCTCGATCGCCAGCGTGAACAATCCGCTCACGGCACGAGTCTTCGTAAATCGTGTTTGGATGCATTATTTTGGTGCGCCGCTGGTGCGGACGCCGAGTGATTTCGGAGTCCGGAGCGATCCGCCGTCGCATCCTGAACTATTGGATTGGCTATCGGTCTGGTTCATGGAACAGGGATGGTCTATCAAGCGGTTGCACCGTCTGATCGTGACCAGCGATGCGTATCAACGAACCAGCGATCCGGCAAAAGGCCCCGAAACGGAGCACAGCGAACAGGTGGATCCCTCCAATGCGTTGCTTTGGCGCATGAACCGAAAGCGCGCGGATTTTGAAGGCCTGCGCGATTCTTTATTATTTGTTTCCGGCAACCTGGATATGGGCGTCGGCGGCCAGCCGGTGGAGATCTACACGGATCGTCCAACCAATCGGCGGACACTTTATGGTTTCATAGATCGTCAAAACCTCCCGGGTGTGCTTCGAGCCTTCGATTTTGCGAGTCCGGACACTAGTGCTTCGATGCGCTTTCAGACCACGGTTCCTCAGCAGGCACTCTACTTGTTGAACAGCTCATTTTCCGCAGAATTATCTCGTCAACTTGTGGAGCGTACCGAGGTCCGAACGGCGACCAGTGATGACGATCGAATTCGGCGTTTGTTCGCACTGACATTCCAACGCGAACCCGCACGCGACGAACTGGCGGCAGCGCTTGATTTTGTCCAGTCCAAACCCTCAACGAATTCTACCGTTCCGCAGCAGCCGACGTTGAGGGAAAACGGCATGGGCAATTCGACTTCGATCACCCCGCTCAATCCTTGGGGTCGGCTCGCCCAAGCGTTGCTAGCATCCAACGAGTTTGTGTTCGTAGACTAATTGCGATTCGACTCAACCGATTATCGACTGCTCCCTTGCCACCAAAAACTTCCAGCACCAAATTAAGATCTGTTTTGAAGAAACCAGCGCGTCCAGAGATTCCGCGAAAGACCATATATCGGTTGAGTGTTTATCTCCGCTGCCTCCAGCGACTGAAGGAGAATCATATACAAACGGTCAGTAGCGAGGCCTTGGCGCGTGCCGCTGGGGTCAAACCCCCTCAGCTGCGCAAGGACCTAACTTACTTTGGACAGTTCGGAACCCGCGGTCTGGGGTACGACGTGGAGCAGTTGGCCAAAATGATTGGGAACCTACTTGGTACAAGCCGGCTCCAACCGGTGGTGCTGGTCGGAGTCGGCAATATGGGTAGCGCACTCCTCTCGTATCGAGGGTTTGAGCAGGAGGGCTTCGAGCTCATTGCCGCTTTTGACGCCGATGTGGATCGTCATCGTGACCGGGATCGTCCTCCCCCAGTTTATTCGATGGATCGGCTTCCGGAGGTGGTTGAAAAATACCGAGTTCGAATGGCAATTGTGGCTGTCCCTGCGAGTGCCGCTCAAGAGGTCATCAATCGGCTTGTGGATGCGGGAATCACGGGCATCCTCAACTTTGCGCCGATCGTCGCCCATGTGCCGGAGAGTGTCATGGTCAACAATGTGAACCTGGCCATCGAGCTGGAAAATCTGAGTTACTTCATTCAGCAATAGTCCCATGGTGCTCACCGATATCCGATCGGAATCCAAGGATTCCGTCGCCGCCACCCTCGCCAGTTGGTCGCAACCAGGGTACCGTGTGGCACAACTCCTGGAATGGTTGTATCCAAGGCGCGCAGCGTCCTGGGATGAAATGACCAATTTGCCGAAGGCGTTGAGAGAGCGATTGGCTTCCTCCTATTCATTGGAGATTCCCACCCTGGTCCAGCGCCAAGGCGCACGTGATACCACGCGGAAGTACCTCTGGCGATTATCCGACGGATCCTTAATCGAAAGCGTTCTGATCCCGGCCAATCCGGCACTTTATGGCGAAGCCAGCGATCGGCACACACTTTGCATCTCGACACAAGTAGGCTGTGCCTATGGTTGTCGGTTCTGTGCCAGCGGGTTGGATGGTTGGAAACGTAATCTCCTGCCCCATGAAATTTTGGGTCAAGTGTTGGCGGTAGAACGAACGGTGGCTTCAGAAGCCAAGGAGGTTGTAGACTCGTCAGCAAACACGCCTGCTTCGGTAAGCGCCAATGCAGCCTCACAAGAACGCGTGGTTAACAATATCGTGGTGATGGGCATGGGTGAACCCATGGCCAATTACGACAACCTGCTCACCGCCCTCCGTGTGTTGAATGCACCGTGGGGTGGTAATATTGGTGCCCGTAAGATCACGATTAGTACCAGTGGCTTGGTGCCTCAGATTCGGAGCCTTGCGGATGATCCGATCCAGTTCCGGCTGGCAATTTCACTTCATGGTGCGACCGACGAGGTCCGTTCCAAGATCATGCCAGTGAATCGCAAGTATCCCCTCGAAGAGCTCGCAGCTGCGTGCCAGTACTACCAGGATCGAAAGGGGCGAATGCTCACATTTGAGTTCATTCTGATTGCCGGGATCAATGACGACCTCGACCAAGTAGCACCGCTGGCAGAGCTGGCCCGACGCGTGCACGCCAAGGTCAATCTGATCCCCTACAATACCGTTGAGGGGCTTCCCTGGACTCGGCCTTCCGAGGAACATTGCCAGAGGTTTGCTCGAAACCTGGAGTCAGAGGGGGTCACCACCACGTTGCGCTTGGAGAAAGGGCACGACATCGATGCGGCTTGTGGCCAATTGCGTTTGAAGACCGAACGTGAGTTGGCAGGCTTATCGGCGGGCTCAAACTGATGGAGCGATGACCCTTCGGCGATACGAAGGGTCACCGACTTGTGAGGGGCGCGATCGACTCGCCACGGCTTTTATCGATACGGAACCGATCCATGCCTCGGATCCGCAGTCGTTGTGTCGCAGTGGCTTGCTCTGATCCTGGACAGCGCTCTCCATTCCGTCTACTCATGCCGTGGCTGTCGCGGTCAACCAGCCACCAACAAAAACCGCATGGTGTCCGATTTTTCATCGATTGTTCGGCAATTGCGCTCTGCCATGAGTGCGGTGGTTTCGCGCACGGATACCGACGGCAGCTTGTTGGAGAATTTCGAAAATCTGGCGCTCGAATTGTTCGAAGCGCAGTTCGCCCACAATGTCACCTACCGAGCTTGGTGCGAATCGCTCGGGCGGACGCCCACTTCGGTTCGGCACCTCAATCACATTCCATCGGTGCCAACCTCGGCGTTTAAGGAATTTGATCTGAGCTGTCTGCCCTTGGATTCGCGGACAACGGTTTTCCATTCCAGCGGAACCACACTTCAAAAGCGGAGTCGGCATTTTCATGATGCCATCTCGCTTACGGTCTATGAGGCATCCCTGAGGCCGTGGTTTGCGAGGTATCTGTTGCCGACCCACCGGGATCAGGCTTCGGAGTTGAGGTTGATCAGTCTGACGCCAGATGTGCAAGCTGCGCCACATTCCTCCCTGGCCTACATGATAAAGACAGTCGAACAAAAATTCTTCCCGGGGCGTGCGGTGTTTGCAGGTCGCGTGGAGTCGGGTAATTGGGAATTGGATTGGGAGCGACTGATTCCCGCGCTCGATGTTGCCGGGCGATTGGCTCAACCGGTCTGTCTGGCAGGAACCGCCTTTAGTTTTGTACATTTGTTGGAGCATCTGGACGCAGAACAACGAACACTGTCACTCCCACCGGGCTCGCGGGTGATGGAGACCGGTGGGTACAAAGGACGATCCCGAGAACTGGCACGCGGCGAGTTGCATCCATTAATTTGTGAAAAGCTGGGCGTGATGCGATCGATGGTGGTCTGTGAATACGGCATGAGCGAACTCAGTTCACAAGCCTATGATCGGATTGCTGGTGGGGACAACGGGATGGATGCAGACCGTCGTTGTTTTCATTTTCCCCCCTGGTGTTTTGCTCGCGTTGTGAATCCCGAATCTGGGTTGGAGGTCGACGTCAATCAATCGGGCGTGCTTCAAATCCTGGATCTGGCGAATGTCTATTCCGTGGCATGCATCCGGACCGAGGACATTGCCATCCGTCGGGATTTAGGATTTGAACTGGTGGGTCGAGCGATGCAGGCAGAACCTCGTGGCTGCTCGTTAATGACGGCATGATGATTATTCCCTGAACCCTTGAACTTCCCAGTCCCTCATCACCGAAATCGAACGTTGTTCCTGTCGGCGGTACTTCATGCTTTCACGCATATCTACCAGATCGCGCTCATGCCGTTGTATCTTCTGATTCGCAACGATTTAAGGCTGAGCAATCTGGATGAAGCGACATTGCTAGTGACCGTGATGATGGTGGCATATTTCGTTCCGAGTTATCCCATGGGACGGTTGGCTGATCGAGCCAGCCGTAAACAACTGCTAGCATGGGGATTGCTGATCAATGGGGTGGGGTTCCTCTGCCTGGGCTTGTCTGAGAATTATGCCTGGGCCATAGTCAGTGTGGTGATCTGTGGTGTGGGTGGGAGTTGCTTTCATCCAGCGGCAACCGCATTGATTGCCGGTCTCTATCCCGAAAAACCTGGGCGTGCCCTCGGATTCCTAGGCATCGGTGCGAGCGTGGGATTCTTCATTGGTCCACTCTATTCCGGCTGGCGAGGGTATGCATCGGGTTGGCGCGCGCCGGTATTGGAATTGGGTGTTGCCGGGATAGTCATGGCGATCCTGTTTTGGAAATTTGCTGAAGAAGGCCACCGAGCCGAAGTGATGTCCCACACGCCCCGAGAATCGCTCTTTGCCAACCGGAGAATCCTTTGGATGTTTCTACTCATGGCCCTGGGTTTTTCCCTCCGGGATTTTGGCGGAGCTG
>SXSK01000397.1 GCA_005793375.1 Verrucomicrobiales bacterium | reverse complement strand
CAGATTAACGGGCGGGCCAGTTCCGCGCAAGCTAAAAATGTCGTCGGGTGCGATCGACAGCTTTCCAACCGTCGCGCCAAGAACGGCGCTTTTCCCCTTCATCTTCCAAACTTTAAGTGAACTGTCGCTGTAGTGCTAGGTGATATCCTGGCTCGACAAGCAAAACGAAAGTTGACTATCAAAAGCCTCAACGAAACCCCTGCCACCATGCTCTTCACCGAAGTCGCCTTCACCTGTTATCCCGTCACTGATCTACCCTCCGCCCGTGCCTTTTATGAAGGTCTGCTCCAACTTGTCCCGTCCATGGTCGTGCCGATGGGCGAAGACGGCGGCTGGGTCGAGTATGAACTTGGACCACACACGCTGGCCATCGGCAAGGCCCCCGGCTGGCTCCCCAGTGCCGACGGTCCATCGTGCGGACTCGAAGCCGTGGACTTCGACGCCACTATCGCCTCACTAAAAGCCGCCGGTGTGAAATTCAAAATGGAGCCCTTCGAGACACCCGTCTGTCACATGGCTATGGTGTTCGATCCTGCTGAAAACATCCTCATCATTCACAAACGCAAGCCCGGCCACCACTAGGGACCGTCTTCAGAATAGGTTTGGTCCAGATTTGCGGAGGTTTTCGTCGCGGACGAGGCGCGAGAAGGGTGCGGATTGGCCTCAAGTTTCGCCGAGATTCACTTCTTGGCTGACAAAAACTCTCGCAACACCTTTTTGTCCCGGGTCGGCGGCTGACATGCCGTTCCGGTGCAACAGAATGCCCGGGTGAATTCCTCATTCACAGGCAGAGTTTTCGCAAACGGATCCACCGGACCGCGATTGCCCATGACCACCTTGTGCGGCTGAAAGACACCGTGTGCCGCCGCGATTAAGGAACGCGTGCTGCCACACGCAAAATCTCCGACCAACACCACACGGCGCGGCTCTTGCAGCGCGTAGTCCAGCGCAATGCACAAATAGGGCACTCCCTGAGGTGCCTGATGCAACTTCTGCGCGAACAACCTCAGCGTCTTCTCCGCGGCGGCCACCCATTCCGGTCGCGCACAGATCCGCCCCAGTTTCAGCAACGCCAAGGTCGCCACAGAATTTCCACTCGGCTCGGCCCCGTCATAGTCCTCTTTGACTCGCATCAACAGATGCGGCGTATCTTGACTCGATTGCCAGAAACCGCCCGCCGCCGGGTCGTAAAACTTGGCCATCATCGACTCGGTCAACGATACCGCAAATTCCAAGTGCCGAAAATCGACCGTAGCCTCATATAAATCCACCACACCAGCCAACAGGTTGGCATAGGCGTCGAGCAGTTGAACCGCGTCCCGCTCACCCTCACGCCAGCGATGGTATAGGCTCTTGGTGGTCGGATCCCACAGCTTGCCTTTGAGAAACGTCACCGCTCGTTCCGCGGCCTGTCCGTAGGCGTCGTCGCCCAAAATCGCATGGGCCCGCGCCACCGCCCCCAGCATCATCCCGTTCCAAGATGCCAACACTTTGTCGTCCAAATGCGGCCGCACGCGTTTGGCCCTGGCACCCAAGAGCTTCTGGCGCGCCGACTCCAGCAACGCTTTTTCCGGGGACAGCAGTTTTGGCTGGGCCAAGCTGAGGACATTCTGCCCGGTCAATGGTTTCGGGTGCGAATGATCCACAAAATTGCCCGCCTCGGTCACGCCATAGTATCGGGTGACCAGGGAGAATTCCTCCGGCGTCAGCAGAGTTTTCAGCTCGGCCACCGTCCAACAATAGAATTTGCCTTCATGACCTTCGCTGTCAGCGTCTTCGGCTGAATAAAAACCGCCCTCTGGATGGGTCATATCCCGGAGCACATACCTCAGAATATCGCGAGCCACGTCGGCAAAGCGCGCCTCACCACTCACCACATAGGCTTCCAGATAGAGCTGCACCAACTGGGCCTGATCGTACAGCATCTTCTCGAAGTGCGGCACCAGCCACTTCTCATCCACACTGTAACGCGCAAAGCCTCCACCCAATTGATCGTACATACCCCCGGCAGCCATCTGGTCGCACGTGTGCAGGACCATTTTGACCGCTTCGGGATCTCCAAACCGAGCGGCGTATCGCAGCAAGAAAAGCGGTTGGCTCGGACGCGGAAACTTCGGCGCGCCGCCAAACCCACCATTCACCGGATCATACTCGTGCATGTAACTGTGTCCGGCCCCTTGCAACTCGCGTTCCCCGGTCGGAAACGCGTTCTCCGGTTCGTGCACCGACGCCGTCTTGAGCCGATCCACCAATTCGCTGGCCGAGGACGCAATGTCCGAGCGCCGGGTCTTCCACAAATCCACGATCCGTTCCAGCAACATGCGGAAACTCGGCCGCCCATGCTTGGGCTCGGGTGGGAAGTAGGTTCCGCCATAAAATGGCTTCAAATCCGGCGTCAGGAAAACATTCAGGGGCCATCCGCCACCCCCGGTGGTCAGTTGCACAAAGGTCATGTAGATCTTGTCCACGTCGGGGCGCTCTTCCCGGTCCACCTTGATGCTCACAAAGTGTTCGTTCAGGTACGCCCCCAAGGATTCGTCCTCGAAGGATTCCCGTTCCATGACATGACACCAGTGGCAGGTGGAGTAACCGATGCTCAGCAAAACCGGCTTGTCTTCGGCTTTGGCTTTGGCCAGCGCCGCGTCGCCCCACGGATACCAATTCACCGGGTTGTGCGCGTGTTGCAGCAGGTAGGGCGACTTTTCGCGCGCCAGCAAATTCGTGTGCTTGGGCGGCAATTTCGACGTTGGGGCATTCACGATGCACGCAACCTAACGCTCCAGGCCCCGGCGGCAAGCCATTGGGTGAATCGTGAACACTTGTAAAAGGAAATCGCTGAGAGACAAGACACTGCGTGATATCCACACAACTGCGTGAAAATTCCCCAAACCGATGGTAAACACCGAGAAAATGGGGCCGGATTTCAGCAGAATAACCGACCTTGGCACAAGTGAAGCTAAGCAGATTGGGGAAAGGCGTTGACACTCAAAGTGAGCTCACTAGAGTTCGCGCCGAAAGTTAACCCCGTTACTCATTCAAAAGTTATGAATCGTCTCCGTAAGCATCGGATCGGCGCGTTCACGCTGATCGAACTACTCGTCGTCATCGCGATCATCGCGATTCTGGCGGGCATGCTCCTTCCCGCCTTGGCCAAGGCAAAGGCGCGTGCTCAACGCATTAACTGCGTCAACAACCTCAAGAACGTTGGTCTCGCATTCCGCACCGCTGCGGTCGATACCGGTGCGTTCGTCTGGGCTACTCCCACCGACTCCGGTGGTGTGGATCCCGCAAACTTCGGCAAGAGCAACTGGCTCTTCATGGCGGCGCTCTCCAACGAGCTCTCCACCCCGAAGATCATCGCCTGCCCCAGCGACGACCGCCGTTCCACCTCCAACACGTGGCGCAGCGTCGAAGTGAAGGATCGTGACAAGGCCCTCAGCTACTTCCTCGGCGCTTCCGCCTCCGAAGAGCAGCCCCAGTCCATCCTCTCCGGTGATCGCAATATCACCAACCTCGTGACCCCGAATCCCGCGGATCCGGACAATATCAGCACCGTGGTTCAGTCCTACCTCACGCTGAAGACCGCCGCCGGCCAGAAGATCGCCACCGTCGCCGCCAACCTGGCACCTGCTTACACGGGCAAGATCCACAACAGCGCCGGCAACCTGCTATTGGGCGACGGCAGCGTGCAACAAGTTACCAGTGGTCGATTGAAGGAACAACTGCGTGATGCCGCTAACTCCATTGGTGATCAGCAGTTCGCGTTCCCCTTGAAGAACTAAACGGGAACAGTTCGTTTTGATCAAGGGACACCGCAAGGTGTCCCTTTTTTGGCGTACGCCTGGACTGATTCAGCGTGAAAAGTCGGTCGGAGGAAAATGCTAACGCAATTTTGCCTCAGGATTCTTTTTGGGTCTACTGGGGAACAAGTTGGGGACGTTGTCCGCGAACCCCTCGGATTTTTCGCATGGCTGTCGATACCGTAGGAGTCGCGCTTTGGGAATAGAGACTGATGGAAGATGGGTGGCACCGATTGAAGCGAAATTGGAGTGGCTGAGGGTAATTAACGACTTGCCACCGACCGCGGTGGGGAGAGACTCGGCGCATGCCGCAATTCCAGTTGCCGCTGTTTCCACAGGTGAACGGTGTTGAACATTTGGGGGTGGGAATCCGTGCATTAAGGTGGGGTTTTAAGACTCGGCACGGCGGCGTGGTGAGGTTGATTTTCCAATCCCAGCTAGACTCTTGATCTTAGGCGTTCTCCGTTCACCAGAGTCACGCCAAACATCCGGATGGTGCCATCCAGTTGGAAGTCTCGTCCATCGGGTCCTATTCCTGGACGTTTGCCGTGGATACCGGAGAGCGTCTCGCGACTGGGGGGATCTGTTGGCTCAAGTTAGTGAGAGCTGCGGAGACTCCGATTCGGCGTTTCGTCAAGATTCAAGCGGAGGCCAATCCGTTTGATCCTCACTGGGACGACTATTTTGTAGACCGTGCGTTCTTCAAGAAGTTCGGCCTTCATCGTCGCGAAGCAGGGGTCACACAGTCGTAATGGACTGGTCCTGCGTTTGCAGGGCTTTGCGATGGCTCGAGCCGTATGCGGTGAAAGTCGCACGTACGGTTCCCAGGGGAGAGGGTGGCCGCAAGGCCATCCTCTTACCCGACTATATGAGCCAACACTACGGATTGGACCAGCTCGCAGCGTATGGAACAGAACCCATTCCTGACACGACCAACGTAGTGAATCCCGCTTGGCGGCGGGCGGATGCGGCCGTGCGTCGAGAACGAGCGCTGCTGAGCCGAGCCCAGGCGGAGTTTGGGGCGAGCCAATTGGCGGCCAATCCGGAAGCCGAGGTTGCCGAAGAGTTCGAACGTCAGAAGGGCGAACAACTGGAGCGCCTTCACCGCATGGCGAGTCGGGCGCACGACGTGGCCCTCCAACACCTCTGCGACGAACTCACCGACACGGAAACGCCTTTTCCAGGCACCGATCTCCGCCTCATTTTTCAGCCCGTCGGTGCCACCTCAGTTCCTCGGAGTCAGGAGTCCTGAGCCTTTTGATTTGACTCAGCCAGTGGATTTTTTGGGGGACCCTATGAGCGCTTCTTCTGCCGCCCCAGATTCCGTCACTGCCACCTGGCGTTCCAGCGAGTTGGGGTCGCTGCAGAACTTATGGGACGTCTTAAAGCTCGGCGATGTCTTACTGGGCGACCGACTCTTCTGCACCTGGGGCTTGTTGGCTGTTCCGCCGAAGAATAGAACCGTGGTCTCGTTCCCATGACTGACGCGCGAAGAGCCCCACGAGTTTCCCGCCCGCGTCGAGGTGACGAAACCGTGCTTCATCCCGGAGGGATGAAAGAAGGTAGCCGGGGGTTGAGCGTCAGCGACACCCCCGGATCCTGAGTGACGAACTTCGGTGCGGGTCTGGAATTGGCGTTTTGGGCCAGAGAGATTGACGCCATCCGGTTCTGGAGCAATGGTCGGTCTCGGCGACTGTGCGGAGACCGTGGTGGATTTCGATGTGGATAGGAACGCTGTTTTGATGGTAGGTCCGGAGCGTGTGCTCCAGACCACCCAGGTCGTCTACATCGGCAAAGCCCCCCGCGCAGCGGCTTCGTTCAACACGTCATTCCATCGTCACTGACTCCCACCAGGAAGCCCTTGTTTCCCCCCAACATGCCCTACCGCCTCTCCCTTTACCGTCAGATGCAGCGTATCCGCCTTTGCGAAGAACAACTGGCACGCTGCCATCAACGCGGCCTCATCCACGGCGCCTGTCACACCTATGTCGGGCAAGAAGCCATCGCTTCAGGCATCTGTGCCCACCTCACCACCGCCGACGTGGTTTTCAGCACCCATCGAGGTCATGGCCATGCCTTGGCAAAAGGATTGCCGGTCGTCGAGTTGATCGCTGAATTGTTCGGGCGCAGCACCGGTTGTTCTCGGGGACGCGGCGGCAGTATGCACTTGTTCGCACCTGAGATCGGACTGATGGGGACCAGCGGTATTGTCGGCCCCTGCATTCTTCAAGCCGCCGGTGCCGGCTACAGCTTCAAACTGCTCCGACTCCCTAACGTCGCCGTGGCATTCTTCGGCGACGGCGCGGTCAACAACGGGGCCTTCCATGAAGGGCTGAACATGGCCAGCATCTGGAAATTGCCGGTGTTATTCGTCTGCGAAAATAATCAGTTCGCCACCGAAGTTCCCTTTCGTTACGCCGCTGGCAACCCAAGTGTCGCGTCGCGCGCTTCCGGATATGGCATGCCCGGCATCGAATTGGACGGCAACGATGTCCTTGCGATCCATGCTGCGGCACAAACCGCCGTAGAACGGGCTCGATCGGGGCAAGGCCCCACATTGATCGAATGCAAAACCTATCGCACCCGACCACACTCGGAAGGAATGGGCGACTATACCTATCGCACCCGCGAAGAAGTGGCCGCCTGGAGGGAACGCTGCCCCATCAAACGACTCCGCGCTACGTTGCTCACGGAGGATCCAACTTTGGAATCCCAACTCAATGCCATCGACGCTGAGCTGCAGGCGGAAATCGCAGCTGGAACTGAAGCGGCTGAAAACGCGCCCGTGCCCGAGACCGCCTCTGCCACGCAACACGTCTACCATGAATCACCCACTCGATCCGATCTCACCACGGCGCTCGAGTCCACTCTCAGACAAACGGCCAACCCGGAGACTCGCGCCATCAGTGTCGTGGCCGCCACCGTGGAAGCACTCGATTTTGAAATGGCCCGGCAGCCGGGAATTTTTGTCCTGGGCGAGGGCATCGGGATACGCGGCGGAAACTTCGCAACGACCAGCGGACTCTACGCCAAATACGGCGCCGACCGACTCTGCGATACCCCCATTTGCGAACGCGGATTCGTCGGACTCGGCTGCGGTGCCGCCATGACCGGCACGCGCCCGGTGATCGACTTCATGTTCATCGATTTCATCAACGACGCCTTCGGCGAACTCATCAATCAGATCGCGAAGATGCAGTACATGAGCAGCGGTCGACTCCGCATGCCGATCCTCTTGCGTGGTTGCATTGGGATTGGGCATTCGGCTGCCACGCATCATTCGGGAAGTTATCACTCCATCTATAGTCACATTCCCGGATTAAGGGTGGTCGTGCCTTCCTCCCCATTCGATGCCAAAGGATTGATGACCCATGCCTTGCGTTGTCAGGACCCGGTATTGTTTTTGGAGCACCGCGAACTCATGTCAACCAAAGGGCATGTGCCCGTCGAGCCCTACGAAATCCCCTTCGGCCAGGCGCGCGTTGTTCGCGAGGGCACGGACCTGACTGTTGTGGCCATCGCGTTCATGGTCTCAAAGTCTATCGCTGCCGCCGAGGAGCTTGAACGCGACGGTTTCTCTGTGGAAATCATAGATCCGCGGACCGTCTCGCCCTTGGACACCAATACCATTCTGCATTCGGTTGCTAAGACCGGGCGACTGCTCATCGTGGATGAGGCCTTCGCGCCCTGTAGTCTCGGCGCCGAGATTGCGGCACAAGTGGCCGATGCTGGATTCGATGACCTCGACGCCCCGATCCGACGGCTGAACGGTGCTTTCGCGCCAACCCCCTATAGCCCTAGTTTAGAGAAGGCCGTCGTTCCCCACGTCGCCGACATCGCGCGAGCCATGCGGGATCTGATCGACGAATAAGCCGGGCCCACCGAAGGCGTTCAAAACGAATTCCCAACCGATTTCCACACCCCCATGCCTCAAGAAATCACGATCCCTCGACTCGGATGGTCCATGGAAGAAGCCACGTTTTCCAGTTGGCATAAATCCGACGGGGACCTTGTCGCGGCTGGTGACGCGTTATTCACTCTGGAGAGCGACAAAGCCACGCAAGACATCGATGCCATTGATGGTGGGGTATTGCGTTGGCTGCCCGATTCGCCTAAAGCCGGAGACTTGGTCCGCGTAGGACAATGCGTCGGCTATCTCACGGTTCCAGGCGAATCCTGGCCCCCCGGACCCGCAACCGCAGCCGCAAATCAATCAACGGCTGTCACGCTACCCACACAATCCATCGTTCAGGAAGCGCATCCCAACTCCATCGAAGACTCCAGGGACGCGACGGCGCCTGCAATTCCTGCCGCTGGCAGCGCACCCAATTCTCAATCTAACGTCTCCACGCCCACCTCCATACCCGCGCCCCGTATCAGCCCTCGCGCCTTGCGTGCGGCTAACGACTTAGGCGTGGACTGGCGTGGGTTGAGGGGAACCGGTCGCACCGGTCGAATTCGAGAGCGCGATGTGCGCCTCGCCGCCAGCAGTTCGAGCGGTCCCAGTTCCACACTACGTGCTACGGCGACATCCAGTCTGCGCCAAAAAATTGCCGACCGTTTGGTTGCTAGCTTGCGCGACAGCGCCCCGGTCACGCTGCACACCACCGTGGATGCCACCCAACTGGTCGCGTGGCGAGACCATCTGAAATCCAACCCCGGCTCTCCAGGAAATCCAACCCCGAGTTACTCCGATCTATTAGTTCACTTGACCGCCAAGGCCTTGGCAATCCACCCCGTTTTAAATGCGCGCTGGGAAGATTCCGGTTTAAACGTGTTTCAGAACATCCACATCGGCATTGCCGTGGACACGGAGGTCGGATTGCTGGTGCCCGTGGTTCGAAATGTCCCCAGCCTGGATCTCCCGACGCTGGCGCGAACCACTCAAGATTTGATCCAACGAACTCGCGCGCGAAAATTGGCTCCCGACGAAATGCGCGGCGGCACGTTCACCCTGACCAATCTGGGTGCATTTGGGATCGATGCATTCACGCCGATTCTCAACGCACCCGAATGCGGTATACTCGGCATCGGCCGAATTCAACGTCGTCCCGCAGTGGTGAACGATCAGATACTCCCACGCGACCAAATGACCCTGAGCCTGACGTTTGACCATCGAGCACTGGATGGCGCACCGGCTGCCAGGTTCCTGCAAACCGTGGCGCGTCTCATCGAAACGGCGTTCCCCAGTTAACCGATTGAGTCGCGACAACAGTTTCTATGGCCATCGCAACGAACGATTCCACACAACCAACCGTATTGGTGACCGGCGGCTGCGGTTTCATCGGCACCTGGGTGATCCGTGAACTCAGAGCCCGCGGGTTGAGCATCGTGGCTTACGACACCGGCACACCACCCGTGCGCTGGCGCCGAATACTTGGTTCGGGCTTCACCAGTATCCCGTTCGTCCAAGGCAGTCTCTTGGATAGAACCCTGCTCCGTCGAACCATCGAGCTTCAAGGTGTCAGCCGCATTATCCACTTGGCGGCGCTCTTGACTCCCGCTTGTCAACAGGATCCCTGGGAGGGTGCTCAGGTAAACCTGATGGGAACGTTGGCGCTCTTCGAAGAGGCAAGGCGCAAGCCCGGTCGAATCCAGGGATTCGCCTATGCGAGTTCCGTTGCGGTTTACGGCAGCGAACCCGATCACTCAACTCCCGGGGGTCCGACTCCCGAAAACCAACCAGAGACTTTCTACGGTGCGTTTAAGAAGGCCACCGAATTGCTGGCGCATCAGTACTGGAGACATCACCAAGTGGCGTCAATTGGCATAAGGCCTCAGGTAGCATACGGACCGGAACGCGAGGTCGGATTGACCGCAGGTCCCTCCCTCGCGGCGCGCGCAGCGGCGGACGGTGGAATCTACACCATACCATACACCGGACAAATTGGGTACGACTACGTGGAAGACGTGGCTCGGGCTTTTGTCCGAGGCGCCCTCGAAACCCCCTCGGGGGCCAACGTCGTTGACTTGGAGAGTTCCGTTGCTTCGGTGGAGGACATTGTGACCGCACTGACCGCTGTCGTCCCTGAGTCTCGCGGGAAGATTACGATTCAAGGCCCGTCACTGCCCGCATATCCGCCCCCGATTCCAAATCCCATTTCGACCCTGTTTCCCGACTGGCAATCGACATCACTCACCGATGGCATCCGACGCACCGTCGAGTTTTACCGGAAGTCGACGACCACCTGAGTTAATGACCTTTGGAGTGCCGGCAGCCCTCTGCCGCTTTTTCCCCCTCCGTCTTCCCACACCCGAACTACCTCAGACTCACACGAAGACACGAAGGAAACGGAACTCCAGCACGGACCTTGGCTACGCCGACCTCACACGCAGGCTCCATAAAGCCCAACCACAGCCCCAATCCTCCCCTCCTTTGTGTCTTCGAGTCTTCGTGTGAGTTCACAGTTCAGGCGGGGCTATTGCCGTTTTCACACCAGCCACGCACCCACCCCGCTCTTTCTATTCGAGATCGAGTCCCCCTTCCGATACACTACCGCACGATGTGGCGATTGCTGGCTGTCTTGTGGCTTGGCGTTCCGATGTTCGGCGCCGGGATGGACCCGACAGCCACGAACCCGACAGCCATTCCACGTCGCGGCGGACAGCTCCGGTTGGCGCTCCAGAACGATTTTGGAACCTTGGATCCCGTTCAAGCACCTACTACTGATCACTGGGCGTTTCAACGCCTGATGTTCCACGGCCTGTTCGATTACGATGACCAAGGGCGTCTGATTCTGGATCAAGCCCAGGACTGGGCACTATCCGAAGACCAGCGGACTTATACCTTTCATTTGAAAGCCGGAATCCGTTTCGCCAACGGCCGCGAAGTCGAGGCCGAAGACTATCGATTCGCCCTGGAACGTGTGCTGAATCCAGAGAGCGGTTCGGACGGCCAAATCGCGTTGATCGGAATCCTCGGCGCAAAAGAGTTTGCCGACGGCAAGACCAATCACGTGATGGGTGTGCGAGCACCGGACCGGCGTACCCTCATCGTTGAACTGGTGGAGCCCAGTTACATTTTTCCATTCAAACTGGCCTGGCCCAGCAGCGCTCCCGTGCCTCGAGAACTGCTCCAAAAATCTTCGCGCGAATTTCGAGCCCGACTCGCCGGATCCGGGCCCTATCAACTCCAAGAACATATTCCAGGCCAGCGCTGGCTCTTTGTCCGCAATTCCCATTACACCGGACCCGGCGGATTTCCCGATTCCCTGGAACTCTCCATCGGTGGAGAATTGTTTCTGCACACCATGATGGTAGAGCGCGGGGAAATTGACCTGAGCCAATTGAGCCAACAGGATTACCGACGCTTGGAACGCGATTCCCGTGTGGGCGATTTCGTGAAGACGCTGGCGTATCCCAACGTGCACTACGTGTTCATGAACACCGAACTCAAACCGTTCGACGATGTGCGGGTTCGGAAGGCGGTGAGTTTTGCGCTCGACCGCGAGCGATTGGCCAAACTACTGCCACCGTCCGTACCAGCCTACGGCATCCTACCCCCCTGGATGCCCGAGGCCGACCGCGAACGTCGCGCCATGGAGCACAATGCCGAGAAGGCTAGAACACTGCTGCGCGACGCTGGGTATCCCGACGGTTTCAAGGTGGATCTTTGGTATCCGCTGGGATACTTGGGCACCATACCAGAGGCGATTCAGGAACAACTGCGATTAGTGAGCATCCGAGTGACGCTGCGTCCGGTGACGTCGATTGCCATGTTCGAAAAGGTCAGCACGCGCAAGAACGCGTCGATGGGATTATATGGCTGGATCGTCGATTACCCAGATCCCATGAGTTTTTTCGATCCCACTTTGGACGGGAGTAAGATCACCGACACCCAATGCTACAACTATGCGTTCTACAACAATCCAAACGTGGTGCGCCTGATCGCTCAATCCGATCGAATTTTCGACCCCATCCAACGAACTCAACTGTTACGACGCATTGAAGACACCGTCCTGGACGACGCACCCTGGGCACCCGTGGTCCATGAAAAACGGGTCTACTTGCAGAGCCGCCGGTTGCGCGGGTTTCAACGCCATCCGATCTGGCGCTATCGGCTCGATGCGCTTTGGTTGGAAAATTAACCAATGCAACCAGCAATTCGACCGGCGTGAGCGCATGGCCCATGGAATTCGGCGCGGTCGTTTTGTGGGGCTCGGATCCTTTCAAGGAACTCTACGGCACAGGGTTTCGGTCCACCGGATCCGTTGTCTTCTCTGAATTCGCTTTCGCGTTCTCCAAACCATGGATGCGCCGCGACAAGTCACTCAGCATCTCCACGACCTGGGACAGGGCAAACATCGCCACACTCAACATGCCCAAGGTTACTCCAGCTTTCCAACCCTCGCTCAGGAGTACCCACACGGAAGTGACGAGGCCAATGGCACTCACCACAAGCAGTTCAGCTTCCAGCCTCCCTGCGCATTGATACCGTTCGGATCTGTCAGAGAATTTCATAAAATTAGAACCTCCGACGCTCCCCAGTGAACATTGCGGTCATCACCAATAATCCACATGTCGGCTCGTTGTCGATGAGTGTTTAGCTGTTCCGGAACTGTTTGAATTGAGGGAGTTTTTATGGGTATGACATCGAAATTCTCATCTGGCTGCGGTTTGCGCATTGGCCGCCTGAAGGCGGAACTCCAAACTCAGTCCACTCCGATCCGTTGGGGGTTCGGATATATCAACCATTCGATGGTTGGAGGTCATTGTGGGCGTATCTTCGAGATTCCCGTGCCTCATTGAATGCTGAAGGGAGGAGAAAGCGGCAGAGGGCTGCCGGCACTCCAAAAAGCACGGCCTTTGGAGCGCCGTGGCCTCCACTGCTTTTCTGGAATTCTGGGGACAACCAATCTCCAATTGTCGGCAACTCGGAGAGGCGCCCTTTCGTTATGAATATCGCCGGTTTTACTGGTATCCGACTGAATTTAAATCCTTACTAGAGCCCGCTATGGCCAAAGGCAATAATAGTCAAAAACGCGAAACGAAAAAACCAAAGAAGGAAAAGCCCAAACCCGCACCGCCGGCCTCGCGCCGTCCCGCTTGAATGGGACACACCGACTCAGAACCGGGGGGTCGCCCACTGAATGCAGCGACACCTCCGGTTCATTTTTTTGCGATGGCAACACACGGTGCTTGTGGCAGAATAGGCCATCGTCCTTATGGTTACAGAATTTGATGTCCAAGCAGCCAACTTTGCGCGCCGCGTCCGCGGCGAAACTCAGTGCATGTCGTCAGCAGTTTTCATGATGCGGGGAGTTGCGTCTGGGCCTTCTGAAGGCGGAACTTCAAACCCAGTTAATTGCCGGCTGCGGGCTGTTCGGAGTTCCGCCTTCAGGCGGTTCGGGTTCAGCAGGAAAACTGCTGTCAAGCCATGGTTGTTCCTGGCGCTGATCGCGTCGATGAGCTTCGGCGGCGGCCCTTTTCCCGGGGCCTCACTGGCCGCTGGCGCGGACCTCGCCAAACTACCTACCGCCGCAACGCGTCCGGTCGATTTCGCGCGCGACATCCGACCGCTGTTCGACAAGCACTGCGCCGAGTGCCACGGATCGACCAAGCAGAAGAGTGGGTTTCGGCTTGATGACCGCCAAGCGGCCCTCAAGGGTGGTGAAAGCTACTCGCCCACCATCAAACCTCGCGACAGCGCAGGCAGCCCACTGGTGCAGTTAATCGCCGGTCTGGTTCCCGACATGCAAATGCCCCCCAAAGGCGACCCCTTGTCGGCCGAACAAATTGGTCTGGTGCGCGCCTGGATTGATCAGGGAGCGGACTGGCCGGCCGGTTCTGCGGAGAAAGCCGACCCGATTAGATCCCATTGGTCGTTTCAGCCAGTCAAACGCCCTTCCTTACCATCAGTTCCTGCAAGTGCCCAGATCCCCACCCAGGCGCGATCGCAAAATCCAATTGATGCCTTCATCGCTACCAAGTTGGCTGAAAAGACTCTGTCTCACTCGCTTGAAGCCGATCGAGTGACGTTGATCCGGCGCTTGTATTTGGTGTTGCTCGGGATCCCACCCTCACCAGAGGAAGTCGCGAGCTTTGTCGCCGACACGCAACCTCTGGCGTTTGAGCGGTTGGTCGACAAGGCCTTGGGAGACACGCGCTACGGCGAACGCTGGGGACGCCACTGGCTGGATGTCATTCGCTTTGCGGAGAGCAATGGATTCGAAACCAATCGCGAACGCCTGAACGCTTGGAAATTCCGCGATTACATCATTGCCTCCTTCAATGCGGACAAGCCGTACAACGAATTCGTCCGAGAACAAATTGCTGGGGACGCCATCGGCGTTGACGTGGGCACGGGATTCCTGGTTGGCGGCCCGTTCGATATCGTCAAGAGCCCTGACCCAGTCCTCACAGCGCAACAGCGCTCGGACGAGCTCGACGACATGGTGAGCACCACCGGGACCGCCTTCCTCGGTCTCACACTGGGTTGCGCGCGGTGTCATTCGCACAAGTTCGACCCTATCTCACAACGAGAGTATTACTCCATGGCGGCCGTGTTTGCCGGGGTGCAACACGGGGATCGTTCCCTGCCCTTGCCCGAAACCCAGAAGGCCAAGCTCGCCCAACTTGACCAACACATCCAACAACGAGAGAGACAACTCGAGCGATTCCTGGCCAAAGCAGCAACCGCGACATCACTTCCGAACCCGCCGCGCCGTCCCCAAGTCAATTCGCGTGAGAACACGGAAAGTCTGGCGCCCGTGGAAGCACGCTTTGTACGATTTACTATTCGTGGCGCCACCGGCGGCGAACCGTGCCTCGACGAGCTCGAAGTATGGGCCTCTGGTCGCAACATCGCGCTGGCATCCAACGGCACCAAAGCCACCGCCAGCGGCACCCTCGCCGGGTACGACATCCATAAGCTGGAACATGTCAACGACGGCCGCGTCGGCAACAATCGCTCCTGGATTTCCAATGAGCCGGGGCGAGGCTGGGTTCAATTGGAATTCACCAAGGCGGAACCGATCGACCGCATCGTCTGGGGCCGGGATCGCGAGGGCAATTTTCGGGATCGTCTCGCCACGGATTACGTGATTGAAGCCGCCGTCCAACCCGGCGTCTGGCGGTTGATCGCCAGCTCTGCCGACCGCGAACCATTTAGTGGCAAGCCCGAAAAACCGCCTGGGCCGACCTATTCCTTCGATGGCTTGACGGAAGCCGATGCCCAACGGGGCAAGCAATGGCTTGCCGACCTGGAATCCCTTCGCAAGGAACGAGATCTCGTCTCCAAAGCGCCCGGTATTTGGGCGGGCAACTTCAGTCAACCCGGTCCGACGTACCGTCTCCATCGTGGCGATCCGATGCAGAAGAAGGAGACTGTGTCTCCTGGAACACTGGCCGTTTTCAATCCACTGACTCTGGCCGCCAACACTCCAGAACGAGATCGTCGGCTCACACTCGCTGACTGGGTAGCCAGTTCTGACAACCCCCTCACCGCGCGCGTGATCGTCAATCGGCTCTGGCAATATCAGTTTGGGGTCGGGCTGGTGAATACGCCGAACGATTTCGGACGCAACGGGACGAAACCGACCCATCCCGAGCTCCTGGATTGGCTGGCCTATGAACTGATGCACCCAAGTTTGCTCCCCGGCGCTTCGACAGCAACCAAGCCCTGGTCGATCAAGCATCTCCAGCGTCTGATTCTTACCAGCGCCACCTGGCGGCAGGCCAGCACACCCCGTCAGCAAGCACTCGCCATCGACGTGTCGACCCGGTTGCTCTGGCGATTCCCACCGCGTCGATTGGAAGCCGAAGCCATTCGCGACAGCATCCTCGCAGCGAGCGGTAACCTCGATGGGACTGCCGGTGGCCCCAGCTTCTTCCTGCACGATGTCGATCGGGAGAATGTGTATCACTATCACCCAAAAGAAGAATTCACGCCCGCCGAGACGCGCCGCATGGTGTACGCATTCAAGGTTCGGATGGAACAAGATGGCATCTTCGGAGCCTTCGATTGTCCTGATGGCAGTCTCGTGATGCCCAAACGCAGCCTGTCGACGACGCCGTTGCAGGCATTAAACCTTTTCAACAGCCGGTTCATTCTCCAGCAGTCCGAGCAATTCGCCTCGAGACTGAAGCAGGAATGCGGATCTGAACTCTCTGACCAGATCCAAAGGGGCTGGACCTTGGTCTTTAATCGCAAGCCCAGCGCTGCCGAATCCACCGAGGCAGTGGCGCTTGCGCAAACTGCCGGACTGCCCGCCTTGTGCCGCGCGCTCCTCAACGCGAACGAATTCCTCTTTAGTCCATGAGTGCTCCCATGCCGCAGTTTCTGAGTCCATTGCTCAATCGACGTCGATTTCTGGGGGATTCCGGATTTGGATTGGGCGCCATCGCCTTCACACATCTCTTGGCACGCCAGGGACTGCTGGGGGCCAGCGTGTCGGGAAAAGAACCCCTCCGCCCAATCATTCACCCCGGCCAACCTTACGCCCCACGAGACACCCACTTCCAGGCTCGCGCCAAGAATGTGCTCGTCATCTTTTGCAGCGGAGCGTGCAGCCAGCTCGACACCTTCGACTACAAGCCTGAACTGATCAAACGCCATGGGCAACCCCTGCCCGGCCAAGAAAAGCTCATCACGTTCCAGGGAGAGCAAGGCGCTCTCAACCGGAGTCCCTGGGAATTCCGCCCGCGCGGCCAGAGCGGCAAGATGATCTCCGATCTAGTCCCGCATCTCGCGGACCTAGCGGATGACCTCTGCTTCATCCACTCGATGCAGGGCAAAACCAATACTCATGGTCCGGGGGAAAACTTCATGTCCACCGGCAATGCACTGGACGGATTTCCCAGCGTGGGCGCTTGGGTGTCGTATGCCTTGGGAAGCGACGACCAAAGTCTGCCCGCGTACGTCGCGATTCCCGATCCACGTGGTAAACCGCAAAACAGTGTCAACAATTGGGCGCCCGGTTTTCTCCCAGCAGCGTTTCAAGGCACGGATTTCAACGCCACACACCCGATTCGGAATCTGGCCCGTCCACAAGCCATCTCCGCAACCATCGACAATACCACGCGCGGTTTTTTGCAGCGTTTGAACCAGCGTCACGCGGAACAATACCCAGGAGACACCGAACTTGCGGCGCGCATCGCCAGCTACGAATTGGCCGCGCGCATGCAGATGACCATTCCCGAGGTGGCGGATCTTTCCAGCGAACCCGCGCATGTCCTTAAACTTTACGGTGCCGATGAGGGCGGCTCGAAGATTTACGAAACGCGGGCGGCGTATGCCAAGAACTGCATTCTGGCGCGTCGACTACTCGAAAAAGGGGTGCGATTCGTCCAACTTTTTAATGGCGCCTACCAAACGGGCGGCGAAGGGGTCAGCAATTGGGACGGCCACAAAGAACTCCACAAGCAATACAGCACCCACGGCCCGGTCATGGACAAGCCGACGGCCGGTTTGCTCACCGATCTCAAACAACGGGGATTGCTCAAGGACACACTCGTGGTGTGGTGCACCGAGTTCGGCCGCATGCCCACATTCCAAAAAGGCTCCCAAGGCCGCGACCACAACCCCAATGGATTCACTTGTTGGCTCGCGGGCGCGGGCGTCAAAAAGGGTTTCAGCTACGGCGCCACCGACGAATTCGGCTATAAATCCACCGAAAATGTCGTCACCGTTCATGATTTTCACGCCACGATCCTCCACCTACTCGGCCTCGATCACGAACGCTTGACCTACTATCACAACGGCCTGGAACGGCGACTGACAGACGTCCATGGCGAAGTCGTTAAGAGCATCCTGGCGTGAACGCCGCCTCGGTGTGAGTGGCACCGAGAATCCTCGGAGCCATCGACAATCGCGACACACTATTAACCCAGGCATAGAAGTTATGTGGAGTTTCAAATCCATTTCGAAGGCCTCGGCAGCGATCTTGGGTGTGCTGGTAACGTGTCTTTCGACGGACGCCGCGGACGCCACGGACGCCGATTTTTTCGAACGCCGTATCCGCCCCCTGTTTCACGACCATTGCATCGAGTGTCACGGCCCGGAAAAACAAAAAGCCGGACTCCGTCTGGATTCGCGCGAAGCGGTCCTGAAAGGCGGGGAATCCGGTCCAACCGTTCGGTTGGATCAGCCTCGCGAAAGTCTCCTGCTTCAAGCCATTCGACACACGAATCCGGATCTGAAAATGCCCCCGGCCAAGTCGGGGCCAAAACTCTCCGAACCCGCCATCGCGGATCTGGAATCCTGGGTGCTCGCGGGCGTTCCCTGGCCCGCCCAGAATTCAACCGCCGCCAAGAGCTTATCCACGGCAGACAAAGCCTGGGATCTGGAAGCACGCAAACAACGGCTGCCCTTCATTTGGAAAACGCCCCAACGCCAATCCATCCCAGAAATCTCCGGCAAACCCGGCGCCACCGATGTGGATCGATTTCTGTTCGCTAAACTCGCCGAGAAGGCTATTCAGCCCGCCGCGCCCGCCGACGACCGCACCTGGTTGCGCCGAGTACACGTCACGCTCACCGGTCTGCCGCCCAGTCTCGATGCCATCCGTGCGTTCCTGCGCGATACCTCCCCGCAGCGCCGCGAACGAGTGGTCGATACACTCCTCGCATCGCCTCATTTTGGCGAGCGATGGGCACGTCATTGGCTGGATCTCATGCGCTACGCCGAGTCCCGCGGCCACGAAAGTGATTTCCATATCGCCAATGCCTGGCGCTACCGGGATTACGTCGTCCGGGCGTTCAATCAGGATGTTCCCTACGACCGATTCGTTTCGGAGCATATCGCCGGCGATGTGTTGCCTCCACGCTTAGAGCCGAACACCAGCGCCAATGAATCCATCCTCGCCACCGGTTGGGCCTTCCTCGGCGAGGAAGTGCACAGTCCCGTGGATATCCGCCAGGACGAATGCGAACGAATCGATAACAAGGTGGACGTCTTGAGCAAATCCTTCCTCGGATTGACGGTCGCTTGCGCGCGGTGCCACGACCACAAGTTCGACGCCATCACTCAGAAGGATTATTACGCTCTCAGCGGATTCATCCTCGGATCGAATTTTCGTCAGGCACGTTTTGAGACCATGGAATCCCACGCGCAATTGGCCGGGGAAGTGGAACGTGTACGCGCCAAGAATAAGCAACCCATCGCCTCCGCGCTGGGGTCCTCGCTTCGGCCGGCCCTGGAATCCCTCGTGCCGATCCTGGTGGCCGCCCGGCGTGTCGCACAGGGTGAATCGTTGGAGACCATTTCGGCAGCCACCAGCCTCCAAGCGAGCGCCATCAAAGCCTGGCTGAAACCCCTGAGCCACGCCGCCACCAACGGCAGTCATGTCCTCTATTCAATCGCCTCCCTCATTCTCGCACCGGAACCCGAGATGGAAGCTCGGATAGCCAAAGGGTTCCACAGCCCTCTGATGCCAGGGGACAGAGAGCCCACCGGCGAAGGGGTCATTGCCGATTACACCCGTTCAAACGCCACGCCCTGGAAAACCGACGGCCCCGGATTTGGGCAACGTCCCTTGCCCGCGGGTTTCCTAGTGCTCGGGACTGCCACCAACCCGATCGAGCGAATCATGCCGTATGGCGCCGCCCGAAAGGATCCCTTTTGGAACCGGCTCACGTTGACACCGGGTACGGAAATGGATTCGGGCAGCTTGGGTTCAGCGGGGCGCTCGGGCAAAACCCTGTTCACCCCGAAGTTCACTCTCGCATCGGGCAAACTGCAGTATCTCATTCGCGGCAAGGCCAGTGTTTATGCTGGAGTGGATTCCCATATCATGGTGATCGGCCCGCTGCACGGTCAATTGGTGGCCGGGTTCGACACCGGAAATCAACTCCGCTGGGTGACCCACAATTTGACCGACTATGTCGGCCACCGGTTGCACCTGGAGTTCGCGCCGTCTGGCGATGCCGAGCTCGAGGTTTTGAAGGTCGTGGATTCCGCCGAGGTCCCAACGTGGCTGCCCACGACGCCCTGGCTGCCGCCGGAACCCGTGTCGTCGTTGCGCGCCGCCATCGAGGCTTTTCAAAAGGAGCTGCTACTCGCCGCCACCGACTTGACTCATCTCACCGAGGGTCAGCCAATGGATTCACGCCAGACGGCCCTGGCAGACTGGCTCATCCAAAATGCACGCTGGTTGAGCGACGCCGAAACGGCAAGCAATGCGGCTAGACCCTATGTTCAGGCCCTGCAATCGCTCGAACGGGATATTCGTTGGGATTCACCGACGGCGGTCTCCTGGATGGATGGCACCGGTGTCGATGACCACGTGCTAATTCGAGGCAAACCCACCAAGCGTGGTATCATCGCTCACCGCGGGTTGCCCGAGGCGTTTGGCACTCCGCGAATTTACCACCCGGAGTCCAGTGGCCGGGTAGAACTCGCGCGCCAATTGGTTCATCCCGACAATCCACTCGTCGCCCGAGTGTTCGTCAACCGTGTGTGGCATCACGTGTTTGGCCATGGCATCGTGCCAACCGTCGACAACTTCGGTATCCTGGGCGAACGCCCATCCCATCCCGAATTGCTGGATCACTTGGCCTGGCGGTTCGTTCATGAACAAGGATGGTCACTCAAGCGCTTGTTGCGGCACCTCGTGTTGACCGAGGCCTTCGCCCGCAATAGTCGCGCCGCCGACAGCCACGCCGAATTGGTGGACCCGACCAATCGACTGTTCCATCGAATGCCAGTCCGCCGACTGGAAGGTGAAGCCATTCGCGATGCCTTGTTGGTCGTCTCGGGCAGATTCGATCCCAAACTTTATGGCCCACCTATCCCCGTTCATCTGACCGAATTCATTGTGGGCCGTGGCCGGCCCGAGGTGAGCGGACCGCTCGACGGTGCCGGCCGCCGAAGCCTCTATACGTCGGTGCGCCGCAATTTCCTGTCCACCATGATGGTGGCGTTTGATTTCCCAACACCGTTCAGCAGCGTCGGAAAACGCAATATCACCAATGTGCCCGCGCAATCGTTGGTGATGATGAATGATCCATTCGTGCGCGAGCAAGCCGGTGTCTGGGCCAGTCGATTATTGCGGGAACTGCCGGATGCAGAAGTTCCCCGACGAATCGACTGGCTCTTCGAGACCACTTTCACCCGGCTTCCGTCGCCCGATGAACGCCAGATCGCCCAGGAATCCATGGACCAGCTCAGCGCACTGCACGCCGGAGCTCCCGCATTTACGGTTTGGTCGGAATTCTGCCACGCGCTGCTGAACGCGAACGAATTCATCTATATACCATGAGTCCCTGGTTAACACCGCATCCCTCAGGTTACGGAACTCCGGTTTCCCGGCGACGGTTGCTGCAAATTGCCGCCAACGGTTTTGGAGCTCTGGCCTTCTCAGGACTTCTCGGCAACAAGACACAAGCGGGCGCCGTCAGGGGCGTTGGCAATGTGCGGCCGGCGCATTTCGCCCCGAAAGCACGCAGCGTCATCTTTCTGTTCATGGAAGGCGCGGTCTCGCAGGTGGACAGTTTCGATTACAAACCCATGCTCGAGCGGCACCATGGGAAGAATCCGCGTCAGACCATTGGCAAGTTGGAGAAGACTCAGTTTGAAAATATCGGCACCGTCTTAAAATCGCCCTGGGCGTTTCAGCAACACGGTCAGAGCGGGCTTTGGATCAGCGACCTGTTTCCGCATATAGCCCGCCAAGCCGACCAATTATGCGTGCTGAATTCCATGACCTCAGCATTTCCTGAACACACCAGTGCCAATTATTTTCTGCACAGCGGGTTGGGTCTTCAGGGCCGCCCCAGCTTGGGCGCTTGGGTCGCCTATGGGCTGGGAAGTTTTAATGAAAACCTGCCCGGATTTGTGGTGCTCAATGGCGGTCAGATACCCTCGGGTGGCCTCGACTGCTTCGGTAGCGGCTTTCTGCCCGCCAGTTTCCAGGGCTCCCTGCTCAATGCCAAGGGCACCCCGCTCGCCAATATCGTTCCCAACGAACAAGCCCCCGCACAACAGCAAGCCAAACGGCGTCTCGCTGAACGCCTCAACCGTATCGCCCTGGAAACTTCCGGCGGCAATGACGCCCTGGAAAGCGCCATTGCCAATGCCGAACTCGCGGCGCGCATGCAGATCGCCATCCCGGACTTGCTCGACGTCTCCAATGAATCCGAGGCGACACGACGTCTTTATGGACTGGATGCCGCGTATCCGCACACTCAGACCTATGCGCGCCAGTGCCTCATCGCGCGCCGGATGGTCGAGCGCGGCGTTCGGTTCATCGAACTGACCATTCCCATGGTCGATGGTTATCAACGATGGGACGCCCACGGGGGGCTCGTGAAAAACCATGGGGACAATGCGCGTGCCGTGGATCAACCCATCGCCGGTCTTCTCGCCGACCTCGATCAACGCGGGTTGCTCGATTCCACTTTGGTCGTGTGGTCAGGCGAATTCGGCCGCACGCCCTTTGCGCAGGGGTCGGACGGACGCGATCACAATGAGTTCGGCTTCTCGGCTTGGATGGCAGGTGGTGGCTTGCGCATCGGCATGGCCTATGGTGCCACCGACGAATGGGGATATCGCTCGGTTGAGAAACCGGTGGAAATGCATGATCTCCACGCCACCGTGCTGCATCTCCTCGGTCTGGACCACACGCAACTCACCTTTCGATTCGGAGGCCGCGACATCCGACTCACCGACGTCCACGGCAACGTGCTCCACGAGGTGTTGCGGGCTTGAGGCGCTTCTGGGGTTCTTCACCTTCACCTATTCCGACCGCCAACTTTGTGCCGCTCTCCAGTAAGAGCCGCGGTTCTTCATTCTCCTTCCGAGTTCTCAATTTGGGGTCTCCTCGATTCACTCAAGCCGGATTGGGCACGTTCTGCTAGCGCAATGGCGAGCATCGAGGAGCCGCCCAAGTCGCGTTGGCGAGCCACGCGCAAGACCAGATCCGCCAATTGAGGACTGGCACGTACGGCGGCGAACAGTTCGCGCCAATCCTTAAGATCGCCACGCTCCAACGCGGAATCAACAGTGGCAGTAGTCCAGCTAGATGTGTTGAGATGGCGGTGCGTCATTGCTGTTCTCCTTTCACCAACGCTTCGCCTAGGAGGACACCGAAGTGATGGCAAATCGTGCGCGTCGCTTCCCAGCGATGCCATTTTTCACCAAGTCCCTTGTAAAGTGGCAGTTCGAGTTCATCAAGGTCGAAAGGCGTGGCAGCGCAAAGCGCTTTGGCCACTTCTAGTCCGACCGAGTTACTTTGGAGCGACCCATAGCGGGTGTCGAGTTTGAGCAGTGCCTTGAGTACTGCCTGCGGCGAGGCACACTCGGAAAGCGCGGCAAAATCTAGGTAATCACGAGTAGCGTTGCGGTCGTAGCAGAGAAACGCTTTCATGCCGATCATCTCATCAAGGGTGGGAACCACCAGCGGCCCCGCTTCGGTCGGCACGACTTGCGTTTCAATGGGCAGGGATCGTTTGAGTTGCCGGAAGCCAACTTCCACTCCACCAATACTGCCGAGAATGAGAACGGGCGGATTGACGCGGGCGGTCTTCCAATCCGGCTGGGTTTCGAGCCAAGCGCGCACCTCGGCAAAGCTCTCGCGCAAACAAGGCACGAGATGGTCGGTGCCCAGCGACACACGATGCCCGGCATACAACACCGCCGCCTTACCGCCAACACACACGGCCCCCGGGACCAGCCGCTGGGCTTGCACCCCCGCCTTCAGAATCCCGGCCCACTCGGAGGACGGCCTGGGATCGAGAGAAGTAGTGGGCTCAGATCTTTTTCGAATATTCATTCCGGCACTCATGTCATCACTGCCTTCGGCGTATCACAGTGCGACTTCGAATGGAACCACCGCAAATCGATTGTTCGGGAGGAACACTACGCGAACCTGGCAGCAAGCTACTAAATAATCGCAGAATTGAGCGTCGCTGCGTGCGCGACAACTATTCCGAAGGCCGAGAAGAACACCCTCTTGCGTAATCGCACCGAGGTGTCGCAGCTACGTCGTTCAGCGAAAACTCCGGTTCGTTCGAGAGCAGCTGGTAAATCCACAGGCGTGGCAGGGAGCGTTGAGGCTTCAACGACATCGGGCGGCGAGGACAAGCCGGTATCGACGCTTTAGCTTCGGGGCTTCGAAACGCCCGAGGATGCCCTTGAATCCTTTCCGTGGCCCGCGCGGTCTCGCAACACCAATGTGATCATCGAATCCCTGCCCGAGGCACCCACTTCAGTGTCACCGGTCGGGCCTGGCGACTTCCTTCCCCATCCCGGCCCTCGTTCCCGGACGATCCATCCGCCCATCATCACCAAATTGCCATGTAATCACAGCTGATATTCGTCACGGCACGTCTTGCCAATCGAGTGGGTTCCATTGGATGTTGTTGTATGGCGATGAAAACTGAGGAGAGATTCGAACTCGGTCGAGGCGTGTGTAAGCGGCGTGCCCATCCACGAAAAGAAGCAACAACCCACGTTCCGAATGGGCCCTCGGTCGGACTCCATTGTCCGACAATTCATGGATCTTTGTCGGGGAGATCGCCGCGCAGCTGAAATTCACTTTCTGGCTGGGATGCGTCACTTCGCTGGACAAATGCTGGCGTGGAGTGTCCGCCCCATTCTTAACTTCAGAGTAGAATGCGGGAAGGTAGTAGTAGGAGAGCGGGAACGGCAGGTCTTTGGTCTTCAGGCCGATGTTGCTCCAAGGACCCGCGATGGCGGCGAAGTTGAACGGCCCCCGTTCCGAGGGGCAGAGGAAGAACGACCCGTTGGTCGTGACGTATTGGTAAATCAATCTGCCGAGGTCCACGAATGACACTCGCGGATAGCCGTCATTAGCGAACGGAAACTTGTCGCCGTAATCCGAGATGTACATCGACAGGCCAAAGCCGAGCTGGCGCAGGTTTGAGAGGCACCGCGCGGACAACGCCTTTTCTTTCGCCCTACTCAATGTGGGCAATAGCATCGAAGCCAGGATCGCAATGATGGCGATGAGGACGAGCAGTTCGATGAGGGTGAACGCAATGCGCCGTGACGAGCGGGTTTTCCAAGAAGTGTGGGAGAGACTGTTGTTCATGACGAACTCGATGTTTGGCAGGCGAGGTTCGGGGATTCAAAGTGCGTCGATCAAGGCGATGAGCATATCGAAGCAGTAGCCATCCAAGCGGTTCTCATTGATCCACACGACAACGGTCATGTCGTGCTTTGGGGAATGAACCGCGTAAGAAGAAAATCCGAAGGCACCTCCGCTATGACCGAAAAAATCGCCCTTGGAGGTCTGCAATCGCTCGGTGCCCATGCCGTAGGCCGAGCTCCCGTCAACCGATTCCGGGATGATCGTGGTCATCATGGTCGTTGAATCGGGGGAGATCACCAATCCGCCATAGAGCCGCCGCATCCATCGCGCGATATTTTCGGCGGTAGATACGATACCCGCTGACCCAGGCCGAGAGGTATAGTAGGAGACGAATGGAGCCCCATGATTTGCGGTGTCTTCCGATCGCCCGCTTCCGCTGAATGTAAAATCAAAGTAACCGCGCGGCATTTCACCGTCGGACTGCTCAACCCAGGAGGAAAATGTGCTTGTTAATTCTAAAGGCTCAAAGAACCGCGCTCGGAAATTCTCCGCCAAAGACGACTGCGTTGCGCTCCGTATGATCATTCCCAAGATGACGTAACCCGTGTTGGAGTACTGCCAACTCGTCCCTGGTGCAAACGCGGGCTTCTTCACGTAAGTCAGCAATTCTTCGGGAGTCCAGACCCGGCCGGTATCATTGGTGATAGCCTTGAAGTATTCGGGGGAAGTACTTGGAGAAATGATGTTGAAGATGCCGCTGGTGTGGCTGAGAAGTTGACGAATCGTGATGACATTTGTGATGTTCCTAATTTCCAAGACAAGCAGGTGACAAGTGCGATTCGACGCAATTCTGTGGGTTTCATTGTGTAAGTTAGTTTGATGCACGAGAGCGTTCTGAAGTCGTTTCTAGAATTGGTGTGGCACGCCACATCCGCAGTTCTTCCGTGCTGGCGGCGACGAGGGATACATTGTCAGGAAGGAAACCCAGTACTTGAACAAAACCCGATGGTCCTTTGAGGTTAAGCAGTTCTCGCCGTGAGACCGTATCCCACACGGCCACGTATCCCCGGCCACCAATTGCCAGACGGCGACCATCCCGCGACAAAACTCCACGGTGGAAGGAATGAGTGGGAAGGTCGATGCGGACAAGTTGGGCCTGAGTTGGCAAATCCCAGAACCGCAATTCCCAGCCGGTCGAAATCAGGGTGCGATGATCCGGCAAGACGCCTAATCCGGCCAGTTGACGGCCCAGCCCAGAGAGCCTGATACCCGGACCGCCCGATTCAAGGTCCCACGCGTTGATATTGCCTTCGAAGTCCCCTGCCGAGAGCCATCGGCCATCGGCTGAAAGGTTCAATGCCATCGTAGCGCTTCCATCTGAAGTTCTGAGGTGTGTAACATTCGCTGCATTCGCCATGAGCAAAAGGCTGATAGTTGTCGACGAGCTTCAGGGCCGCAATCCGCCCGACACTTCGCTGCCGGAACGGTGTTACTACCTCAATGAGGTCTAGTCTGAACGTATGGCTTGTATAGCTTGCAGGATTCAGTTTAGACGACTCATAAAAACCCACTCGTACACCGGATTGATCGACACTTCGGAAACTCGCCATTCGACCACT
>SXSK01000396.1 GCA_005793375.1 Verrucomicrobiales bacterium | reverse complement strand
AAGAGTCCGGCCGGTGCGAACCAATGGACTCCCAAAGAGGCATCGGCGGCGGGCACTGTACCCGATGCGCACGATCCATCGAAGAAGCATGCCCCGATGATGTTCACGACAGACCTCGCGCTGAGAGTGGACCCGAGCTACGCGAAGATTTCGAAACAGTTTCACGATAATCCGCAGGCCTTTGCGGAAACGTTCGCCAAGGCTTGGTACAAACTGACTCACCGGGATATGGGTCCTGTTTCACGTTACCTAGGCTCGCTCGTTCCTGCGCAACCGCTGTTGTGGCAGGATCCCATTCCCGCAGTGGATCATGAACTGATCAACGATCAGGACATCAGTACCCTTAAGGCGAAGATCCTCGCGTCCTCACTCTCCATCGCCCAACTGGTCAAGACCGCGTGGGCATCGGCGGCGACATTCCGTGGCAGCGACAAACGCGGTGGCGCCAACGGAGCACGAATCCGCCTCGCTCCGCAAAAGTATTGGGAAGTCAACCAGCCCGCTGAACTTGGTAAAGTTCTTCAAACGCTGGAACAGATTCAGAAACACTTCAATGGGTCACAATCCGACGGAAAAAAGGTCTCGCTTGCGGACCTGATCGTCTTGGGCGGCTGCGCTGCCATCGAGGCCGCTGCGAAGAAGGGCGGACACGACGTGAAGGTTCCTTTTACCCCGGGGCGAATGGACGCCTCACTGGAGCAGACCGATGTCGCCTCGTTCGCGGTGTTGGAGCCGATCGCAGATGGTTTCCGCAATTACCATCGGAAAGGTCACGGGGCGGCTGCGGCCGAGTTACTGGTGGATCGGGCGAACCTGCTGACACTGACCGCTCCCGAGATGACTGCGCTGGTCGGTGGTATGCGTGCGCTAAATACCAACGCCGACGGTGGTAAAAACGGCATTTTCACCAAGCGGCCCGAGACGCTGACGAACGACTTTTTTGTCAACCTGCTGGATATGTCCACTAAATGGCAGAAGTCCGCTACCACCGAAGGCGTGCTGGAGGGGCGAGATCGTGCAACCGGCGAAGTTAAGTGGACGGGGACTGTCGTTGATCTGGTTTTCGGTTCGAATTCCCAACTCCGAGCTATCTCTGAGGTTTATGCATGCAACGATTCGCAGCAGGTTTTTGTCTGCGACTTTGTGGCAGCGTGGAGCAAGGTGATGGAGCTGGATCGCTTCGACCTCGCTTGATCTCTGGAGGGGGGCGCTTCCCCCCTCCACCCCTGCTCATTCAAGCCGTTTAGAGCCTGATCATGCGAGTTTGCATTGAACAAATCCAGATACCGTCGTTCGGGGGGCCGAACGAGATTCCGGAGATACCGTCGGCTGTCTACGAGGCACGGATCCAGCGGTTGCGCCAACGCATGGCCGAGGCTAACTATGATGCAGTGGTCGTGTACGCGGATCGCGAGCACAGTGCGAACCTTTCATGGCTGACTGGATTTGACCCACGCTTCGAGGAAGCGGTCTTCATCCTGACGCAAGACAACCAGCGAACGCTCATTGTGGGCAACGAGTGCGCGGGCGTGCTGGGTGCTCTTCCCATCCGGGCGCGCGCAGCGCTCTGTCAGGAATTCAGCTTGATGGGGCAAGACCGTTCGCGTTCTTGGGATCTCAAACCGTTGCTCAAGCGCGCAGGGTTAACGCGCGGATGCCGGTGCGGGTTGATTGGTTGGAAGTCCCTAATGGATGGCCGCATCGAAGTGCCATCCTACATGGTTGACCTTGTCTCCGAAGCTTGCGGGAAACGGCCGGTGAACGTGAACGATCTGTTGATGCATCCGGAGAACGGGTTGCGATTGTTCAATGAACCGGAACAGATTGCCTTCTACGAGTATGCGGGAGTCAGAACCTCGGAATCCGTCGTCGCATTACTGCAAGCCATTCGTCCCGGGATGAGGGACTTCGAGCTGGCTCGTCACTTTGACAGCGGCGGACTGCCGTTGTCTTGCCACCCCATGGTGTCCTCGGGGCGCCAAATCCCCAACGGTATGGCATCCCCCGGAAACCACCGCGTCGCGCCAGGTGATTTCTTTACAACCGCTTTTGGTGTGTGGGGTGGCCTCACCTGCCGCGCTGGACTTGTGACCCGTGGACCCAGGGGGTTCGCCACCGCATCGGGTCGGAATCAAAAGCGAGTGATCGAGAACTACTTGCTCGTGGTGAGGGCGTGGTACCGAGAAATTGCGGCGGGTGCCGTTGCCGGGGAAGCCTGGGCTGCGGCCGATAGGACCCGCGACACCGCGCTCTACACGTTCTGTGTCAATCCTGGTCATTATATTTCACTCGACGAATGGGTGAGTTCGCCGTTTACCAAAGGATCCTCAATGAAGATCCCCTCATCCGCCGCGCTGCAGCAGGACATCATCCCTGTGGGCCGCCAGGGGGCGGTTTGTGTGAATATGGAGGACGGCCTCGTCGTGGCGGACACCGCGCTTCGCCGACTATTGAAGGAGCGTTATCCAGCGATGTATCGACGCTGTGTGGCGCGGCGGAAGTTCATGTGTGAAACGCTTGGGTATGACTTGAGCGACGACATCCTTCCCCTGAGCAACACGCCGGGTGCTTATTTTCCCTGCCTGTTGGACACAGGTTGGGTCTGTCGGTTCGAGGGAACTTGAGTGCGCCAGCGATTCCCCTTCCAAGAGGGCGCAACTCCGAGTTGCCGCCATCTGGAGATCGGTTGTCCCAGGAATTTCCCAAAAGCGGTGGAGGGCCACTGCGCTCCAAAGACACCGTCATTCGAGTCGCACGACCCGATTGATTTGGAGCGCGGCAGCCCTCTGCCGCTTTTCCCCCAGCATCCAATGCGGCGCCGGTAGTCCGGAGATGCCTCCCTTCCAAAACGACCTTCGTGACAGGGGAAGTGTGGGGATGATATATGGCAATTTATGAAAGCTAAGGTGTGTGAGCGTATGCGGCTGACACGCACGGAGGCGGGAACGGTGGTCAACCCGGCTTTCTACTTTGTTCAACCGGTGCCACGTCAGATCTAGGCGGCGCTACAGCCTTAGTGAGCAATAGACAACCGCGGGATAAGCCGCGAGCCACGCCCAAACGAATCGGTTGAGGCCAAGAAACCAAAAATTCATCAAGTGAAACTGGGCCGCAGCTGCCAGAAATATCAGGCAGAGAGAGGGGCTTAACAAAGCCACCGGGAATAACAGCTCGAACGAGAGCACCAGGGAACTGGCGATCGAGACAAGTTTCGGGCTGAGTTTCCGCCACCAGGATGGCGCACCATAGATGGAGTTCCTGATGATGTGATCGAGCGCGGCTCCGGATCGCCAACTTGGTTTTCCAATTTTGACGGTTCCTGCGATAAAATAAGAAAGCGTCGTTTGGATGGCGATATACCAGAGGCAACCCAATCGAATCGTACGATCCTCGAAGAATGCGGCGACGGTCAGGGCTGAGAGGACAACCACGGTCATGAAATCGCTGCCCCCATTAAAGCTTCCACGCCATCGAACAGCGATGAGCGCGGTGGACAGAAGGAGGAACAATACGACCCAGGGCCAGTTGACCAGCGGCAGGGCAACACTCGCAATCAGACGGGCCGCAAGTATTGCTGTGAACAAATGCGGCTCGAAAAGGGTTTGGAATAGACGTTGGCTCCAGCGAGGGAAATCCTTCATATCCGTTTGCAAGACGGGCCAGATCCAAATTTCTGAGTACTCTCGGCGCAGAGCTAAGAGTTCCACAGATTGCCAAAAACATGCCCAGGCAGCGAGACAGCGGATCGCAAGGATGGTTCCTTCTTGAGACATCACGTAGGAAACTCCGGGGAAATCATCCACTCAGCCTGGGAATCCTGAAGTTTGAATTGAAATCGTTCTGTGCCGGATAGGCGTCGGCGAACGATCTCAAAAAGCACCAGTTTTTGGAGGAGTTGAAATGGTGCGGTCTCCTCAATCTTCGACTTGTCCTCCAATTCTTGAAGGAGATGTTGCACCACCGAACCGGCAGCGAGTTGGTAGTTCACTTGAGGATTGAAACAGAGTTGTGGCCAGGAGCGCATCATGGGATCGAAGACTGGATGCCAATCGGTCCATTGATGATGGCGAAAGACTCGGAACTGCAGAGACGGTTCGTCACTGATGTCTTCAAAAAAACGCCACGTCGGTAGAAATGTGCGCAATAGGTAGAGCCATTTCATGAAGGACAGGGTTCAGGACATTCAGGTGGTTCGCGCCCCTCTTTTAGGCGACGGATATTGAGTTGAGTTGCCGATTTGAACCGGCGCCGCCCCATTGCTCTCGTGGTAAGGTTCAAGCGATCCAATCGTGGTTTACGATCCCTGAGACATCAGTCAGGCGAAAATCCCGCCCCGAGTAGCGATAGGTCAGCTTAGTGTGGTCGATGCCGAGGAGGTGCAGGATGGTTGCATGCAGGTCGTGGACATGGACGGGTTTCTCGACAGCCCGAAAGCCGAAATCGTCGGTCGCTCCATACGACAGGCCGCCCTTGATCGCCCCGCCGGCGAGCCAGATGGTGAAACCAAAAGGATTGTGGTCGCGGCCATTTTGAGTGCTGCCGCCATCAGAGCCGACTTCCACTACAGGAGTTCGCCCGAACTCAGAGCCACAGACGACGAGTGTTTTTTCGAACAGGCCCCGAGCCTTTAAGTCCTTGATCACGGCGGCGAAGGGGCGATCGGAATCGCGGGCCGTATCACGGTGCTGCAGAATGTCGTTGTGATGGTCCCAGGGAACGCATTTGGCATAGTAAACTTGAACCATACGGGCTACGATGGCGCGGGCCAATTCGAGGCGTCCGCTGCCCTGGGTGAAAGGCTCGGCGTTCGTCGAAACGAGCAGCGAAGGAAAGCGAGCGGGGACTTCTTCGCCAAGGCGAAACGGGCTTCCACGCAAGTGCACTTGGATCGGCGACGGTTTGTCGACATCGGCGACGCCATGGACGAAAGGGTGTTTTTGGTCGAGTTCCTTTCGCCGTTTCTTCACATCGGCGCTCAGTTCCTCGAGGTGGCGGCGAAGCTCTGGGCCGAGGTGACGTTCAAGTGCATAGTTATTGAACGAGAGAACTCCTGGGTTCTTGGAGTTATCCTGCATGCCTTGCGTGAAATCGCGCTCGTGGTCCAGATCGCGCTCGAAGAGGTCGATCCACAGACTGTTTCGCTCGCCCTTCATTGTCAGTAACTCCAACCCGCAGCCAGGGCAAAAATCGTCGTTGGTGACGAACTCAGGGCAGTTTCAAGAAAAGTGGTTTGGCCGGATTGGTTGAAGGATGGACCCGCGGAAGAACAATAGGCAGGCGGGATATTGAGAACTCGGCTGATTTTTCACAATGGCCACGCTTGAAAGTAAGCGCATGGCTTCTT
>SXSK01000395.1 GCA_005793375.1 Verrucomicrobiales bacterium | reverse complement strand
CGCCGGGATAAGCGGTCGAAGGGGCGTCGGGAACAGGATGCACTTCGACCGCGACTCGTTCGAGTAGGCCAGCCTCCTCCAAGGTCTGACGGCGACGAAGAACGGTGTGGCGCACGATGGGGTTGTGCTGCTGGTAAAAACCGGGCGACAACGTTTGAAGAACTGATTGCTGGGCGAAGAATGCAAGGGAGCCGAAGCCTATGTCCGTAAAGAAGGCGTTGTCCGGAATGCCAAGTTGGAGGCGCAGATTGGCGACCAGAGGCTCCTCCTCACCCGCCGGAAGAGGGTTGCGGAGCCATTCCCAGGCATCGCGCTCGTCGAGCGGGACTTCGTCGCCCTTCACCATCGGTAATGAGCGCTGCAAATTCACCCACTGGCTCGTGGACTCGCGCCCCAAGACGAAATCAGCACCAGCGTTGAGGATGCGCATCAAATCCCAAAGTTCATGAACATCCGTCTGGATGGGCGTAGCCGTGCCGAGCAAGAGGTTCCGGGTGCGCGGGCCGATGCGCAGCATGAAGTCGAGCAGGTTGTTCGACTCGTCCTTGTGTTCACCGAGCCCGCCACGCCGCCGCGCCTTGTGAGCCTCGTCCAAGATGACGGTCCCGAATTTCCGTTCCATCAGGTAACGGCGTTCGTCCGAGGTGTGGAAAATCAGGCCGGTGGAGACGATGGCGATTCGGAAGGGGCAGCGGGTGATGTCTTCGGCGCCACGGGTCTTGATGGTGTGGCCGTGGGGATCGATCCAGACTTTCTGCCCGGATGACCAGACCGCACTGGGGATGCCTAGACGGTCATTGAGCTCGACCTGCCATTGGAGCGTGAGTGTAGAGGGACAGAGGATGAGAACCGGACCGTCATCGAGGAGCGCCGAAATCATGGCACTGGCCGCAAGGGAAAGTGTTTTGCCGACGCCGACCTCGTCGGCCAGGAGCAGGCGGGCTTTGCCGTAAGTCTCCCGGTGCGCCAGGAACATGGTGACGAAGGCGCGCTGCCAAGGCTGAAGCTGTTCGCCGCCCCGGTAGATGGGAGATTCAGCGAGGGCCGCGGCGGCGAGTTCAGCGGGCCGAACTTGATCGAATCGAATCTCAACGCGGTCGGCGACGCGCTTGATTTCCTCAACGATGGCGTCAGGCAACGGATAGGAATCCTTCCAGAGCGCTTCAAACTCCTCCTCGACCCACGCAACGCCTTCGGGCGATGGGTCTTCCCAAAGGATTTCGTAGTTCTGGGCGAAGGCGCTTTTCGTTTCGTTGATCGAGCCGAGGAAGCAGGTCCTGGAGCCATCCGCCGCTTCGATGACGCCCGCCTTGCCGTGAAGGAAAACGTGGTCCTTGGGGACGACGCGGATTTCGACGCGACCGCTGGTCAGCAAGTCGTGCAGCTTGCGGTAACGTTCCTTGTGGAGTAGTGCCTCGACCTCGGCGGGAGCTTCGTTCCAGCGTTCTTTGAGCGCCGTGTCCCGAACGTGTTTCGATACGGCGACATCCGCCGCGTCGAGTTCGCTGTTGCAGACAATCTGGACCTTTTCGATGCCCGCGATTTCCTCCCCGACGAGTTCAAAGATGGAGCTGCGGAAATAACCGGCGATGCGTCGATAGGATATTGCCCCCGCGAGCGTCTTCGACAGAAATGCGTGATCAAGCCTGTGGCGACGCGAGGAAAAGCGGTTGATGGGGCGGGATTCGCTCACAAGTGTTTTACGTGGAAGCCGCCCGCGTTCTTAGTAACATCGCAATCAAGGAGAATAGGCGGTGGAACAGATAGTCCACATGTGCATCATCGCCGATCTGCGTCCGATTTGTCTCACTGTGCCGAATCAGGAAGTTGTTGCCGACGGACGTCAACGCGACCGCCTCTGTCTCCACCAATGCGCGGAAGTTCGGTTCTGCTGCGGCCTTGTCGAGCAAGGTTTTAACTTGCGCTTTCTTGTCGTTCCCGGACTCGATGGTTTTAATTCGCTCCCAAGCATCCCATAGTTTTTCAAGCGCTTCTCTGCGGACCTTGGAGTCAGGGTTCACGAACTTGACCCTTGCAGACTCCAGCATCGCGTCGAGCGTTCCGTCGCCGGTTTGAAACGTTGTAGTCTGTAACGTCTCGCGCAATACAGCAGGTGCCAGACGAAGGACTTTTCCGTCCCCTCCTAACTCGTAAGCTAATCCATTACGTGCAAAGAGGCGGTTGACGCGCTGAGCGAACTCTGTGCGGCCAGCCTCAAGATCGTAGGAAAGATGGTGGTGACGGAAAAAGCCTTGATACGAGCCTTGAATCGGCTTGGCTATATGGCCATGCGTGAATTCTAAAAGGTCAAGGATAGCCAGAGTCGATGGGACCTCATCTGTGCGAAACGGCCATTCGATTCCTGGATGCTCGGTCATGAGGACACTGCGCCACGCGTTTGCATTTGTTCCTACTACATCGGACCCGTCTGCGCAGACGTCAGGAAATGAAGCCCCAAACGAGCCGTCAGCAACGAGCGATTGAACAAGAGCCGCGATGCCGTTCCAGACAACCTGATTGATTGTCTCGCCGGTCCTCGGTCGTGGTCCATTCTCCCTATCGCTGAAATAATCGGTCGGCATTGGAGAGCGGTGCAGTTACCCCAGACGTTGGTTTTTCACCATCTCGCGCAATACGCGGGCGGCGCTGGCCTCCTCGGGCCGGAGGGTTTCGAGTTTTTTGGCGAGGTAATCGGCGAGTTCGACGACCCGTTCGCGCTGTGTTTGATTGGAATAGTAGTCCGGGACATTGAGCACGAGGTGGGCGAGCACGTCGTTGCTGTCCACGTTCTTTGCCAGCTCCATGATGGCGTAGAGGACCGCGCGGAGGACGGACTGGTGGAGTTCCGAGCCTTCGCTCATCTCGTTCTTGCCGAACTCGATGGCGCTGCGGAGCCGGGCTTCGTTCGCCTTCTGGCTGCCCATGAGGGCGCGAAAATCGCGGACTTTGAACGCCTTCGCGAAGTTCTGGTAGTTGTCCAGCGTCTTGAGGCCCTTGGCTTCGAGGTCTAGCAGCTTGAGGTAGAAACGTTCCGCGCCGGTGAACTCCTTCCAGTGCCGCTCCGGGATGCCGTGTGGAACGAGGCACTGGTTGGCGGTGCCCACGGCGAAGGCGATGAGGCCGTCCACGAACGTGGTCTCGCCTTTGACGCGGGGGCGGATGGCCTCGGCGGTCATGTCGCGACCGTCTATAATGAGGTAACGGGTGAGCACGCGGAGGGCGGCGGCGTAACCAGCCATCTGGATGTCTGCGTCCTCAAAGACATTCTCGTCGCGGTAGAGTCCCTTGGCCTCCTGATTCAGGCCGGTGAGGTCGCGGATTTGCTTTTCGACCTCCTCCTGAATCTCCCACGCGAGGTCATCGCGGGTGGTCTTCTGCGTGCCGGACCGTTTGCGCAAAACGAGGAGAACGGTGCCCTTTACATTGCTGCCCTCACGGAGTGCGCTGTCAGTCTCGGTGACAACATACCACGCCGCGGTGACTTGCAGGCCGGAAGCCCAGACGATGTTGGCCATGTCCGCCCAGATGCTGCCGGACTGATGGGTGAACATGATGACCTGAATGCCGTTGTCCGGCATGCACTCCGCCATGCGTTGGTATGCAGCGACCATGCCGCGCCTGAAATCTTCGTCCTCACCTTTGATGGCAAGTGTGCGACGGCTATCCCAAACCCAATCGGCAAAGTCCGTCGGCGGATTCTTGCGGAGCCAGGCAATAAAGAAGTCGAGGATTTCCTCGTACTTTACCGCATCGCCATAAGGCGGGTCGCTGATGTAGACATCACTTGCGCGCCGCTCCTCGCTCGCCATACTGGAGGAGAGGTGAAAGTGACCTGCAATCGGGTAGCTATAGAATCGATCACTGAAATAGCGCGATCCGTATGCAAAACTCTGGCATGCGTAATTAAATAGAGTGTTAAGAGCTTGATTGTCAAAGGTCTCCGCCACGTACTCTCTTGCCGGATGCCATCGGCTCAGCTTCGAGTTGCAGTTGAGAAACGTCACTAGGCCGGAGGCGGTATGTGAAGTTAGGTTTCTCCGAATCAGGGATCCGACTAATAGTTGGCGGGGGGAAAACACGTGTTGCCAGTGCGTCCAACCCCTAGCTTTAATCAAATCTTGCCCTTGATACCTGGGCGGCCCGCCTACCTCGATCCGCATGTCCGGCAACCAACCTTTGGCTTGCCACTCGGCGATGTGTTTAGCGATGCAGTTTTCAACTACACGCTCTCGAGCGATGTCGGCGACCGTGACGCTGCGGAACTCGTAGTTGAAACCTTTACCTTTTGCCTTCGGCCGCATCCATTCTACGCAATAGAGGCGTTCCTGTATGATGTCCTCAGTCCCTGGTGTAAAATCATGCCTTTGCCAAAGTCGTAGTTGGTTTGAAATTGTGCCGTCGGGAGTTTCGAAGTCACCGCGTAGTGTTGAGAGTTTTGTTTTATGATCTCTGCCGTCCAAATGGTGAATTAAAAATGCCTCCTCATATTTGCTGTCGCGGCGTATTGTACCGGTATTGGCGGCTAAGACTTCCGCATCGGTTACCCCGCTCCGGATTTGAATGTCATATCGTCGGTTTAACGGGTTGGGCACCAATTGAGCGATCACATTTCGGCTCGTACTGATGACCAGCGATGGAAGAAGTGGGACAAGCCACCCAGTTTGCGGGCATCTGACCTCAACGCAGTAAAGAAAGACTTTTGCGTACCACCCATTGCCGTCCGTCTCAATGCCAAGTTGGTCAATGTCTGACTGCACACTTTCGACCAGCGCGTGCTGATCTCTCGCGAGCTTTGACCGACTTTCGGCAGATCCTCCAACAATGTTGAAAGCTCCCCACGTCAACATGCACGCGATGGGGTTGAGATCTGAGGCGTAGACGTCGCAGCCTAGGCGCCCCGCTTCGAATGGAATTTGACCAGAACCAGAAAATGTATCGGCGACACGGGGCCGGTGACCAAAACGCATGATGCCAAGCTGCTCGACCAACTCCGGAAAGGAATGTGCGGTGGTGCCAAGGTGGGCGTTGACCGCTTCCCAGATGTGGAGGTGAACGGTGGCCATGACTTCCTCGGGCCGCTTCGACCGGTCCACGCGCTCGCGATATGAAGCCTTCGGGAGCAGCTGGGCTTCGATCTGGCGACGCTCCAACTCCGAGATGTTGTCGCGCCAAGTAACTTTCACGCTCGCCAATTCGGGCTTGGTCCAATCCACGGGCGCATCTTGCGGAAGCAGCATTGGTGAGTCGGAGACGAAGTAATCGGCAATTCGGGGGATAGTGAGCTGGGAAAGGATCTCACGGGGCTTTGCACGACGAGGCCAACGTGCAACGAACGATTCATCGTCCATTGCCATTAGCTTCTCAAAGACTTCGAGATCTCGAGTTGGATTGTTAGTGGCCGGCAAAAGGCAGCCGAGAATGCACGCTTTGTTCAGGATCAGCGGCTTCCTTCCTTTCCAGAAGTTGCCCAAGGCTGTCAGAGCTTGAGCCGAGCCTGCCATTCGTTCCTTAAATGCCTCAGCCGAGAGCTTCTGAACAGGCAGGAGCCGCTCGATGAGCGCGGGGGCGTCTTTGAGGGCGAACGGTTTGACAGAATTGCTCATTTGGAGGTTTTGAACAGCGGCAGGCTGAAGAGGTCGCTTTCGACCGGGCGGCGGCGTTTGCGTCCATCGGGCGGTTTCTCGCCGTCAGACAAAGCCAGGAACAAGGCGCGTCGCCAGCCGCGGTGAGTGTCCTCGGGCAGGCCAGCCTCGGCGACGGTCATTGAGAAGAGCCACCAGCGTTCCTCGGGACGAAGCGCGGCCCACTTGCTACAAATCACGGGAAGCTGGTCGTCGTTGGCCGTCTCGGCGGCCCAGGCGAGAACACAGAGTTCCTTGCCAAGCAGACGGTCCACCAAGTTGGTGCCGGTGTGCCAGCGGCCGGTAGCAACTTTGGCAATCTTGAGCCGGTCATTGAACTCGCGCCGGGCGATGTCTGCGATACCGGACCAAACGGCGCGGGGGAGGATGGCACGGTCTTCATCCTTGGGGACTCCGCCCTCCAGCCCGCGATAGCCGAAATCCTCCACGATGCGGACCCCCTCGGTGCGCACTGCCGGGATCTCGACGCGAAACAGGTGTGCGCCGAACTTGTCCGGTGCGCCGAAGTCCACGAACTGGAGCTTTTCGGTCATTGCTCGACGTCGCCTGGGTTGAGTTCGAAGCCGAGCTTCTCGGCGAAATCCTTGAGGTCGTGGCCGGAATTAAAGTGCGCCTTACGGAAAGTCATGGTGACCGGGGTGGTCGCCTCAAACTTCTCCAGGACGGTCTTGAGGATGTCTTCGATGAACGTCGCGTTGACGCGAACCTCGCCAACGGTGACGCCGACCATCTGATTGCCTTGACCGACGGTGATGACGACTCCCTCGAATTCCACCGTCTTGTCGGCAGCCTGTTTAAGACCCTCGAAGGTCTTGCTGCGGGAATCGAGCTTGCGGCCGGTGCGCGAGACAAGGCGGCCAGGCTTCACCTCGTCGACCTGCACGCCTTTCTTGCCCTTGGCCGGATAGCGGAACTCGGCTTTGGCCTCCAGACCACCTGCTTCCGCGAAGACGCGCACAAGCGCCTCGCCGTCGCCGATCTCAACCGGCTTGTCATACATGACCCCTTCACGGGGTTCCTCGCCGCCCAGCGTGTAGCGAATCTTGCCAGTAGGGGCAGCGAGCAGCTCGACAGTGCGCTTCCCTGAGTCTTCCTTGAGGTTGTTGCGGAGGACGATCTTGTTCGACCAGGTGACGACGTCGCCGGATTCGTATTGGCCGGAGGGGTCGACGACGAGAAAGTTTACCCGGAGGGCCTTGGTGGTTAGGAACTGGTCCTTGAGCTGCGGACTCTTCTCGTTGACGGGGCCATCCTCGGCGTAGTGGATGCGTGGGGCGGGCCCGGCATTCTGTGCGTTGATGCGCAGGCGCACCTCGCCTTTGTCGTCCGGCTCGGATTCGGCGATGACCTGGACGGAAGTGCGCTTCTTTTTCGGCTTCTTGGTGACGTAGCCGTTGCCGAGGTCTTCCCAAAGACCACGATTGCAGGCGATGGATTTGAGCGTGTCGAGTCCCTTGGGCGGCAGCCATGGCATGCCTGCCTGCTCTGTGTAGCGGTCGGCGACATCGGACCATCGGGCCTCGTCCTGATTTTCGGGCCAGAGAAGGTCCTGTGATTTATCGCGGATGGGGTCGAAGTCCTTTTCCACATCCAGATAGAGCTTCAGCGGATGCGAAGTGAGGGTCTTCTCGACCTGGGCCTCGCCATCGAAGGGCTTGGTCTGGTCCCTTCCTGAGTCGAGAGGCTTCCCGGCGAGCTGCGACGGCTTGCCCGCCCGTTGGATGGGGAAGAGGACCTTGTCGAAGAGGTTGAGGACGGTGGAATTGAAATCCTGCTCGTAGGATTGCTGCTTTTTTTCCAGTTCATCGCGCTGCGGGTGGCCCTTGGGGATGCGCCCATCCGCCTTTTGCACGGCATAAACTTGTCGCGCCGCCTTCTCTACGCTGCCCATCGCGGTTTTGTCGCCGGTAAGCACGCAGAGGTTGTTTTTCTGGCTGAGGCCGTCGAAGAATTTCTGCACCTCCTCGGGCGGAATCTTGGAGTCTGGGCTGACGATGAGCAGGACACGATGCTTGCGGACCTTGTCGGCAACATCCCCCAGCTTGGGCAATGGCAGGACTTCTTCGTATGCGGACTTGCGCGTGGGCTTGAACATGTCGCGAAGGCGATGGCGGATGAGGTCGTCTACCTGATTCTCCGGGGCATCGTGCGCGAGACTTTGGAGCAGTTTGGTGAGGTTCTCCTGCCGGTCGAAGTAGTAGCGGCCTTCCGGTGTGTGATGGATATACCACGCGTTCTCATCGAGCTGCTGGAACGATTCGAGAAACTCGGACGGCTCGCGCAACGGTGACACCAGACACTCGACCATCTCGGCGGTGGTGAGGCCCTTCACGGCGTTGACCGCGGTGGAAAGACTGGCGGTGAGCAGGAGCGAGCCGACCTGGGTGGCGGCTTCCTTGCCGGTGCTCAAGTCGATGACCTGCGCGTGGGCGGATTGCTGCGCATCCCAAAGGTCCTTGGCGATGACGTCGCGCATCCCGGAGATTTCGGTAAGCTTGTCGCGCACCTCGGCGATGGACAGGTCGAAGTGCTGGGGGCCGATGAGGAAAACGTCGTTCGACTTACGATCCCAGACGGAGCGCAGGAGGCGTGAGACGAGTTCGATGAGGCCGCGGGTCTGCTTGAACTGTTCGTTCTCCTTGAACAGCGCGATGACGTTTTTGAGTCGCGGGTGAAACGGATAGGTCGCGGCGATTTCGTCGGCGATGGCTTCCGCGCCGCGATTGGCGACCTTGGACTTGGAGGCTTCCTCCAGTTTCTTGCCGTAGGCGTCGGCGATGTCGTCGATCTCCGCCTTGTCGGGAAGCTGGGTGAAAAGGCGTTTGCGGAGGATGTCGTAGATTTCGTTGGCCGCGAGGTCAACGGGGGTGATGTGGCGCTCTCCGCGTCCTAATTCTTGTTTCGCATTTTCGAGTGCCTTGATGATGAGCGCACCGCCGGTCTGGTAAGCAGCATAGAGGTCGGAAACGACAACGCAGACGTTCGCTTTCTTGCCGGCGGCGGTCAGGAGTCCGGCGAATGCACGGGTGGCGATGTCGGCCACGGTGCCAGTGCCGATCGGACGCGTGGAGAGGTCCTCGAAATAGGGTGGCATTTCATCCAGCAGGATGAGGATCGGTTCTTTGCCCTCGAAGAGCTTGAGCCAGGCTTTCTCGTCCGGCGCTTTCGGACCGGAGGCCCAGAATTCCTGAAACAAATCGGGCTTGCCGAGTTGCTGGGCGATTTCGCCCCAGAAGAAATGGTTGGGGCTGTTGCGGCCGTTGAAGGCGGCAACGCGGGCGGTGTCGAACATCTGCGAGTTGGCATCACCGCCGCAGTATTTCTTCCGAAGGGCAGGATGCTTGGCGAGCAAACCGAAGCCGACCAGCAAGTGGGTTTTGCCACCGCCCATCGCCTGCTTGAGATGGAAGATGGCCTGCGTCGAAACGCTCGCGAGCCGTGCGATGCCCTCGGTGACGAGGTCTTGCATGCCCTGGGTGATGAAGGTCTTCTGGAAATACGCGGTCCCGTCGCCCTCGGCGTGGATCAACTCGTCGAGCTGTTCGATCTGGTCGCTCAATTTGATGGAGAGCGCGTTGGGCTGAAGCTGACAGGCGTCGCAGACGGTTTTCATCGTGTTTGAAAACGGTTGTTAAAATCTAAATCAACTACCTTGGCCTCGGTTTCCGATCGCCGAGGCCAAGGCTGACAAGAAGGTGTGAACGCGGCGATACATGGGCGATTGATCAGTCGCCGGACGGTCGGACACTCGGTGTTAGTCATCATTTTAAGTACCATTTTTACCACTCGCTCCCGATGAGGCACTTTTGCCTTTCGACCTGGGACGGACGCAACTAGCTCCCAGAGATTGCGGATGAATTGCAAAGGTATTTGCATCCAAACGATTCTTGTTCATGCGACTGCGGAAGGTGTCGGTCGGGTCAGCTCCAAGGGTACCCCTCCGCGATCAGGATCGAGAACGATGGTGGGATTGTCGGATGGATTTCGCAATGGATTTTGACCGATTGAAGAAGGAGCCCGGCACGATGGAATGGGGAACGCCCTCGATTCCCACGCGATTCAGACCGTTACCTGCTTGCCCAACCCTTTAAGAATTGTCGTCCGATCAAACCTCGATCCAGTTCTTGATGCCCACCAGACGTTTTGATCTCATCCGCCGCCGTGCATTAAGGATTGTAATGCCTATCCCAGAATTCAACGAGATCAAGGCGCCAGCTCTGGAGCTTTTGTCAGACGGAAAGCTTTGGAAGACATCGGAACTCTACGAACCCTTGGCAGGTCGATTTGACCTCACCGCTGCCGAGAGGGCGGAAATGCTGCCCAGTGGAACTCAGCGGAAGTGGAATAACCGGGTCCTCTGGGCTCTCTATGATCTCTTTCGAGCCGGGCTGCTGAAGAAACCAAAGCGAGGTGCGTATGTGATCACGGAGCAAGGTCGCAAAGTTGCCGATCAAAGACCCAAAGTGATTGACCGTGAGTTCTTGATGAAGTTTCCGGGGTTCGCTCAATGGATGGAAGGGTCAGGGACGGCAAAATCCGCCGCTTCAGGAGCCACCAATGCACTGCCACCCACATTGGCCGCCTCAAATGCCAGCACACCGGAAGAAGCCATTGAGGCGGCACATCAGTTGATTCAGAACGCCCTTCGAAGGGATCTGCTCGAGTTGGTGAAAAGCATGGACCCAGTCCGATTTGAACAACTCGTCCTGGATCTGTTACTGGCGATGGGCTACGGCGGTTCCCGAGAGGAGGCTGCGCAGGTTACCAAGGCATCCCACGATGAGGGAATCGATGGGGTTATCAATGAAGACCGGCTTGGACTGGATGTGATTTATCTCCAAGCCAAGCGATGGCAGCAAACAGTCGGGCGAAAGGAGATTCAAAGCTTCGTGGGAGCCTTGGCAGGGCAGCAGGCCAACAAGGGGGTCTTTATCACCACCAGCGATTTTGCCAAGACAGCGGTGCAATACGCACGGAAGGTTTCCCAGAAGGTTATCCTCATCGACGGGGATCGCCTCGCGGAACTAATGATCCAGCACAATATCGGCGTGTCGCGGTCGAGGGTCTACGAGTTGAAGCACGTCGACAGTGATTATTTCGAGGTCGAATAACTCGTTCTTTTAGCACGGCGGTGATCCTCCCGATTTCGAAAGAAATAAGCCCTGAATGAACTGAGACATCATGAAAAAAGGTCGAAAGCATTCGATGACAAAGTGGGCGGCGGTTTCAGATCAACCCCCAGCTACCCAGATCGAAAATGCCATCTGGGGAGAGATTTCATCAAGCACGCGTGGTGTGATTGATTTTCTACGGTATTGCTCTCGATGGCGTCGGAATCCCCCAACCAAAGAGACCGAGCAAATTATGCAGAAAAATGCGAGGAACTCTTTGATAGACTGGCTGATTGATATTTTTGAGCGTCGAGACACTGACGAGCTTTTGACTCTCAGTAAAGCCTTTACAGCATTGAAAGGTGAAGGTGCTGTGGACTCTCTAGGCTTGGAGCTACTATTGCTCAAATCCATGACTGACGGCTCTGCGTGGGTTGACGAGGATAATCCGGGCATCTTACATCCAATGGGTCAACCGCTCCCCGAGTGGCCGCCTGATAAAATTTTGGAGCACTTGAAGAGTTGTGGTGTGTGCTCCGACTGGACTACTGTACGGCGACGACTCAGTTCGATGGGAATTGATCGAAAACCGGGTCGACCGAAGAAACCGCGCAATTCTTGATTTAGCTGCGCATTTACGCGGACACAGCTGGGAGACGAGGGTGTCGGCGCTTTGAGCAATGCCAGCAATCAAGTATCAGTAGCCTTCGAGGGGTACAAATCCCGAACGTCCAAAAGCACAAATCTTCGCGGCGTTGTCGGGCACTACCAATTCCAGGCTGTCCAAGGATTGCCCACCTCCAGTATTCATCCGGAGGCGGCCAATCATTTCGATCAACGGTTGCCGTTAGCGCAGGAGCGCGTCGCTGATTGGGCAACCGAGAGTTCAAGATACGACTCCCTTCGCAGCAGACCAATTGTTGTTCGGAACGCGGGATCGCGCGGGACCCCGGCCACGCCGCTGCTAATTGTTGGCAACCAAAATTCCTGCGCCGCCAGTTGCCGGCCTGCATTGCAGATCAATTCCCTATACGGAGCGACGACCATCGCCTTCTCGCTGTGCCCGTGTGGCGATTCCGTACCCGAAAGTTCACCCCTCTCTACCGACGTTGCCACCAACGGCGTCCAGCGCACGAAATTGTCGTCTGACGCAACGGATGCCGATGGGTCGAAGCTTTCATCCGCGCTATATCCATTTATAAGCCGCTTGAGGCCCAAACTTTGTCAAGTGCGTCACCAAATCGAGCCTAAACGCCAAACAAACGCACCCTGCCACCTCTTGTCTGGTGCTCGTCGGAACCCCTCCAACCGACTCCTTAGTCAACTTCCTTCCATCGCTCGGATCCAAGGCTGATCTCCTTCTCACACGTAGTAGTAACTACTCCAAAAGACCGCTTTTCACGATGAACTCAACCGAAGAAAGCCAACGCCCAGCGGAATCGGCGAAGAAGAATGCGCCGACAGATAGGCGCGGACTGATGCGGGACGCTCGGAAGCGATTGCGGATTCGTCAGCTGGATTTGGCCAGACGCGTTGGTTGCTCCGAGTCACAAATTACCAAGATCGAGACTGGTAGGGCCAACCCAGAGGAGTGGTTGAAGGAGGCGATCGCCAAAGAGCTTTGCATTGAGACTTGGGAGGTAGGGGTATGACCAGCCTCGAGGACATCCTGTCGGCGGCGATGACGGCCCCGCCCATTCGGCGTGAAGGAGCGCTTCGGCTTTTGAGGGGTGAATTGCCCAAGTCCGAGCCATACCAATCTCTGCGCGGCCTTTCCCGAGCCCTTGGCTTCGGCGTGACCACACTTCGACGTTGGAAGGTGCCTGGGCACCAGATTGGGGGAGCGAAACGATACCGTCTCACGGAGGTGCAAGAATACCTTGCCAGTGAAAGGTTTAGTCGTCGAGTCGCAGCCCTGCGAGCGGAACGGAAAGGGGGATGTCGATGAAGCCTGAGTTCAGCAAGCAGTATGTCGACCATAGCGATCCAATCGTGAACGTGAGCCAGGGCTTCGATTGGGTGACACTTTCGGACCGATTGGGGGAGGAAAAGGAACACTATGCCGCAGAGGCCAAAGACCTCGTCGTGCTTCGAAAGATACTGGATTTACTGCTCACGGATGTTGACGGATCCAGGATCAACCTGAAGCGGGTCGGGCTAGATCTCATCGCATTGGGATGGGTCCTAAATCCAGGGCGCTTCGAAGGCAATCCTTCAGTTAGGACACTTGCACGCCGGTGCGGTTTATCTCCTGCCGGACTCGCCGAGGCCACTGGTCGAATGAGTCGATTGATCGGATGGCGGAACAGGGCGCAATCCCATGCTTGGAATTGGCGCAAATCGTGACCGACCTCAAACGAACTTCCACAGTCTAAATGGAGCCAAATCGGAGATTCTTCAATGCCAACACGACTTCTTAGGGATTTTACCGACAGCATTTTATTCGACGACCTATCGGCAGAGGCAGAGCGCACATTCGTTCGTTTACTGTTGAAGGCGGATGATTACGGACGATTTCACGCCAACCCCAAGTTGGTAAAAGCCGCTTGTTTCCCACTCGCCGAAAATCTGAATTCGAGTTCAGTAGGTGAATGGCTTTTGGAATTGAGCGCTCGACGCCTGATCTACACGTACAGCTCAGGAGCTGGAAAGTACCTAGCCATTCCCAAGTTCCAGCAAAGACTCCGAGCAGGAGTCTCAAAGTTCCCAGCGCCTGATGGGCAGCCCGCCGATTGGATGCCACCCGATGACGGGCATGTTACCGTCAAATGTCAGGCAGACGACGGTCAATTGTCAGTCAACTGTCAGCCAAATGACGGGCACATGGCGGTCAACTGTCGGGCAGATGACGGCCAGTTGCCTGTCACATGCCCGTCATCCGCGCTCGGAGGCGGAGGCGCATGCGATATTATGTCCGGTTCGGCTCTGCCTCCACCGGACGTTGTGTCCCTTGGCGATCCATCAAGCCGTGCTCGAATGGAAGCAAGTTGCCCCAGCGCTGTGGAGGCACAGTCAGCATCCCAGTCTAAGGTCGAAGGCAAACCTGCCCCGACTGATTTGAACGCTAGGAAGGCGGCAAGATTGGAGACTGCCAAGCCAGTGCTGCTTGCCCTCAACCAACTCTGTGGACGTCAGTTCAGGGAGACTGAGGCAAACCTCTTGATGATTGCCGGACGCCTAGAGGAGGACGGCGTCACGATCGAGGGAGTTCTGCGAATGCTTCGGAGACAGGTCGAATTGTGGAAGTCCGACCCGAAGATGAGCAACTACCTGAGACCTGAAACCCTTTTTAACCGCACAAAGTTCGATAGTTACTATGCAAACCGAGAGCAACCAACCAAACAACGTGAAGGCAGAGTCAATGGACAAGGAGATTCGAGCGGCCATGGAACGAATGGGAATCCCCGTAACGCAGGAATTGCTGGATTCGATGAATGGAACAGAGAATTCCAAGCCCGGGCCGTTGGCGACGGCCAAGGTGGTCCTCCAGCTTAACCTCGAAGAAAATCCTGAATGGCGGCAAAAAATCATCAAGCTCGACGAAACCCACCACCCAAAGGTGGTCACTTTGGCAAAATGGATTGAATGGTTCATTCGCAGGGCCGCTTTAAATAAACGGGAAAAGGGGATCCAAATTGTCATCGCCGGTAGCCCTGGAACAGGCAAGAGCCACGCGGGAAAACGCATCGTGTCCTTCATTCAATCGCATTCCATTGACTTGTACCGCGAAAGGCATTGGCCGAATCCGCCCAAGGCGATATGGATCGATTGGGCTCGGGTCTCCGAGAGGGATAATGAGGCCTCATTCGAGGACGTGCGTTACGAAATCTGTTCCGCTGAGGTCGTGGTGCTAGACGATGTAGGCTCCGAGTCGGATCGGTTTAAGAGCCAGCAAGCTACCAGCCGACTTCGACGTGTCCTCGAAGTGTGCGAACACAAATGGCTGTTGGTGAATTCGAACTACCAAAAGTCAGATTGGGTAACCCGATTCGACGCTCGTGTAGCGGATCGACTTCAGGCAATGCATTATTTGGATATGACTGGTGTGCCAAGCTATCGAAACAAATTGCGATTTGACCACTGATTGGCTGTGCGCAAGAGAGGTTTATTGGATTGCTCCACTGTCACATGCCCAGGAATGCATTGGGAATCAATTCCTGAACGCTCCCCCTTTAGTGGATGAGCGTTTGTCGTGAACAGCAGCATGGTCAGCGGACTTTGAGAGGGTACCGTGCCCCTTTCGAAATCGACCTGAACGTTACACGTATTGTGAAGTGCACACTCGAAATGAATCCTCTAACTGAACGCCAAGGTCAGACCAATTTGGGCTCCCAGCCGGATATCTTGGATCAGTCCCAATGCCATTCGATCGCTTTGCCATCCAGGACAGGCGAGACGCGTTCGATAGCGCTCCTCCCACGTATCAGTCCCGATCGCCTGTCTCTGCGTCGCCAGCATGCACTAGCGGCTATTGGCACAATAAAGTCATGGTGTATCAGACAAGGTAAGCGAGTCGTTATAATATGTAATAATGTCATAATTATATAACGTTAAATTGAACAGAAGGAATCTTTTTAAGTCGTTGATGCACAGCAGGTATAGCGACCCTGCTGAAAGTGAATATG